>DASTYD010000028.1:0-36906 GCA_035765175.1 Gaiellaceae bacterium
CAACTGCGTGATCGTCTCGATCCGCAAGAGCTTCCCCGGCCAGCCGCAGAAGGTGATGCACGCGATCTGGGGCCTCGGCCTGCTCAGCCTCACGAAGTCGGTCGTCGTCGTGGACGAGCACGTGAACGTCCACGACTACGAAGAGGTCTTCTTCCGGGTCACGGCCAACGTCGATCCGCAGCGCGACGTCCTGCTCAGCGAGGGGCCGCTCGACCACCTCGACCATGCGCCTACGCGTCAGTTCTACGGGGGCAAGATCGGCATCGATGCCACCCACAAAGGCCCTGCCGAGGGCACTCGCGAGTGGCCGGAGGAGATCCTGATGAGCGAAGAGATCAGGGCCCTCGTCGACCGCCGTTGGGGCGAGTACGGCTTCGACGCGGACGCGGATCAGGGCAACGGACGGCCACAGCGCTCGTTGCGGCATTTGCTACGTCGTTGACGTCTTTCGGCAAGGCCGAAATAGCGAGCGCCGCGCAGCGGAGTGAGCCGCAAGCTGTCGTCGGCTCGTTGCAGCAATTGGTACGTCGTTGACGTTGGACCCGAGGCCCGATTGAATCCGCGCCGGAACGTGGATCCTCACGGCGGTCACGGCACCCCGCACGAGCCCACGCCGACCATCTGGCCGGTCGGATTCGCCATCGGCATCGCCTGCATCTTCATCGGCCTGATCCTGAGCCCGATCGTCGTTGCCGTCGGCGCCGTCCTGGCCGCGATCTTCGGCTTCCTGTGGATCCGCGACGTGACGAAGGGCATCCGCACCGTCACGGAGCCCGCCGCCGAAGAGCCGGAGCCGGCCCCCGCGCCGATTCCCGCCGGCACGAGACCGGCGGGGCCGGAGCCCGGCGAAGGCGAGGTCATCCGCTACCCGCGCTCGAAGTTCCTCGAGGCCGCGACGCTGGGCCTCGGCGGCCTGATCGGAGTCGTCGTCACGGCGCCGGTCCTCGGCTTCACGATCCTGCCCCCGTTCGTCAAGCAGGGTCACCCGAAGGTCGACGTCGGCGCGATCGAGGACTTCCCTGAGAACCAGTACGTGATCGCCACGTACCTGCTCAGGCCGGAGGAAGGGGAGGTTTCCAGGCGAACGGCGTACATCCGCAACAACGGCTTGCTCGACGACGTGCCGAGCTTCACGATCCTCTCGAATCGCTGCGTGCACCTCGGCTGTCCAGTCCAGGTGAACGGTCTCCCGATCGACGAGGATGCACAGACCCAAGTGAGCGAGGGCCAGAGGGTCACGCGGATCCCGACCGCCGCGGCCGCCGGATTCGGCTGCCCGTGTCACGGCGGGCAGTACGACAACGAGGGGAACCGAACAGCCGGCCCGCCCGTCCGCGCGCTCGACCGCTACGAGTTCGAGATCAACAACGGTCGGCTTCTCCTCGGCGATACCTACTCGGTCTCCGAGGTCGACGGGACCGGCGCCGAGGCGCAGATCCACGCTTATCCGCTCTCTGGGCCCGGCCAGCACGTCGACGGCCCCGAGGGCCTCCTCTACCCGGTGCAGCCTCCCCGCTGATGGCGAACAAGAAGAAGCCAGGCCTCCTCCACAAGCTCCTCAGCATCCTCCTCTACCCGCTGCTGTGGCTCGAGGAGCGCACCTCCTTGCCGGGCCGTTCGGGGCTCGTCGGAGGCATCAAGTACTTCCTCTTCCGGAGGGTTCCTGGTGACATCAGCTGGGGCCACACGCTCGGCTCGGCCGCCTTCACCGCGTTCATCGTCCAGGCAGTCACCGGTGTGATCCTCGCCATGTACTACCAGCCGGACCCGGACTCGGCGTACGAGTCGATCCGGCACATCACCGACGACCTCACGCTCGGCTGGCTCGTCCGCGGCATGCACCGCTGGGGTGCCAGCGTCTTCATCATCCTGCTGTTCCTGCACATGGGGCGGGTGTTCCTCTACGGCGCCTACAAGTACCCGCGCGAGCTCAACTGGATCATCGGCGTCCTGATCCTCGTGCTCGGGATGATGGAGGGCTTCTTCGGCTACCTGCTTCCCTGGGACCAGACCGCGTACTGGGCGACGGTCGTCGGCGTCAACCTGCAGGCGACGGGGCCGTTCCTCGGCCCGTTCCTGGGTCCCATCCTCCAGGGCGGGACTGAGATCGGACAAGACACGCTCGCCCGTTTCTACTCGCTGCACATGCTCGTCCTGCCCGGAGCGCTCGCAGGGCTGATCGGTCTGCACCTCTGGCTCGTCGTGCGAGTCGGTGTCACCTCGCCGCCGTGGTCTGCCGAGCCGGCCGGGAGGGCGCGGCCCGGTCCGCCGCCGCCCCCGAGATCGGGGCTCGTTGCGCCGGGCCCGAGAGGGGCACGGAAGCGATGACGACCAGGGGCCTCGAGGAACGCCGCGCTCAGCACGAGCGCTACAAGGAGGACGTCAAGCAGCGCGGGAAGCCGTTCTTCCCATTCGCGATGTTCCACGACACTGTGATGAGCCTGCTCGTGGTGTGCCTCATCGTCGCGCTCACGTTCGTCTGGAAGTTCACGGCCGACGAGGGGCCGACGGACGAGGACTCCGGCTTGCTGGGGAAGCTCTACGACGAGAAGGCCGACCCAGGGACGACGAACTTCGTCCCGCGGCCCGACTGGTACTTCTATTTCCTCTTCTACCTCCTGCGGATCTTCAAGTGGCCGGACTCGGTGCTCCTGGGGACGGTCGGGATCCCGACGATCCTCCTGCTTCTGCTGCTCGCGCTGCCGTTCATCGACGTGCGGCGGGAGCGGAGACCGATGCGGAGGCCGGTCGCGATGGTCGCGGCGCTTCTGACGATCGCCTCGATGGGCATCCTCACGTACAAGGGCGCGGTCGCGAAGGAGCCCCTGCCGGAGGAGAACCGCGCGCTCGTGCCGCAGTGGGCCGAGCAGCAAGGGTTCGCCAACAACCAGCAGGCCGTCGAGGGCGCGGAGATCTTCGCGCAGGTCGGTTGCATGAACTGCCACCTGTACCTGGGTGCGGGCACGACGAATCTGGGGGCGCCCGACCTGTCCGAAATCGGACGGACCTCGAACCGCGGGGTCGAGGGCTTCGCGGGCTACGTGGCTGATCCGACGCAGTTCGGGAACACGGTGATGCCGAAGTTCGAGGACCTCGGGGCCGAGAACCTGGAGAAACTCGGCACCTTCCTCCAGTCGTCCGGCACGTGTGCGCCGCAGTCGGAAGCCTGCCCGAGCGCGGGCGGGCAGTAGTGCGCGTTTTCCTCGGGATCACGGGTGCATCCGGAGCGCCGTATGCGGCGCGTCTCGTCGACGCGCTCGCGGCGGCGGGCTGCGAGGTCGGCATCTGCGCGTCGCCGGCCGGGGTCCAGGTGCTGGCGACAGAGCTCTACGGCGACCAGCACCTGCCGCGTGACGAGGTGCTCGCGCGCTTCACCGAGCGGGCCGGCGACGCGGTGACCGTCTACGACCCGCACGACTACTCGGCTCCGTACGCGAGCGGCTCGGCCCGCGTCGAGGGCTACGTCGTCTGTCCGTGCTCGATGGCGACCGCCGGCACGATCGCGACCGGCGGCGAGGCGAATCTCATCCACCGCGCGGCCGGCGTCGCACTCAAGGAGGAGCGGAAACTCGTGCTCGTGCCGCGCGAGACGCCGCTGTCGACGATCCACCTCGAGAACCTGCTTCGGCTGCGCCGGGCGGGAGCGACGATCCTCTTCGCTGCGCCGGGCTTCTACCACGGAGCCGAGACGATCGACGACCTCGTCGACTTCCTCGTCGCGCGCTGCCTCGCCCAGCTCGGTCTCGACCAGTCACTCGTCGAGGAGTGGGGGACATGAGCGCTCGGACCGGCGCGCTTCCGCCGGAGGGGGTCCGCAAGATGTTCGACCGGATCGCGCCCGTCTACGACGCGATGAACCGGTTGATGACGGCCGGCCTCGACCGGCGCTGGCGGCGGGAGACCGCGGATGCAGTCGTGAGTCCGGGCGACCGGGTGCTCGACGTCTGCTGCGGGACCGGCGACCTGGCGCTCTCGGCCGCCGAGGCCGGCGGGAAGGTCACGGGGCTCGATTTTTCAGAGCAGATGCTCGGGCGGGCCCGTGCGAAAGAGCCTGCGATCGAGTGGGTCTCGGGCGATGCGCTTGCGCTTCCCTTCGCGGACGGCGCGTTCGACGCGGTCACGATCGGGTTCGGGCTCCGCAACCTCGCCGATGGCGAGCTCGGGCTTGCGGAGATGCGCCGCGTGCTGAGCCCGGGCGGCCGAGTCGCGATCCTCGAGATCACCAGGCCGCGCGGCGTCCTCGCGCCGTTCTACCGCTTCTGGTTCGACGGCGTGATTCCGCTCGCCGGCAAGGTCCTGCCGGGAGGCTCGGCCTACTCGTACTTGCCGGCGAGCGTGCGCCGGTTCCCCGACCCCAGGAGCCTGGCGAAGTTGATGGACGAGGCCGGCTTCGACGAGATCCGCTGGCGGCTGTTCGCCGGTGGGATCGTCGCCCTGCACACGGGGGTGGCGCGGTGAGCGCGCTCGCGACCGTTCGCGCGGCTCCCGGGCTCGACCTCTACCTCGAGGAGCTCGAGCACCGGCTCGCAGTGGCGGTCTCCGCGCGGCCCGGCCTGGTCGCCGAGATCGGGGCGGAGGCGCTGGCGTCGGGCGGAAAGCGCCTGCGGCCGCTCCTCGTCTTCCTCACCGCCGATCCCGACGAGGATCCGCCGGTCACCGCCGGCGTCGCGATGGAGCTCGTGCACATGGCGAGCCTCGTGCACGACGACCTGATCGACGGTGCGGAGCTCCGCCGGGGCCGTGCATCGGTGTGGTCGAAGTACGGGGAGGAAGCAGCTCGCGCCGGCGGTGTCTACCTCTTCGCCCGGGCTTTCGCCGAGCTCGCCGCGACCGGTGACGGCCGGGGCGTGGCGATCCTCGCCGACGCGGCGCTGGCGCTCGTCCGCGGCGAGGCCCTCGAGCGAGTCCAGCGGCGTCGTCCCGAGACGACGGTCGAGGAGTACCTCGAGCGCTGCGCGCTGAAGACGGCGAAGCTCTTCGAGGCTGCCTGCCTGCTCGGGAGCGGGCGGCGCGAGCTGGGCGCTTTCGGCCTCTCGCTCGGCATCGCGTTCCAGATCGTCGACGACTGCCTCGACTGCGCGGGCCAGACCGTCGAGACGGGCAAGATCGCCGGCACCGATCTTCGCGAGGGCATACCGACACTGCCGCTCCTGCTGGCCGCACGCGACGACGAGGTCGTCAGGCGAGCGCTCGCGGGCGGCTCCCTCGACGGCGCCATGCTGCGCGTTGCCGCGAGCGGCGCGATCGACGAGGCGCGTGAGGTCGCGCGCGAGTACGCGGAGCGGGCGCGGGCATGCCTCGACGGCGTCCCTGCGCGCGAGGAGCTGGACGCGATCACCGACGCGGTTGTGGAGAGGACCGCGTAGTGGCAGTCCTCGACCGCACGTCGACGCTCGATCCGATCCGCGAGAAGGTCGTGGCCGGCGAACGGCTCGACCTCGAGGACGGGCTCGCGCTGATGGAATCCGACGACATCCTCGGCCTCGGCGAGCTGGCCGATCTCGCGCGTCGGCAGCGCGGCGGGAACGACGAGGTCTACTTCGTCCAGAACCTGTATCTGAACCAGACGAACGTCTGCCGCGTGAAGTGCAAGTTCTGCGCCTTCGCCGTCACCCAGAAGCAGGAGGGCGCCTACACGTACACGGGGGAGGAGCTCGTCGAGGACGCGCTTCGCCAGCGGGAGCTGACCGGCTTCACCGAGATCCACATGGTCGGCGGCGAGAGCCCGCACGTCGACTTCGGCTACTACGTGCAGATCGTGCGACAGCTGCACCAGGCGATGCCGGACGTCCACCTGAAGCTCTTCACGGCGAGCGAGATCCACCACATGTCCAAGCTCGGCGGGCTGACGCATGAGGAGGTGCTGCGGGAGCTTCGCGACGCGGGGTTGGGGTCGCTGCCGGGCGGCGGCGCCGAGGTCTTCGCCGACCGCGTACGGCGGCTGGTGGCGCCGGGGAAGGAGCATCCGGACGAGTGGTTCGACGTCCACCGGATCGCGCACCGGCTGGGGATCCCGACGCACTGCACGATGCTGTACGGGCACGTCGAGACGTACGCGGAGCGGGTCGACCACCTGCTCCGGCTGCGGGAGCTCCAGGACGAGACGGGCGGCTTCCTCGCCTTCATCCCGCTCGCGTTCCATCCGGAGAACACGGTTTTCGAGCAGCGCGGCTGGAAGCACACGCCGGGCTCGGACGACTTGAAGCTGATCGCCGTCTCGCGGCTGCTGCTCGACAACGTGCCGAACGTGAAGGCCTACTGGATCATGATGGGGCTCCCGCTGACCCAGGTCGCGCTCCACTTCGGCGCGAACGACGTGCAGGGGACCGTCGTGCGGGAGGAGATCTTCCACGCGGCGGGGGCGACGACGGAGACCGAGCAGAAGATCGACGAGCTGGTTCGCGTCGTGAAGGAGGCCGGCCGCATTCCGGTGCAGCGGGACACGCTCTACAACGAGCTGCGGCGGTGGGACGACTGATGGAGAGTCGGCACATCCGGTCACAGACACGTGCGGAATCCGCCACTAGCCTCAGCGGCAGGGGCGCGGTCAGTGGGGTCCCCAGTAGACGCGCACGCGCGGGTACCTCGACGGGGGCGCGGAGACTGTGATCCGGCTCGGGCGTATCAGCTACGTGAACATGGCGCCGGTCTTTCACCGGCTCGATGCCGAGGTCGAGGAAGTCAGCGGCGTTCCGACCGAGCTCGCGCGGAAGCTCCTCGCCGGCGAGGTCGACGTCGCGCCGATTCCGTCCATCGAGTGGGCGCGGAACGCCGACCGGCTGAAGGTGCTGCCGAGGCTGTGCGTCTCGTCGGAGGGAGCCGTCGACTCGATCCAGCTCGTCTCGCCGAAGCGCATGGAGCACATTGCATCGATCGCGGTCACGCCCGAGAGCGCCACCTCGGTCGTGCTCGCCCGCGTCCTGTTCCCGAACGCGGCGCAGGTGCCGCTCGACGAGTCGGCCGACGCGAAGCTGCTCATCGGCGACGCGGCCCTCCGCAGCGCCTTCGAGGATCCGACGCCTCACCACGACCTCGGGCGGATCTGGACCGAACGCACCGGCTTGCCGATGGTCTTCGCCGTCTGGGCCTGCCTCGACCCCGCGCCTGACGGGGTCGAGGAGCTCGAGGACGCCCTCGTCGCGTCCGTGCGCCGGGCTCGCTCCGAGCCGGAAGTGCTCGCTCGCGAGGCGATGGAGCGCTACGGCTACCCCGCAGGCTTCCTGGCCCGGTACTTCGAGAAGCTCCGCTACCGCTTCGGCCCAAGGGAGCGCGCGGCGCTCTTCACGTTCCTCGAGCTGGCGCGCGACGCGGGCGAGCTCGACCGGGTCCCGAACCTCCGCTTCGTGTACGGAGAGGCGGTGCCGGCGTGACCGCCGAGATCCTCGACAAGGCACTTGCCGGCGAGCGCATCTCCGACGCCGAGGCCGTCGCGCTCCTCGAGTCGAAGGACCTCGTCGCGATCGGCAAGGCGGCCGACCAGCTGCGCGCGCGCCACAGCGACCCCGGCCGGATCACCTTCATCATCGACCGGAACGTCAACTACACGAACATCTGCGTCACCGACTGCGACTTCTGCGCCTTCTACCGCCGCCCCGGCGACCGCGCCGAGGGCTACCTACTCCCGAAGACGGTCATCTTCAAGAAGATCGAGGAGACGCTCGCGATCGGCGGCACCGGCGTCCTCATGCAGGGCGGGCACCACCCCGACCTCGGCGTCGACTACTACGAGGACCTCTTCAGCTCGATCAAGAGCCGCTACAAGGTCCACCTCCATGCGCTGTCGCCGCCCGAGATCCAGCACATCGCGCGCCGCTCGAAGCTGAGCGTCCCCGCCACGCTCACGCGCCTGCGCGACTCGGGCCTCGACTCCATCCCCGGCGGCGGGGCCGAGATCCTCGTCGACCGCGTGCGCGACGTGATCGCGCCCAAGAAGACCCGAACAGCCGACTGGCTGAACGTCATGCGCCACGCCCACCGGCTCGGCATGTCGACGACCGCGACGATGATGTACGGCCATGTCGAGACGCTCGCCGAGCGCATCGAGCACATGCGTCGGATCCGCGACCTCCAGGACGAGACGCACGGCTTCCGCGCGTTCATCTCGTGGACCTTCCAGCCCGAGGGCACGCGGCTCGCGCCGCTCGTCACGCATCACCCGACCTCGTTCGAGTACCTCCTCACGCAGGCCGTGAGCCGCATCTACCTCGACAACGTCGACCACATCCAGTCGAGCTGGGTCACGCAGGGGATGAAGATCGGCCAGGTCGCCCTCGAGTTCGGCGCCGACGACCTCGGCTCCGTGATGATCGAGGAGAACGTCGTCTCGGCGGCGGGTACGACGCATCGCGCGTCGACTCACGACTTCGTCCACGCGATCAAGGCGCTGGGCAAGACGCCGGTGCAGCGGGACACGCTGTACCGCGACGTCAAGGTCTGGAACTAGCTCCGCTCTCGGCAGCCGAGTTGTCGGAGATTCCTTTCGGATCCTCCACGGTGCCCTAACAAGTGGGTCGTAACGTCGCCGGATAGCTGCTAGAACAGCGGTCTACAGGAGGGCAAATGGCCACGATCATGCGCCGGGGGGCTCTCGCGGGCATCACCGCGCTCCTGGCTGCGACCGTCGTGGCGCTGGCCCTTGGACAAGAAAGTGCTGCCAGGTCGCAGCTCGTCGATCCGAGCCCCGGTGACCAGGAGCTTCCTGTCGTCGCCTTCGACGGACAGAACTATCTCGCCGTCTGGCAGGACAACCAGTCCGGTCTGATCGACATCACCGGCACGCGCGTCGCGCCTTCCGGCGCCGTCCTCGACGAGAGCGGGTTGGGCGTGTCAAGGGCACCCGGCGGCCAGAGGGCACCGTCGATCGGCTTCGGCGCCGGCGAGTACCTTGTCAGCTGGTCGGACTTTCGATCAGGAGGCGAGAGCGCAGCGTATGCAGCGCGAGTCACCCCGGCCGGGACCCTCCTCGACCCGAATGGCATCCACATCGCCTCGTCGTCTACGGGCCGCATCTATCCACGTGGCGTCGCATTCGACGGGTCGAACTTCCTGGTTCCCTGGTGGTCGGCGTACGTGTTCAGCCCGGGCTACGAGTCGATCTCTGCAGTCCGCGTGACCCCGGGCGGCGGAGTTCTCTTCCCTTCCATCGGACTCACGTATTCGATGACGACCGCGACGCGCATCCCCGTTGTGGCGTTCGGACAGTCCCTCTATCTGGTCGCCTGGTGGGACAACAGAGCGTACTCCGACATCTACGGCGCCCGCGTGACGCCGGCGGGTGGCCTCGTCGATCCACTCGGTGGGTTCCCGATCGCGCAGGGCCCGGACAGCCAGATCTGGCCGGCAATGACCTTCGGGGCCGGGCAGTTCTTCGTCACCTGGGATTACCAGGCGCTCGGCAGCGGCAACGGAGACGTCTACGGCGCCCGCCTGACCGAGAACGGAGCAGTCCTCGACCCGAGCGGGATCCCGATTGCCACAGGCGCCCAATATCAGAGGTCCTCGGCCGTGGCATTCGACGGAACGAACTACCTGGTCGCCTGGACCGTAGGCACCGACTCCGGCGACATCTATTGCGCCCGCGTGGCGACGGACGGGACCGTGCTCGACACGGCCGGAATCCCTGTCTCGACCGCCGCCGGGGACCAGCGGACGCCTGCGATCGCCTTCGACGGAGTGAACTTCCTGATCGTCTGGCAGGACAAGCGCAACGGCGAGTGGGACGTCTACGGCAGCCGCGTGACGCCCGCCGGAGACGTGCTCGATCCGGTCGGGATCCTGATCTCGACGAAGCCATCAGTCCCTCCGCCACCACCCCCGCCCGACCCTCCGCCGGCGCCGCCTCCTCCTCCGCCGACGGAGCCTCCCCCACCCATCCCGCCACCTCCGCCACCACCTCCGCCTCCGCCGCCGCCGCCGCCACCACCACCACCTCCGCAGCCGCCGCCGCCACCCCAGCCTCCACCACCGCCGCCCCCGGCACCTGCACCGCCACCTCCGCCGCCCCCAGTTCCGGCGCCACCACCTCCGCCACCACCCATCGAGCCTCCGCCACCGCATGTCTGCAAGGTGCCTCGGCTGATCGGCCTCACGCTCGCTCGGGCTCGCACTTTCCTGCGACAGAACCATTGCTCGGTCGGGTCGGTGAGGCGGGTGCACGTGAAGCGCGCGCTGCGCGGCAAGGTTGTCGCACAGCGCCCGAGTCGCGGCGCGAGACGAGCCAACCAGTTCCCGGTGCGGCTTACCGTCGGCCGCCGCTGAGCCGAAACCGACGAGTCCCACCAGGGCTTCAGCTAGCCTCGTCGCGGTCCCATGCTCCGCCGACTGCTCATCGCCGCTCTGCTTGCGGGCGTTCTGGCGTCGCCCGCCGCGGCCGCCCGCGTGGCACTGGCCCCGGGAATCACCTACGAGCGCCAGCTGATGTTCACGCCCCACGGGCCGGAGGTCGTCCACGTGATGACCGCCCCCAAGCCGGGCGGGCTCTACGCCCTGAAGCCGGTGCTCTCGAACGAGTCCGTGCTCGGGCGCGAGACGGTGACCTCGATGCAGCGGCGGATGTCCTCCGTCGCCACCGTCGGCGGCGTGAACGCTGACCTCTTCACCTGGAACGAAGGCCTCCCGAGCGGGATGGTCATGGAGTCCGGCCTCATGAGGACACCGCCGCATCCCAGGCGCTCGACGGTGGGGATCACTCAGGACGGGCGGCTCCTCGTGGAGCAAGTCGCGATGATCGGCACGTGGCAGGGGGTGAGCCAGCGGCGACCGCTGAACGGCCTCAACCAGAGACCTGGGCCGGAGGGCGTCTCGTTGTTCACGCCGGCCTGGGGGGCGACGACACCGGCTGCGAACAACACGGTCGAGATCACGCTCCAGCCGTTCCCATCCGTGGCGCCGTTCACCGACTTGACGGGGATCGTCACGGCTGCCAAGCCGGCCGGCGGCACGCCGATCCCGCCCAACGGAGCCGTGCTCGTCGGGCGCGGCGTGTCGGCCGGACGGCTCGCGTCGGAGGCCCCGGTCGGTGAGCACGTCACGGTGCGTCTGATCCTGCGCCCACAGTGGCCCGGGGTCCTGGACGCGGTCGGCGGAGGGCCGCTCATCGTCAAGGACGGCCGGCCCGTCTTTCGCGCGCTCGAGCAGTTCACGAGCAACCAGCTGTCCCTTCGCCATCCGCGCACCGCTGTCGGCCAGCGCGCAGACGGACGCATCGTGTTCGCCGCCGTCGACGGGCGCCAGCCGGGCTACAGCACCGGCATGACCAACTTCGAGCTCGCGCAGACGATGGTTCGACTCGGCGCGGTCACGGCCAGCGCGCTCGATGCGGGCGGCTCGACGACGATGGCGTTCGACGGCGAGCTTCTGAACCGTCCCTCCGATCCGCGTGGTGAGCGTCCCGTCGCGGACGGGCTCTTCGCCTTCTACTACGGCGTTCAGGCACCCACGCCGCCGGAGCCGGTCGTCTCACCGAACGGGGACGGGGTCGCCGAAGCACAGTCGCTGGGCTTCAAGCTCGTGCGCCGTTCGACCGTCACTGCCAGCCTGATCGGCCCGGACCGGGTCCCGCGGCAGATCGAGACGGGCCAGAAGGAGCCCGGCACGTACCGGGTCTCATGGAGCGGCCGCACACCCGATGGTCGGCCCGAGCCCGAAGGTCGCTGGCGCTGGGTGATCAATGCGGTCGACGACCTGGGCCGGGCATCCAGCTCCGAACGAGCCTTCTTCCTCAACAACACGCTGGGATACCTGCGGGTCACTCCAGCGCGGATCGTCGTCCGTCGCCGCGGTGGCTCCCTGCGCGTCGGCTTCCGGCTCACTCGTCCCGCTCGCGTCACGCTGACGATCGAGACGGCGAGTGGGGCGAAAGTACGGACGATCCAACGTCAGCTGCGCCCTGGTCGGGCAAGCATCCGCTGGAACGGCCGCTACAGCAGCGGCGTACGGGCGTTCGCCGGGCCGTACGTGGCCCGGGTGCGCGCGTCGAACTCCTTCGGGCCGGCCGAGCTCGAACGCGGCTTCGTTGTGCGGCGCACACGCTGAAGGCGCCATGAGTCTCTTTTGCAACCTGTAAAGCTTTCGACCGCGGCCGGATTCGTTCGCTAGCGTGCTGGCCGTCCGTGGTCCGCAAGATCGCCATAACAGCCCTGCTCTTTGCGGTTTTCGCAGCTCCCGCGAGCGCCGGGCGCGTGTCGCTGATGCCCGGCGTGACCTACGAACGCCAGGTTCAGTTCACGCCGAGCGGGCCTGTCGTCGTGCATGTCATGCGCGCACCCCGGCCGGGAGGGCTCTACGCGCTCCGGCCGCTCTTGTCCAACGACTCGCTCATCGGTCGCGAGACCGTCACGTCGATGCAGAAACGCGCGTCGGCGAGCGCGACCGTCGCGGGCGTCAACGGCGACTTCTGGACGTGGGACGAGGGCCTCCCGTCGGGGATGCTGATGCAGTCCGGCGTTCTACAAACGCCGCCGCATCCTCGCCGCTCGAGCCTCGGCATCACCGACGACGGCGGCCTGCTCGTCGAGCGCGTGACGATGCTCGGCCAGTGGCAGGGGCTCGGCCCGAAGAGAGCGCTGAACGGTCTCAACCAGCGCCCGTCCGCCCAGGCGATCTCGCTCTTCACGCCCGTCTGGGGCGCCTCGACCCCGGAGGCCCAGGGCACCGTCGAGGCCGTGCTCCAGCCGTTTCCGCCTGCGTCGCCGGCGACCGACCTACACGGCCTCGTCACGGAGATCAGGAACGGGGGCGGAACGCCGATCCCACGGGACGGCGCGGTCCTCGTCGCGCGGGGGACAGCCGCGAGCAAGCTCGTCGCGGAAGCTGCCGTCGGCCAGGAGGTGCTCGTCCGCCTCGTACTGCGCCCGAATTGGGCAGCAGTGGTCGACGCGATCGGCGGTGGCCCGGTCATCGTCCGAAACGGCCAGCCCGTGTACAGCGCGCTCGAAGACTTCTCGACCAGCCAGATCAATCCCCGCAACCCGCGTACGGGCGTCGGCCAGCTCGCGAACGGCCGCCTCGTCTTCGTCGCCGTCGACGGGAGGCAGCGGGGCTACAGCATCGGCGTGACGAACTTCGAGCTCGGCCAGCTGCTCGCCCGCCTGGGAGCGGTCACCGCGACCGCGCTCGACTCGGGCGGCTCCACGACGATGGCGTTCAACGGGAAGCTGCTCAACAAGCCGTCCGATCCGGGAGGCGAGCGCGCGGTCAGTGACGCCCTCACGCTCTTCTACTACGGCGTGGTCGCCCCGCCGGCGACGAAGCGGGTCCTCTCGCCGAACGGCGACGGGGTCGCCGAGCGGCAGGCGCTCAGCTACAAGGTCGTGCGCCCCTCGACGGTGACGTCGAGCCTCGTCGGACCGAAGGGGGTCACGAGCCTGACCGAGACGCAGCTTCGCGCGCCGGGCACCTATCGCTACGGCTGGAGCGGAGGCGGCGAGCCCGAGGGCCGCTGGCGCTGGGTCGTGAACGCCGTCGACGACCAGGGCCAGCAATCGACCGCCAGCCGAACCTTCTACCTGAACAACACGCTGGGCTATCTGAGCGTCAAGCCGCGGCGAGTCGTCGTCCGCCGCCGAGGCGGATCGCTTCGAGTTCGCTTCCGGCTCGCGCATCCCGCCGTCGTGACACTTTCGATCAGGACCGCGAGGGGCACGCGGGTGAAGACCATTCGCCGTCGTCTCGGTGCGGGGCGCCGGAGCATTCGCTGGAACGGCCTCTACGGCAACGGCGTCCGGGCCTACTCCGGCCCGTACTTGGCCCGGGTCCAGGCGGCGAACGCGTTCGGGCCGGCGGAGCTCGAGCGGCGCTTCCTCGTTCGCCGCGCCCGGCGCTAGCACTACAGTCCCGGGGTGCCGCTGGCCTCGATCACCGCGTCGGTGACTGACGCGCTCACGTCCGTGATCGGGGATCACGGGCTGTACGCCGTCTTCATTCTGATGGTGATCGACGCCGTCCTGCCTGCGGCGAGTGAGCTCGTGATGCTCTACGCGGGGGCTTTGGCGGCGGGTGCGTTCCCGGGACAAGACGTCGTCCTCTTCGGCTATGAGATCGAGGGGTTCTGGGCCTTCTTCGCCATGTCGATGGCCGGCGTTCTCGGCAACACCGTCGGCTCGGTCATGGGCTGGGGAATCGGCTACTACGGCGGTAGGCCGTTGATCGAGAGACACGGCCGCTGGCTCCATCTCGGCCCGGAGAATGTCGAACGCGCCGAGAAGTGGTTCGAGCGCTGGGGTGACTGGGCCGTCTTTCTCGGCCGGGTGACGCCGGTGGTGCGGTCGTTCGTCTCGATCCCTGCCGGCGTGGCCAAGATGCCGCTGGTTCGCTTCACGGTGCTCACGTTCCTCGGCTGCATCCCCTGGTGCTTCGGGATTGCGGGAGCCGGCTATGCGCTTGGCACGCGTTACGAGGAGTTCCATCACAACTTCCGGTACGCGGACTACACCGTCGCGGCGTTGCTTCTTGCGCTCGCGGTCCTGTGGTGGGTCCGTCGCCGGAGGACGTCTAGACTGGCGCGCCGTGCCTCAGATCCCGCTCGTTGACGTCAAGGCGCAGTATGCGCCGTTGCTGGATGAGCTGAAGGAGCGAATCGCCGACGTCCTCGACTCGGGGCGGTTCATCCTCGGCCCGCAGCTGCGGGCTTTCGAAGAGGAGGCCGCTGCCTACCTCGGCGCCGAGCATGCGATCGGGGTCGCGAACGGGACGGACGCGCTCGTGATCGTGCTCGACGCGCTCGGGATCGGGCCGGGGGACGAGGTGATTTGCCCGACGTTCACGTTCTACGCGACTGCCGAGGCGATCGCGCGCCGGGGAGCGACCCCGGTCTTCGCCGAGATCGACCCGGCGACGATGAACCTCGACCCGAGCGACGTGCGCCGCAGGATCACGCCGAAGACGAAAGCGATCATGCCGGTGCATCTGTTCGGCCGGCCGGCGACGACCGACTACGACCTGCCGGTCGTCGAAGACGCGGCGCAGGCGTTCGGCGCCCCGGGAGTCGGCACGACGGGGATCGCGTCCACCTACAGCTTCTTCCCGACGAAGAACCTGTTCGCACTCGGCGACGGAGGCCTCGTCACGACGCGGGACGGCGACCTCGCCGAACGGATCCGGCTGCTCCGATTCCATGGCTCGAAGGCGAAGGAGGAGTTCGAGCTCATCGGCTACAACTCGCGGCTCGACGAGCTCCAAGCCGCCGTGCTCCGTCTCTTCCTGCCTCGACTCGGGGAGTGGAACCGCCTGCGGCGCGAGGCGGCCGCGCGCTACGCGGAGCTCGGGCTCGGTGAGGTCTGCGAGCTTCCCGCCGACGAGCCGGCCCACGTCTACCACGTCTTCGTCATCCGCTCATCAGAGCGGAACCGGATCCGCGAGCACCTGGCGTCGGCCGGCATCGCGTCGAAGGCCTACTACGAGCTCCCGCTCCACCTGCAGCCGGCTCTTCGCTCGCTCGGCTACTCCGAGGGCGACTTCCCGGAGACCGAGCGCGCCTCGCGGGAGAACCTGGCGCTGCCATTCTGGGCCGGGATCGAAGCCGACGTGCAGGAACGGGTCGTCTCGGCCGTAAGAGAGGCGGTATCCCTGGAGGCCGTCCGTTGAGAAGCCCGGTGAACCGCCACCGGATCTGGCAGGTCGCGGCCGACGGCGTGCTGGTCGCCGTCGCCTGGCTGCTCGCCTTCCAGCTGCGCTTCGACTCCTTCGGCAGCATCCCGCCCTTCTACGAACGGCTCGTCAACTGGCGGACTGTGTTGCTCGTCGTCGCGATCAAGCTCGTCGTCTTCACGCTCTTCGGCTTCTACAACCGCTGGTGGCGCTACGTCTCGACCCGGGACATGTGGGGCGCCGCCCAGGGCGTGACGGTCGCCTCGCTGGCAGCGAGTCTCGTCGTCTACTTCTTCCCGCCCGCCGACACCGCGCGGCTTCCGCGCGGGGTCGCGATCCTCGACTGGCTGCTTCTGCTCGCTCTGGTCGCCGGCTCACGGCTGCTCGCGCGCACGATCTTCGAGCGCCCGGGTGCGGCGAGCCTCGTCGCCCGCGGCAAGGAAGTGATCGTCGTCGGCGCCGGCGATGCAGGCCAGCTCGTGATCCGCGAGATGCTGAAGTCGCGCGCGCTCGGCTCCACGCCGATCGGGGTCGTCGACGACGACCCGCGCAAGAAGAACCTTCGCCTCCACGGCATCCGCGTGCTCGGGACGACCGAGGACCTCCCGCACATCCTCCGCGACAACAGGCCCGACGAGCTCCTGATCGCCATTCCCGCCGCCTCGGGCGAGGTGCGACAGCGGGTTGTCGAGTACGCTCGCGACGCCCGGGTACCGGTCAAGACGCTGCCGGGGCTCTACGAGCTGATCGCCGGCGACCACAACCTCGCGGCGCAGATCCGGCCCGTGCAGGTCGAGGACATCCTCGGCCGCGAGCCGGTCGAGGTCGACTTCGACGCGATCTCGGAGTACCTGCGGGGCGAGACCGTGCTCGTGACCGGCGCGGGCGGCTCGATCGGCTCGGAGCTCTGCCGCCAGGTTGCTCGGGCTGGTGCTTCCCGGTTGATCCTCGTCGACCAGGCCGAGTCGCCGCTGTACGAGATCGAGCGCGAGCTCGTCGACGACCGCGGCTTCCCGGCGAGTGTGCCGGTGATCGCCGACGTCGGCAATCGCGAGAAGCTACGGCAGGTCTTCGATCGCTACCGACCGCGAGTGGTCTTCCACGCGGCGGCGTACAAGCACGTGCCGATGATGGAGGCGAACCCGCTCGAGTCGGTGCGGAACAACGTGCTGGCGACGAAGGTCGTCGTCGAGACCGCGGTCGAGTTCGAGGCCGGGCGATTCGTGCTCGTCTCGACGGACAAGGCATTGAATGCGCAGGCCGTCTACGGGCAGTCGAAGGCCCTGTGCGAGTGGATCGTCGAGGCCTACGGCGCGCGTCGGGACATCTCGACTCGGTTCTGCGCGGTGCGCTTCGGCAACGTGCTCGACTCGGCCGGCTCTGTGATCCGGATCTTCAAGAAGCAGATCGCCAAGGGTGGGCCGGTGACGGTGACGAATCCGGAGATGACCCGGTACTTCATGACGACGCCCGAGGCGGTGTCGCTGGTCATCCAGGCCGGCTCGATCGGCGGCCGCGGCGAGATCTTCGTCCTCGACATGGGCGAGCCGGTGAAGATCCTCGACCTTGCGCACAACATGATTCGGCTCTCGGGCAAGGAGCCCGACCGGGAGATCCCGATCGAGTTCATCGGCGCGCGCGCGGGCGAAAAGCTCCACGAGGAGCTCTGGGGAGAGAACGAGGTGGTGGCGGACACCGAGCATCCCAAGATCAAGCGGGCCCGGCGGGCGCCGGTCGACGGCGTCTGGCTCGAGGAGGAGCTGGGCGGGCTCGAACAGCTCGTGGAGGACGGAGAGACGCTGGAAGCGGTGTCACGGCTGTCGACGATGGTTCGTGCGCCGCGCAGGGTCGGCGTGCCGCAAGAAGACACTGTGTCGGAGCAGACGCTCCACTAGCTGGCGTGGAGATAGGCGTCAGGCTCACCGTCGTCGGAAGCCAGGGTGAGGCCGACGTCATCTGCTCCCTGCTACGCGCCCATGGCATCAAATGCGGCGAGCGGGCCACGGACTTTTCAGCCGAGCAAGGCGGAGGTTGGGGCGGGCAGCGAGAGGTTCTGGTTCGTCAGGCAGATCTCGCCCTTGCCCAGGAACTGCTCCGCACCTCGAGCGATTAGTCGAGCGGTAGCAGTCGATGCTCTTCTGTCACTGAGCCGGCACAGAGACCGTCGTGCCGCCTGAGTAGGGTGGCCCGGTGTTCGAAGGGCTGAATCCTGAGCAGCGGCGTGCCGTCGAAACGGTGCGTGGGCCGGTCTGCATCCTCGCCGGCGCAGGCTCGGGGAAGACGACGACGATCACGCACCGGGTCGCGAACCAGGTCGCGAGCGGCGCGTTCCGGTCCGACGAGATCCTCGCAGTCTCGTTCACGGACAAGGCGGCCGGAGAGATGCGATCGCGGCTCGAAGAGCTGGGGGTGCCGGGCGCGCGGTGCTCGACCTTCCACGCCGCGGCGCTCGGCCAGCTGAAGTTCTTCGCGGCCGAGCCGCCGCGGAAGATCCTCGCCTCGAAAGCGCTGCCGCTCCGCTACATCGGTAACTCGCTGCGCCGCCCCTACCGCTTCCGGCCCGCCGCCGACCTCGCGACCGAGATCGAGTGGGCGAAGAACCGGCGCATCCCGCCGTCCGAGTACATCCAGTCGCTCGGCGACCACGAGCCGCCGATCCCGACCGACCTCATGCTCCGCGTCTACCGCGAGTACGAGCGGCGCAAGTCGGAGCAGGGCTGGATCGACTTCGAGGACCTGATCGAGCTGGCGATCCGGCTCTTCGACGCGGACGAGGGCGCGCTCAACCAGGTCCGTGAGCGCTACCAGGCATTCACGGTCGACGAGTACCAGGACGTCAACCTGCTGCAGCAGACGCTCCTCGATCGCTGGCTCGGCGACCGCGACGAGCTGTGCGCGGTCGGCGACGACTATCAGTCGATCTACGCGTTCACCGGCGCGAGCCCGGAGCATCTGCTGGCGATGCCGAAGCGGTTCCCGCACGCGACGGTGATCCGGCTCGAGGAGAACTACCGGTCGACGCCCGAGGTGCTCGAGTTCGCGAATCGCCTCGTGCCGCGGCTGGGTGGCGCCGAGAAGGTGCTGCGGGCGACGCGGGTGGAGGGGCCGGCGCCAATCGCGCGCTCGTTCGCGACCGCTGAGCTGGAAGCGGCCTTCGTCGTCGAGCGGATCCGGGCAGTGCACGGCGAAGGCGTCCCCCACGAGAAGATGGCGATCCTCTTCCGGACGAATGCGCGCTCCGCGGACTACGAGGAGGCCCTCAGCGAAGCCGGCATCCCATCACAAGGAGCGGCGCTTCTCGAGCGGGACGCAGCCAAGCAGCTCCTGAAGGCGCTCCGCGGCCGGCCCGTCGGCGACGTGCCCAAGATCGCGCGTGAGCAAGGCCTGCTCGACGCCGTTCCCGACCGGCTCGGAGAGCGCGAGGTGACGCGCCAGAACGACCTCGCCCGCCTCGTGCGGCTGGCGGCCGAGTACGGCGAGGGAAGCTCCGCGGAGTTCGTCGCGTACCTCCAGGAGCACTTCGGGAGCCGCGCGGGCCGGGGCGTCCACCTGCTCACGTACCACCGCGCCAAAGGCCTCGAGTTCGAGGCGGTCTTCCTGCCGCGGCTCGAGGAACGGGAACTGCCGTCGAAGCTTTCGAAGACCGCCGACGCCCTCGCCGAGGAACGCCGCCTGCTTTACGTCGGCATCACGCGGGCCAAGCGGCATCTCGCCGTCACCTGGTCGGGCAACCCGAGCCGCTTCCTGGCCGAGCTCGACGTCGAAACGCGGGCGCCGGCACCGAAGCCGGTCGAGCCCGACGATCCCGTATACGACACGCTCAAGCGCTGGCGGCTCGAGACGGCCAAGACCGAGGAGAAGCCGGCCTACGTGATCTTCCACAACTCGACGCTGGCCGAGATCGTGCGCCGGGCGCCGCGGAGCCGCGAAGAGCTCGCGGCGGTGCCGGGCGTCGGCCCGGCCAAGCTCGAGCGCTACGGAGACCAGGTCTTGGCGGTGCTCTCCGCCGGGGTCTGACGACCCCGGCGGAGAACGAAGTTCCAACTACGCGCCGGGAACCTTGAGCGCCAAGAGCTGCCCGGCTTCACGCATGTACGTGATCCCAGGGAACGGGCTCGGCGCCGTCTCGAGCTCGTAGCCGTGCGCCTGCACGTCCACGAGGAACCATCCAGGCCCGAAGGCCGATGACGCGTCGATGATCCCGCTCGACTCCCACGAACCGATGGGCAGATTCGGGCGCAGGGACTGGTCCACCTGCGCGACCTTGACCGGCGGCCCCGCCGGCAGCGGGAAGCGCCAGACCTTCGCGTAGCCGTTGACGGGCCCCTGGTTGTGGCTGCCCGGATCCTCCTGGATCAGGACGCTGTTCGCGGTCGTCTCGATGTTGTCCAGGTTGTGGATCGCGTTCGGGTTGTCGTATCCGAGCGCGTCCGAGTCGAAAATCACCGAGACGCTCTGGACGACGAGCGGGTCGTCCGGGTCGAGCACCATTTTGAAGAGGCGCCCGTTCGGATAGAGCCCGCGCGTGCCAGACGGGCCACGCCTCAGCCGGCCCGCGCCGTCGGAGATCGCACGCGGCTCGCCGGTGTCGGCGAAGTAGACGACGTTGTGGTCCTCACGGTCGTACGCGATGTCCTCGATGCGGATGAACTGAAGCGCGCGTACGACGTTGTGGCTCCAGTATTCGAGCACCCACTGCGGCCCGTCCGGGATGCCGGTGGGCGGCGCCGGGAAGCCGAAGTCGGCGGCGCGGACGTCCTTCCCGTCGGTCCGCTTGCCGGTTGCGATCATGCGCGGCACCGGGACGAAGTGCCCGGACGCGCCGTTCGCAGCCGGGAAGTCGCCGTAGTCGTTGACGTTCGGGTTGTCGGCGACGAACGCGTACAGCGTCCCCTCGTCGTTCCAGAGCGCCGAGCCACTTGCTGCCGAGTACATGTACATCTGGGACGCCGGCGCGTCGAACGTGTCGTCGCCGGAGAGCACGACCGGGTGGCCGTAGCCCTCGAGGCCGACGTCGTTCTCGTGGTTGTGCCGGCCCATGCCGTAGATCGTCCGATAGTCGCCGCTCTTCACATCGAAGGCGACGACCACACCGGCCTGCTCGGCGAACGGGTCATCGAGCGTCGGGCCTGGAGGCGGATGCCACGCGTATCCCTCGCGAAGCACGATGTCACGCGCCTCCTCGTTCGTCAGGAGCAGCTCGCGCTCGAAGCCGTGCTCCTCGCCGACGAGGAAGTTCGAGCAGAACCGCTGGTAGTTCGCGTCGTTGCCGATCACGTACTCGCCTCGGAGCACGCCGGCGCTGTGCTGGTTGAGCCGGAGCTTGCTCACGAGCGAGTTCGTGAAGTCGCTGCGGGTCGCCGGGAACGGCACGAGCGACGTCTCGTGGTTGACGTACACGTCCATCGTCCCGCGACCGTTGCGCGTGAACGAGATCCCGTCCGGGATCGCCTCGAAGCGGTAGCCCCTGACGTTGTCGCCGACCGAAATGATCGGCTTCACGGCCCCGCCCGGCGTGAGCGGCGTCAGCATCGCCGGCACCGAGGTGTGGAACCCGGAGTCGTTGTCGGCGCCCGCCGGTAGCGCGGCCGCCGCCGCCACAGTCGCCACGCAGGCGGCGAGGACGAACAGCCTTTTCCTCATCACTCTCCCCTTCAGTTGCTGTCCGGGGAAATATCTCGCAATCGAGCGCTTCTAAACGGCAGTAAGGAGCAGAGCGAGCAGCTCCCTCGGATCTCGCCGCGTCCGATCTCCATTCGCTTCCCGCTTCTGGAGCTCCAGCGCGCGAGGATCGGTGAGCGGCCGTAGCCGCCCGTCCCGGATCAGCATCTCGTCGACACCGCCGATCCGGCCGCCGTACGTCGTGTAGACAGGCACGCCGAGGGCTGCAGCCTCGCGGTTCATCGTCCCGCCGGCCGACACGACGAGGTCGGCGAGCGCAATCAGGCTCTGAGCATCGACCGCCGAGTCGGGCACGATCACGGAAGCCAGGCCGAGGCTCCGCACGTAGTCGCGCTGTTCTGCGCTTCGCGGGAGGACGACCGCCTGCACCTCCGGCTCGCGCCCGAGGTGGTTGAGCAGCTTGGGGAAGAACGGGTTCGACCGCCGGTGGTAGAGCGAGACGTCGGGTGGTGTCCGGACCACGACGAGGATGCGCTCACGGCTGATGAGCAGCTCGGCGAGCACGCTCTGGTCGGGCTCGAAGTCGTGGAGGTAGTACTCCTCCTTCAGCCCTGGATACTGGAGGAGCTTCGGCGGGCGGACGCCGAACTTGGCCATGCGCTCGAGGGGAATCGCTTCGGGGACGACGACTTTCGTGGCCGCGCGGTCGCCGAGGTGGTGCTGGAGCGTCGCGTACTCGTAGTCGTGGGTCGTCGCGCTCGGGATGCCGAGGCGCCTGGCCGTGATCGTGAGCTCGTGCGAGCCGTGAGCAAGGGCGATGTCGTGGCTGCGGTCCCTCGCCCAGCTCCTCAGGGCCCGCAGTCGGCCGAAAAGCGACGCGGCCTTGCCGACTCGCGAGCGGCCGCCGTGAGCGCCGATCACCTCGGCGTCGATCTCGTGTCGGGCGAGCAGCTCGAGCGTCTGGGCATAGTCGCGCGTCGTCACTTCGACCTCGTCGCCGCGCTCCCGGAGGAGCGCGATCAGGGGCCTGAACACCAGCACGTGTGCCGGGGCCGAGATGTCGACCCAAACCCTCACCTGGTGATCGCCTCGAGCCGGGGCTCACGCAGGGCGCCGGGCGTGCGCTCGACGTGGCGCTCGTGCCAGAGCGTGAACGCGAGCAGCCCCCAGAGCTGCCGGCTCAGGTCCTCGCGACCCGCCACGTGGTCGTCGAGCAGGCGCGTGACCACCTCCGGGCGGAAGAACCCCTGGCGCCGAAGCGTGTCGGCCGAGAGCGTCTCCCGCGCGAACGGCTCGAGCTCTCCGCGCAGCCAAGCGGCAGCGGGAATCGAGAACCCGCGCTTGCGCCTGCGGAGGAGCTCGCCCGGCACGAGCGGTTCGGCGGCCTTCCGCAGGAGCACTTTCTTCCGCAGGCCGCGCACCTTGTGCCTGCTCGGGAGCGAGAGCGCGAAGTTGGTCACGACGGAGTCGAGGAACGGCACCCTCGCCTCGAGCGAGTGGGCCATCGACGCGCGGTCGGTCTTCACGAGCAGGTCGTCGACGAGGTACGTGCCCAGGTCGACGTCCTGCAGGCGCGCGAGCAGCTCGGCCTCCCCGGTTTCCTCGAACCGGTCGCGAAGGAGGTCGACGGGGTCGAGCCCGCCGCGCCGACCCGTGAGCTCCCCCCGGGCGTCCGGCGAGAAGATCTCCTTCCAGCCGTGATGGCGCTCGAGGGGCGGCAGGTGCGCGGCGCGGACGAACCGCTTCGCCTTGTAGTCGAAGCTCGCCCTCGCGCTCGACGACGGAAGCCGCTCGACGACGGGACGGAGGAACCTCGCCGTCCCGCCGGCGCGCTCCGCGAGCAGGTCGGCCGCGTACGTGTAGTAGCCGCCGAAGAGCTCGTCGCCGCCCTCGCCCGAGAGCGCGACCTTCACCTCACTCGCGGCGAGCTGCGAGACGAGGTACGTCGGGAGCGCGGACGAGTCGGCGAACGGCTCGTCGAAGGCGTCGGCCAGCGCGGGCAGGAGCAGCGCCGCGTCGGGCCTGAGCACGAGCTCGTGGTGGTCCGTTCCGTAGCGCTCGGCCACGAGCCGCGCGTCTCCGAGCTCGTCGAAGGTCCGCTCCTCGAAGCCGATCGAGAAGGTGCGGAGCGGATCGGACAGCTCCTCGGCCGCGAGCGCGGCGAGCACCGCGGAGTCGATCCCGCCCGAGAGGAGCACGCCGACGGGGACATCCGACACGAGGTGGGCGCGAACGGAGTCGCGCAGGCGGGCCCGCAATTCCTCGACGAGCTCGGACTCCTCGTCGTCCCGCACCTCGTCCGCCGGAACGGGAGCAGGCCGCGCGTAGCGCAGGAGCTCGCTGCGCCCGTCCTGCCAGGTGAGCGCGTGCCCCGGCTGGAGCTTGCGGACCTCGCGGAAGATCGTCAGCGGCCCGGGAACCGAGTTGAACGCAAGGAACGCGTCGAGCGCGTCGAGGTCGATCTCCCCTCGCGGGAGCGCCCGCAGCTCGGAAGCGAAAGCGAGCTCGCCCTCCGCCTCGCGGTAGTAGAGCGGCTTGATCCCGTAACGGTCGCGGGCGAGCACGAGGCGTGCTCGCTCAGAGTCCCAGAGCGCGACCGCGAACATGCCGCGCAGCCGGTCCGCGAACCGCTCCCCATGCTCCTCGTAGAGGTGAACGAGGACCTCGGTGTCGCCGCTCGTCCTGAACCGGTGGCCCGCGCGCTCGAGCTCGTCTCGCAGCTCGCGGTAGTTGTAGATCTCGCCGTTCTGGACGACGGTGATCCGCCCGTCCTCATTCGAGATCGGCTGGTCCCCGGTTGCGAGGTCGATGATCGCGAGGCGCCGCGCTGCGAGGCCGACCGGCCCGTCCAGGTACGCCCCATCGGAGTCGGGCCCGCGTTGAACGAGGGTCGCGCTCATCGCGGCGAGCCGGCCGGGATCGACGGCGCCGCGGGTGGACGCGATTCCGCAGATCCCGCACATGCGGAATTAGTCTAGGGCCGCGGTGAGCGGTTTCGGCGCACACGAGGAGCTCCAGCTCCTGGCGCTGCTCGTTGCGGCTGCGGCGCTCCTCCTATTCGCCGACCGCCTGCGCATCCCGTATCCGATCCTGCTCGTCCTCGGCGGCCTACTGCTCGGCTTCGTCCCAGGCGTACCCGTCGTCACCCTGCCCCCGGACGCTGTGCTGATCGGCATCCTGCCGCCGCTCCTCTACTCAGCGGCCTTCAACACCGGGCTGCGCGAGCTGCGGCGGAACCTCCGGGCGATCTCGTTCCTGGCGATCGGTCTCGTGATCCTGACCACCATCGCGGTGGCCGCGGTCGCCCACTACGTGATCGGCCTGTCCTGGCCCGCCGGGTTTGTCCTGGGCGCGGTCGTCTCGCCCACTGATCCGCTGGCCGCCACCGCGATCGCCCGCCGCCTCGGAGTCCCTCGCCGGGCAGTCGCGATCGTCGAGGGCGAGAGCCTGGTCAACGACGGCACCGCGCTCATCCTCTATAAGTTCGCCGTCGCGGCGGTCGTCACCGGGTCGTTCTCCCTCCTCGAGGCGGCAGGGAGCTTTGTCTGGGGGGTCGTCGGCGGAATCGGAGTCGGGCTGCTCGTCGGCTACGCGGTCCGGCTCATCCGACGCCGCGTCTTCAACCCGCCCCTCGAGGTGACGATCGCGTTCCTCACCGGCTACTTCGCATTTCTACCGGCCACCGCGATCGGCGCCTCGGGCGTGATCGCAGTCGTCACCGCCGGGGTCTACATGGGCTGGCACACGCCGGAGCTGACGACCGTGGACACTCGCCTCCAGGGTGCGGGCTTCTGGGCGATCTTCAACTTCGTGCTGAATGCCCTCCTCTTCGGGCTCGTCGGCCTCCAGCTCGAGCCGATCCTCGACCAGCTGAACGAAACGCCTGGGATGCGGCTCGTCGGCTACGCCGCGCTCCTCTGGGTGGTCGTGATTCTCGTCCGAGCCGTCTACGGGCCGCCGATCGCGTACATACCGCGCTGGGTCTCCACGAGCCTGCGAGAGCGAGATCCCGCTCCGCCCTGGCAGTTCGTCGCGTTCATCGCCTGGGCGGGAATGCGCGGTGGCGTCACCCTGGCCGCTGCGCTCGCGGTTCCGCTCGAAACGGACTCGGGCGCACCGTTCCCCGACCGGTCGCTGATCATCTTCCTCGCCTTCAGTGTCGTACTCGGCACGCTCGTCATCCAGGGCCTCACCTTGCCTGCACTCGTGCGATTGCTCGGGCTCGAGGAGGACACCGAGGAGCTCTTGCGCGAGGAGGCCCTCGCCCGCATCCGCGCCTCCGAAGCTGCTTTGGAGCGGCTCGAGGAGCTTGTCGACGAGGAGTGGGTGCGCCCCGACACGGCAGAGCGCATACGCGGGCTCTACAACTTCCGCAGCAACCGGTTCCGCGCCCGTCTGGACGGCGAGGATGACGGAGGAATCGAAGAGCAGTCGATCGACTTCCAGCGTCTTCGGTACGAGCTTCTCGAGGCAGAACGAGGAGCGGTCTTCGCGCTCCGCAATGAGGGTGAGATCAGCGAGGACGTCATGCAGGGCGTGCTTCGCGACCTCGACCTCGAGGAGTCCCGTCTGGACGCCTAGCGGCCGAAGAGCTGCCGGACGACCTGCCAGGCGGTCGCACCGAGGTTGCGCAGGTAGAGGCGCACAGAGCGGTCTGCGATCCACTCGAGGTCGTGCGCGAGTTTCTCGACCATCGACGTCTCGTAGCCTCGGCGTACCTGGGCGAAGCCGGTCAGCCCGGGCCTGACGACGAGCCGCTGCCAGTACGCGGGCAGCTCCTCGGCCAGCTCCTCGAAGAAGCGCGGCCGGATCGGACGCGGCCCGACGAGGCTCATGTCGCCCTTGAGCACGTTCCAGAACTGCGGGATCTCGTCCAGCTGCGTAGCCCGCAGCCAGCGGCCCATCATCGTCACCTCCGCCTCCGTCCGCTCGACGAGCGCCGGCCCGAGGTGGTGGCCGAGACGCGACTCGGCGCCGGGCTCCAGCGTGCGGAACTTCG
This sequence comes from Gaiellaceae bacterium, assembly GCA_035765175.1. Taxonomy (GTDB): domain Bacteria; phylum Actinomycetota; class Thermoleophilia; order Gaiellales; family Gaiellaceae; genus VAXT01. The sequence goes on from DASTYD010000028.1 coordinate 26,207, forward strand.
TCATCGTGAAGATGCGTCCGCCGCGGCCGACCCGCTCGCCGCGGTAGAAGACCGGCCGGCTCGACGTGAGGAGGATCCCGACTCCGATCATGGCTGCGATCGGAAACGTGATCACGAGAAACAGCGTCGAGAAGAGCACGTCGAGCGCGCGGAGCTCGAAGTCCACCAATCGCCGGTCGGGCGTCTCCTGAGCGAGACGCGAGTAACGCTCGGCAAGGCTCTCTCCGCCTTGCATGGTCACGGTCACGTGGTTGTAATTGTTCCCGATGGAGACTGCGTCGGTTCCGGAGCGGTCGCCGCTGAAAGTGAGCCCCGTCGGCATCGCGGCACTCCTTCTCGGTCTCGCGCTCGTTTCCTGGATCGTCACGTTCAACCGTATGCGCGGGATGGACGCCGGGCCGGGGACCGAACTCGGCGGGCTCGGCTCGTTCCTCGGGATCTGGATCATGGTCGCGCGCCGGGCCTCACGGACCCCGGGCAGCGACATGAGACCGTCCATGGAGATGGAGGGGTAGTCGATGCTTCGGGAGCTTTCTGCCCCGGAGATTTTCGCCCTGTTCTTCATCGGGCTTCTGGTCTTGATGGTCGTGCTCGTCATGCGCGCAATCCGAGGGGCCGAGGAAGAGGGACTCGAGAGCGTGCAGGGCCCCAGCCGAATTCAGCGCGTACTTGAGGCCTACTGGAAGTCCCGCGGCGGCGGCTAGATAAGCTTTCCTTATGGATACGCGGCAGCTCGCCGCCTTCTGCGCCGTCGTCGAGCGCAAGAGCTTCTCCGAGGCGGCTGAACGGCTCGGCGTCACCCAGCCCGCGGTGAGCCAGCAGATCCGCTCGCTCGAGGACCGCGTCGGGCAGCAGCTCCTCGACCGCTCCGGGCGACGCGTCGAGCCGACCGAGGCCGGAAACCGCCTCTACCGCTCCGCGCAGCGGCTGCTTGCGCTCGAGCGGCAGCTCCTGGAGGAGATTGCCGGCGACGCCGAGGGGCCGTTGCGGGGGCAGCTCGCGATCGGCGCCTCGACCGGGCCGGGCGGAACGGTGGTTCCCGTCCTCCTGTGCGAGTTCGCGGAGGCGAACTCCGAGATCACCGTCGACCTTGCGATCTCCGACACGCAGACGATCGTCGACCGCGTCGCCCGCCGTGAGCTCGAGCTGGGAATCGTCGGCGCGACGCCGCGTAATCGCTCGGTCGCCTACGAGCCGTTCTTCCGGGACGAGGTCGTCCTCGTCTGCCCGCCGGGGCACGAGTTCGCGGGCAAGACCGTCTCGCTCGACGACCTCCGCGGCGAGCGGCTGATCGCGATGCAGGAGGGCGCCGGTGTGCGCCAGGTGATCGACGACGAGCTGCGCGAGAAGGGCATGCGGCTGCGCGACCTCGACGTCCGGCTCGAGCTCGGCCTTCAGGAGTCGGTGAAGAGCGCCGTCGAAGCAGGGCACGGGGTCACGTTCATCTCCCGGACCGCGGTCGAGCCCGAGCTGGCCCGCGGCACCCTCGCCGCGGCTCGCGTCCGCGGGCTCGAGCCGTCCCGCGAGATCTCGCTCGTTCGCGCCGCCGGGCGCGTGTCGACCCGGGTCGCCGACGCCTTCGTCGCGTTCGCGCGGGAACGCGTGTGAAGGTTCGCTGGGGGCTCGACGAGCTCCCCGGGCTGCTGGACGAGCTCGGCAGCGAGCGGCCGTTCCTCGTGGCGAGCCCGCGGTGGGAGCCGCCGGTCGAGGTCGCCGGGCGCTGGTCGGAGGTTCCCTCGGACCGCGTCGAGGAGGCGGCGCGGGCCGCGGGAGCCGCAGACGCTCTCCTCGCGGTCGGGGGCGGCAGCGCCATCGACCTCGCAAAGGCGATCTCGGTCGAGACCGGCCTGCCGGTCGTCTCGGTCCCGACGACGTACTCGGGCGCCGAATGGACGCCGAGCTTCGGGGTGCGCGACCACGACCGGAGGCGGCGCGGCGGCGGCTCCGGCGCCCACCTGGCCGGGATCGTCTACGACCCCAGGCTGACGGTCGGCCTGCCGAAAGCCGAGACCGTCGGCACCTCCATGAACGCCCTCGCGCATGCCGCCGAGGCGCTGTACGTGAAGGGCCGGAATCGTGAGGGCGACCGCGAGGCGCTCGCGGGCGCAGCACTCATCTCGGACTGGCTCCCGCGTGTCGTGGCAAACCCCGACGATCTCGAGGCGCGCCGGCACCTGCTCGAAGGAGCGATGCACGCCGGCGCGGCGCTCGCGTCAGCGGGCCTCGGGCTCGGCCATGCGCTGGCGCAGACGATCGGCGGGCGCTACGGGCTTCCCCACGGAGTGATGAACGCGCTCTCCCTTCCGCACGCGCTTCGCTTCAACGAGCCGGTCGCTGCCGACGAGATCGCGCGCCTCGGCGAGGCGATGGGCACGGACGATGCGATCGGGCGCGTCGAGGAGCTTGCCCGGCTCGGCGACTTCGGCCGCCTGCGCGACTACGGCGTGCCGGAGGACGAGCTGACAGCGCTTGCGGAAGCAACAAGGGTCAGGCCGGGCGCCGGCGCGAACCCGCGCCCGGCGACCCCTGCCGCACTCGTCGAACTTCTACGCGCTATGTGGTAGGGCGCCTGTCGCCACCTTCCCACCAGCTGTTCACGGCTCCCACCGCTCACATCACCTCCCTGTACGAACAGGCCTCCAGCCGGTCTGACGGCTTCACACCGCCTGGAGGCTGCTCGTTTCCTCGTGCGGCGGAGATGCTTTCACGACGTCCTGAAGACAACCTGAAGACGGCGTACGATCACCCTGGAACCCTCAATGGAATTCCGCATTCTCGGCCCCCTCGAGGTCGACCAGGACGGCTCGGCGGCCACCGCCAAAGGTCGCAAACCGCGCGCCCTGCTCGGTCTCCTCCTCCTGCACAGGAACCAGCCTGTTGCGCCCGAGCAGCTGATCGACGACCTGTGGGGCGACAAGGCGCCGGCGACGGCGGCCAACACGCTCCAGGTTTACGTCTCGCAAGTCAGAAAACTCGTCGCTGACCGCCTGAAGACCGAGGGCGGCGCCTACCGGCTCCGCGTCGAGCCGGACGAGCTGGACGCCGATCGGTTCGAGCGGCTCGCCGGCGAGGGGACGACGGCCCTCGGCCGGAAGTCCTACGGCGAGGCGGCGGAGCTGCTCACCGAGGCCCTGGCCCTGTGGCGCGGGCCTGCACTGGCCGACCTTCGTTACGACTCGTTCGCCCAGAGCGAGATCGCGCGGCTCGAGGAGCTCCGCATCGCCGCGCTCGAGGACCGGATCGAAGCCGAGCTCGGGCTCGGCCGGCAGGACCAGCTCATCGGCGAGCTCGAGGCGCTCATCGTGGAGCACCCGACCCGCGAGCGGCTCCGCACCCTCATCATGCTCGCCCTCTACCGCGCGGGCCGGCAGGCCGATGCTCTCGAGGCCTACCGGCAGGCGCGCGAGACGCTCCTCGAGGAGCTCGGGCTCGAGCCGGGCCCCGAGCTGCGAGAGCTCGAGCAGGCGATCCTGCGACAGGACGAGGCGCTCTCGCGGCGCCCGCTGCCCCAGAGCAACATCCCGGTCCCGGTCAGCTCGCTCGTCGGGCGGCAGCGTGAGCTCGAGGAGATCACCGAGGCGCTGCGCGGCGACACGAGAGTGCTCACGCTCACCGGACCGGGTGGGTCGGGGAAGACGAGGCTCGCCACCGAGGCCGCGAACGTCCTCGCTTCCGAGCTCACCGACGGAGCCTTCTTCGTCGCACTCGACGCGATCAGGGACCCGTCGCTGCTCTTGCCCTCGATCGCGCAGGCCGTGGCCGTCCGCGAGTCGAGCGAGCGTCCCCTGCCCGAAAGCCTCGCCGAGCGCCTGGCGGGGCGACAGGCGCTCCTCGTGATCGACAACTTCGAACAGCTCGCCGAGGCCGCGCCGATGCTGTCCCAGGTGCTCGAGGCAGCTCCAGGCCTGACCTTCCTCGTGACGAGCCGCGCCGCGCTCCGTATCTCCGGCGAGCAGGAGTACCCGCTCGAGCCGCTGCGTCCCGAAGACGCCGTCGCGCTCTTCGCCGAGCGGGCCCGCGGAGTCGACCCGCGCTTCGCTCTGGACGACGAGAACCGGCCTGCCGTCGAGGAGATCTGCGCCCGGCTCGACGGGCTGCCCCTCGCGGTCGAGCTGGCGGCTGCCCGCACGAAGCTCCTCCCTCCCGAGGCCATGCTCGCGCTGCTCGACGAGCGCCTCGACCTGCTCAGCCGTGGAGCGCGTGACCTCCCCGAACGCCATCGTGCGCTTCGCCAGACGATCGCCTGGAGCTACGACCTCCTCGGCACCGGCGAGAAGGAGCTCTTTGCCCGCCTCGCCGTCTTCAGTGGAGGCTTCACGCTCGAGTCCGCCGTCGCCGTCTGCGACGTGTCGCTCGACGGCATCGCGACACTCATCGACGACAGCCTGCTCGAGCGGGACGGCGAGCGGCTGAGGATGCTCGAGACGATCCGCGAGTACGCGCTCGAGCGGCTCGCGGCCGACGACGACGCGGAGTTCGTCATGCGCCGTCACGCCGAGCACTTCCTGAAGCTCGCCGAGTCGGAACCGGTTGCGGAGCAGGCCGCCTGGCTCGTGCGAATGGACGCCGAGCGCGACAACTTCCGGGCGGCGCTGGCGTGGGCGCTGGACATGAGCGAGGCGAGCCTCGCGCTGCGTCTGGCATCGTCGCTGTGGGAGTTCTGGTGGGTCCGCGGCTACCTGGCGGAAGGACGCGGCTGGCTCGACGAAGCGATCGCCAAGGGGCGGAGCGCTCAGCCTGAGCTGCGGGCGCGCGGACTGCACGCCGCCGGGAGCCTCGCCACCCGCCAGGGCGACTACGAGGCCGCGGCCGCGCTCTTCGAAGAAAGCCTGAGCATCTCCGAGGAGCTCGGCGACGCGGCCGGCACGGCTCGGTCGCTGCTCTCGCTCGGCACCGTCGCGGCCGAGCAAGGTGACCAGGAGCGGGCGATCGAGCTCTCGCAGCGCGCGGCCGACCTCTACCAGGAGTCGGACGACCGCCGGGGCCACGCGCTCGCCGTCAGCAACCTCGGCGGGATCGCGCTCGAGCGTGGGGAGTACGCGACGGCGGCCGAGCTCAGTGAGCAGGCGTTCGGGCTGTTCGAGACGCTCGAGGACAGCGAGGGCATGGCGTTCGCCCTCGTCAACCAGGGCTTCGCAGCGCTGTCCCAGCATGAGCACGATCGAGCGGTGGAGCTTCTCCGAGAGGCTTTGCGCAGGCTCGCCGAGCTCGAGTTCAAGGACGTGATCGGCTACTGCTTCGAGGGGCTCGCCGCCGTGCTCGCACTCACCGGACGCGGGGAAGAGGCGTCTCGGCTGCTCGGAGCCGCGGAGGCGCTGCGCGAGAGCCTCGGCGTCGGGCTCGCGCCGGCGGAGCAGGCGACGCACGACGACACGGTCGCCGCGCTGCGGCGGGCGCTCGGTGAGGAGCAGTTCAGCGCCGCGTGGCGGCAGGGGCGGGAGCTGGCTCTGGACGAAGCCATCGCGTACGCGCTCGAGGGGGAAGGGGCGCGCGTCCGGCGCTGACCGGGGCTTCGAGCCGGCGGAGATTTCGGACGTCCGAGACCGAGATCACCGCGACCGTCGCCAGGACGACGACGAGCGCGGCGCCCATGAGCGTGTCCGCGACCCCGATCGCGTTGGAGATCGGCCCCATGACGGCGACGCCGACCGGGATCAGCGCGAAGGAGCCCAGCACGTCGTAGGAACTGACCCGCGAGAGCTTCTCGTCCGGGATGTGCTGCTGGAGTGTCGTGTCCCAGAAGACGCCGTAGAGCTCGAGCCCGACCCCGGCGACGAATGCGGTGGGAAGGATCAGCGCGAGCGGCGCGGCGAGCCCGAGGAGCGCGAGGAGCGGCGCCATCGTCAGCACGGCGAGCGTCGCGACGAGCAGCGGGCGCTGAGGTCGATAGCGAAGCGCGACCACGCTCGCGACGATCATGCCGGCGGCCTCCGCGGCGAGGATGTATCCCCAGGCAGCGGCGCCGCCGAGGTGGTCCTCGGCGACGAAGGGCCCGAGCACGAGGAACGCGCCGATCGCGTACGCGTTGATGAGGGCGAACTGGACGATCGTCACGCACAGCCACGAACGGGAACGGAACTCCCGCCAGCCCTCGGAAAGCTCGCGGAGGAACCGTCGCTGCTCGACGGGCCTGATGCGCGTGGCTCGCATCATCGCGATGAACAGCGCACCCAGGACGTACGTCGCGCCGTCCAGCGCGAGCGCCCACCCCGGCCCGACCGTCGCGACGAGGATCCCGGCGAGGGCGACGCCGGCGATGCGGGTCGAGTTCCGCGACAGGCTCAGGAGGGCGTTTGCCTGCTGGAGGCGTCCCGGGCTGACGACCTGGGGGACGAGCCCCGTCGAGGCCGGCATGAAGAAGGCGGACGCGCCTCCGCGGAACGCAGCTAGCACGATCAGGTGCCATGCGTGGGCCGTGCCGGTGAGAAGGAGTGCGGCGGCGGCGAGTTGCGCCGCGCCGCTGAGCAGGTCCGACGTGACCATGACGAGGTTGCGTGGCAGGCGGTCCGCCCACACGCCGCCGGCGAGCAGGAAGACGAGGTGCGCCAGCATGTAGGCCGAGAGCACGAGCCCGAGATCCGAGGGGGAGCCGGTGAGGACGACGACCGCGAAGGCGAGCGCGATCGGCGCGAACGCGCTGCCGAACAGCGAGATCGTGCGCCCGAGGAAGAGCAGGCGGAAGTCGCGTTCGGCAAGCGGACCGAACGAGAGGCTGCTGAGCAGCGGTCTCAGCCGCAGGATGGCGGTCATCGTCCCTTTCTGACTGTGAGCGGCGGGCGCGAGGCTCGCGTCCCTCGCCTGGGGGAGGGCTACCTACCCGGGCTTGCGGGGCTCTCCTCGTCAGGGCTCAGGCGGTCCGCATGTTCGTGGCGAGGAAGCCCACGACGACGAGCGAGACGAGCAGGGAGACGAGCCGCAGCGCCATCGGGAATCGAATCGGCCGGGCCGCTCACTCCCCTGAAGACTGGGTCCTGGCTGCTGATCCGAGGATTGCTCGGATCAGCGGAATGAGCTTCGGTTCCAGATCCGAGGTCACATGGCTGCCGTCCCTCCACACGGGAGCGTTGTCGATGACCGGCGGACACAGAGTTCGGCTGCCGAGCCGGACGCAGAACCACGCCGACGTGTCGACGAATATGGCTCCGGCGCGTGTCGCCAAGGTCTTCTCGCGGAGGGTGTCCGCCCGGTAAGAACCAGACAGCACACCGACGCATCTGGAAATGTCGGCGGATCCGACAAGGCACAGGTCGAATGGAGGAGTAGTCGGCGTGTGTCCGAGGACGATGACCCGTCTTGCGAGCTTCGAGAACGACGCGAGACTGGCGGAAATATCGGTCTTCGACCGGTACGGCGTGATCACGTCGGTCTCGTTGAGCACGAGTACGCCCGGGTGGAGCGCCCGGATCCGCGATGCTGCTTGCGACTGGTACACGCGGCACTCACTCGGAGAGACCGGCAGACCGGGGCCGACGCTTCCGGCCCAGCCGCAATGACCGCGCTGGAAGACGTGGAGGCGCCATAACCTCCGGCCAAGGGCGCGCGACACGGCGACCTGGAACATTCCGGCATGGGAGTCACCGGTCAGCACCGCCACCTGCCTGGCTCGACGGCCTCCGACGACGCATTCGCCTGCGACGATCCCGGCCAGCTTTCGGCAGTACGGCTGGACGTAACGAACGAGGTGCGGCTGGAGCGGTTGCAGGCTTTTCGGAAGCGTCCGGATTGCGAGCCCTGCTCGGACCTTCCGTTGCCAGGCTCCGAGAACCTCGGGATATCTCGCTTCGTTCCGCGCGGAGGTCGTTGCCGCGAGGGCTGACGGCTCGGTGCCTCCGGTACCAGAGTCCTGCACGGCCAATCTGGCTGCAGCCGCCTCCGTAGCTCGGCTCTGAACGGGTAGTACGGAGAGCACGCCGACGAAGAGGGCCACGAGCACGCACGTTCCGAAGGCGACGCTTCCCATCCTCTTCGCGAGCCAGGCTGTCTTGTCGGCGATATTCACTTGCTCACGCGATCGAGCGTCCTTTCGAGCGAGCGAGACACGTCGCCCCGGCTGCTCGACGAGATAGAAGCTGAGGATCGAGAGGACGATCGTGAGCACGAAGATGACAAAGCGGGTCGAGATCTCCTTGCTGGCCGCGGGGTACAGGGCTGCCGCGAAGACGATCAGCGGCCAGTGCCAGAGATAGACGGAGTACGAGATCCGGCCCAGGAAGCGCAGAGGCGTCAGACAGAGCGCCCGACTGGGCAAAGGTGGCTTCGCGGTCAACCCCGCCATGATGAGCAACGCAGTCGCGAGCGTCGGAAGCAGCGCCGCACTTCCCGGGAACGGGGTGCTCGCGTCGATGAGCACGCATGCGATGAGGAGAAGCGCAGTGCCACCGAACGATAGGAACGCCGCGAGTGAGTGCCGGAACTGCGTCGCGCGGCTGGTGCTGATGCCAATCAGCGCGCCTAGTGCCAGCTCCCACACGCGCGTGAACGTCGAGAAGTAGGCGCTGACCGGCTCGTCTGCCGTGGCGACGATCGACCAGGCCAGTGACGCAGTGCCGAGAGCGCCGATCGCGATCACCAACCGGACCCGCCAGGGGGCCACAACACCGAACAGGCTCAAGCCGTTCCTCCGGGTGACGAGGAGGAAGAGCGCCGGCCAAACGAGGTAGAACTGCTCCTCCACCGCGAGCGACCAGTAGTGCTGGAAGGGCGACGGGGCGACAAACTGGGCGAAGTAGTCGGTCGCCTGGTCGATGCAGTTGATGTTCGCTCCGAAGAACAACGTCCAGAGCGCGTCGTGCTGCACTTGTTGGTCCCGCAACGGGTTCAGCAGAAGCCGAGACGCGACCACAACGGCGAGGATCACCGTCAGCGCAGCCGGGAGGATCCGTCTCGCGCGCCGCAGATAGAAGCTCGGGATCGAGATCGACCCGTTCCCTCCATGAGCGTCCGCTCTCTTCGCGTACTCGGCGGCAAGCAGGCTCGTGATCAGATACCCCGAGATCACGAAGAACACGTCGACCCCGATGAAGCCACCCCGGAAGCCGGGCACATCTAGGTGGTCGAGGACGACGAGAAGCACCGCGACAGCGCGCAACCCCTCGATGTCGCTTCGAAAGCCAATCACACGGAATACTCCGCGCTTTTGCTTCCGGCCAGAAAGCTCGAGTAGCCGAGGGCATAGCCGGCCGGGGTCAGCTTGGTCACGAACGCGTTTCCTACGTTAGCGCGGTGGGAGGTTGGGTCAAAACGCCCGGGCGTGCTCGGCAAGTCCGCACAGTTATTCCTCGCCCAAGACGCATGTGCCGTTCCCTGCTGTCGATCTAAATAAGAGATCCTTATTGTTGGGATTAGAAGCGCTGGTATAGTCGCTCGGTCGATGGCCGCCCCGCTGGAGTTCGAAGTGCTCGTGGTCGGAAGCGGTGCTTCCGGTCTTGCTGCAGCAGTCTCGGCCCGGCGCGCCGGAGCCCGGGTCGCGCTCGTCGCCAAGGACGCGGTCCAGTCGTGCAACTCTGCCAAGGCGCAGGGCGGCATCCAGGCGGCCTTCGGCGACGACGACTCGCCCGAGCAGCACGCGGAGGACGTCTGGAAGAGCTCCCACGAGACGGCCGACCGGCGGCTCGTCGAGGTGCTGACGAGCGAGGCGCCGGGCGCCATCCACTGGCTCGAGGAGCACGGAGTCGAGTTCACGCGCGAGAACGGGGGCTACCGACTCGCCCGCTGCGGCGGCTCCTCCCGCAAGCGGCTGCTCCAGGTCGGCGACCGCACCGGCCATGCGATCACGAAGGCGCTCCGCGAGTGGGTCGACTCGTCGGAGATCGAGGTCTTCCCGAAATCGCCGCTGACCGAGCTCGAGCAGCGGGCGAACGGCTGGCGGGCGAGCTGCGGCGAGCATGTGATCGACGCCGGCGCAGTCGTACTCGCCGCCGGCGGACGCTGCTTCCGGATCGCGGAGGAGCGCGGGGAGCTGACGACGAACCACCCGGGCGCGACCGGCGAAGTGACGCAGATCGCGGTCGACCTCGGCGCGGAGCTGCGCGACTACGACGCGCTCCAGTACCACCCGAACGGCGGCGCCTGGCCGCCCGCGATGCAGGGCTATTCGATCCCGGAGACGACGCGGGCCTACGGCGCGGTGCTCCTCAACGCCGACCGGAAGGAGTTCACCGACTCGCTCGGTCCGCGCGACGAGGTCTCGCAGGCGATCGTCGACGAGGTCGAGGCGGGCCGCGGGGTCGAAACGCCCGACGGCCGACCCGCCGTGTACCTGGACACGACCCGGATTCCCGAGAGCGACGCCGCGATCTCGCTCCCGTACATGCTCAAGCGCTACCGCGCCGGCGGGATCGACCCTCTCGCTGAGCCGATCCTCACCTACCCCGTGCTCCACTACCAGAACGGCGGCCTCGTGATCGACGAGCGTGGCGAGACGACGCTCGAGGGCCTCTACGCGTGCGGCGAGATCGCCGGCGGGACGCACGGGCGGAACCGGATGATGGGCAACTCGCTCCTCGAGTGCACGGTCTTCGGCCGGCGCGCCGGCAAGGCAGCGGCGGAGAAGGCCGCATGAGTACCGTCGCGGGCACCGATCTCCGCCAGGCCGTCGAGGACGCGGCGGCGCACCTCTACGTCTGGGCGCTGAAGGACATCCCGCAGGACCTGCGCGACGCGCTCGCCGCCGCGAAGGACAAGGAGACGTCGGTGCCCGG
>DASTYD010000029.1:0-15765 GCA_035765175.1 Gaiellaceae bacterium
TCGCGCTCGTCTATGTAGGGCCGAGAGAGCGGGACCCTGGTCTCGGTCTTCACGCCTCCGCTGGCGCCGCGTTCCCGATCTTCGCGTACTCGAGCCACTGCGCCCAGCGCTCGCTCTTGCCGCGACAGGTGTCGAGGTACGCGGTCTGCAGCTCCTTCGTCACCGGGCCCGGCGGCCCGATCACGCGGTCGTCGACCTCGCGGATCGGCGTCACCTCGGCGGCGGTGCCGGTCATGAAGATCTCGTCGGCAATGACGAGGTCGGAGCGGATCAGGTTCTTTTCTTCGACGGTGTACCCGAGGTCCTGCGCGATCTGGATCAGCGAGTCGCGTGTGATGCCGGGCAGGATCGAGGTCGAGAGCGGCGGCGTCGCGATCTTGCCGTCCTTGACGATGAAGACGTTCTCGCCCGAGCCGTCCGCGATGAATCCCTCGGCGGTGAGGAGGATCGCCTCGTCGTAGCCGGCGCGGTTCGCCTCCGTGACCGCGAGCATCGAGTTCAGGTAGATGCCGGTCGCCTTCGACGCGTGCGGGATCGTGTTCGGTCCCACGCGCTGCCAGGAGGAGATCTTCACGCGGATGCCGTTCTTCAGGCCCTCGTCGCCGAGGTAGGCGCCCCACGGCCAGCTCATGATCACGACCTCGACCGGGTTCCCGGCCGTCGAGACGCCGAGTTCCCCGTAGCCGGAGAACGCGATCGGACGGAGGTAGCACTCGGGCAGCCCGTTGACGCCGATCAGCTCCATGCAAGCGGCGTGCAGCTCCTCCACCGAGTACGGGAGCTCCATATAGAGGAGGTTCGCCGAGTCGTGCAGGCGCTCCAAGTGGTCGGTCAGCCGGAAGACCGCGGGGCCTCTGTCGGTCTCGTAGCAGCGGATGCCCTCGAACACGCCCGTGCCGTAGTGCAGGCCGTGCGTTCCGACGTGGACCGTCGCGTCGGCCCAGTCGACGAGCTCACCGTTCCTCCAGATCTTCTCGGTCTCGCGCACCTCACTCCTCCTATCGCCGCTTGGTACCCGGGCCACGGCGAAGCGCGGCCCGGCACAGATCAAAGGTTACGTGGCCGCTTCGACAGCGTCCATAGGTTGTGCCCGGGCGAGCCGGATCACGTCTCCTGGAGCGATCTCGGCCATGTGACTCGGAGAACCGGCCCCGATCCACACTCGCTTGTGCGCGAGCAGCCCTCGATCGACGAAGACCCGGTCGACGTTCGGGAGCGGGAACGGCGCGACTGCCCCGGCGACGAACCCGGTGGCACGTTCGACCTCCTCCGGCCTCGCGATCCGGGCCTTCTTCGCACCGGCCGCAGCAGCGATCTTCTCGAGGTCCGCCCGGCGGTCGCCCGGAACGAGCACGACGACCCACCGGCCGTCGCAGTCGAAGACCAGCGACTTCACGATCTGGCCGAGCTTGCAGCCGACGGCCTGAGCCGCGTCCACCGCCGTCGGCGTGCCCGCCGAGAACTCCTCGACCCGCGCCTCGGCTCCCATCTGACGGAGGAAGCCCGAGACCCGCTCGACCTCCGTGGGCCACTGCACGGTCATGTCGGCAGCGTAGGCGAAACCGTTCGGGCCGCTTCTCCGTTAAGCCTGTGACCCCTGTGAGAAGCGACGAACTGCGCATTGCGAAGACCGAGTCGCGGTTTCGCGACGTCAACGAGCGGATCGCCGAGTCGGCCAACGAGGTGGGCCTTCCGCAGGCGGATCTCGTCTGCGAGTGCGCCGACTCGGAGTGCGGCCACCGAATCGAAGCGTCACTCGACGACTACGAGCGAGCCCGGTCCGACGGGGCGCTCTTCGTGGTCGCTCCCGAGCACCACGTGCCCGAGCACGAGGCGGTGGTCGAGTCGCGTCCCGGTTACCGCATCGTCGCGAAGCTGAGAGCCGTCGGTGCCGCAGCCCGCCGGCTCAATCCGCGCCAAGCGCGATGAAGTAAGCATCGTCGAGCCCGGCCCCGCGCAGAGCGCCGACGAGATCGGGCGGCGCTGGCGTGTCGAGCGAGACGGCCATCAGCGCCTTGCCGCCTCGGTTCGTGCGCGAGACGGCCATGTTCGCGATGTTCACCCCCGCCTCGCCGAAGAGCGTCCCGATCCGCCCGATGACACCCGGGACGTCGTCGTAGCGGAAGATCGCCATCAGCGACGAGAGCTCCATCTCGAGCTCGAAGCCGAGCGCGCTGACGAGCCAGCGCCGGTCGTCTCGCCCGATGGTCGTCCCCGCGACGCGCAGCTCGTCCCCGTTCGAGCGCACCGCGACCCGCACGAGGTTCGTGAAGTCGCGTGACGCGCGGCGGCGCTCCTCGACGACCTCGACGCCGCGCTCGGCCGCGATCACCGGCGCGTTCACGTAGTTCACCGGTTGGTCGGCGCGCCCCTGAAAGGCGCCGTTCAGCGCCGCGACGGTGAGCAGCCTCGTGTCGTAGCCGGCGAGGGCGCCGTAGTAGGCGAGCTCGATGCGGTCAGCGCGTCCACCGGCGAGCTCCATCGCCAGCCGGCCGAGGCTCGCGGCCAGCGGGATGAAGGGCCCGAGCACCTCGAGGTCCTCGGCGCCGATCGAGGGGATGTTGACCGCGTTGGTGACGAGGGCGCCTTCCAGCGCCGCGGCCACCTGCTCGGCGACGATCACGCCTGCCCGGTCCTGGGCCTCCTCCGTCGATGCAGCCAGGTGCGGCGTCACGACGACGTTGTCGATCTCGAGCAGGGGCCCGGAGTACGGCTCTGCATCGAAAACGTCCAGTGCGGCCGCCGCGACCTTGCCGGAGCGGAGCGCCTCGAGGAGGGCCGCCTCGTCGAGGAGCTCGCCGCGGGCGGCGTTCACGAGGCGCACCCCGTGCCGAGTCTTCGCGAAGGCGTCGGCGCCGATCGACTTACGGGTCTCGGCCGTCAACGGCAAGTGCAGGGTCAGGAAGTCCGCCGCTCCGAGCACCTCGTCCTGCGTCTCGGCGCGCTCGACACCGAGCTCTCGGAACCGCTCCTTCGCCACGAACGGGTCGTAGGCGACGACGCGCATCTCGAGGCCGAGTGCCCGACGAGCGACCTGCTGGCCGATCCGCCCGAACCCGAGCACGCCCAGCGTCTTCCCGGCGAGCTCGAGGCCGCCGTAGCGCGCGCGCTCCCAGCGGCCTTGCTTGAGCGCCGCGTGCGCCTGCGGAATGTGCCGCGACAGCGCGAGCAGGAGGCCGATCGTGTGCTCGGCCGCCGAGATCACCGTCGACTCGGGGGCGTTCGCGACGACGATTCCCCGACGGGTCGCCGCCTCGACGTCGACGTTGTCGACGCCGACCCCGGCGCGGCCGATGACCTTGAGCTTCTCCGCCCGCCCGATCAGGTCCGCGTCGAGCTTCGTCGCCGAGCGGATGACGATCCCGTCGTAGTCGCCGATCTTCGCGGCGAGGTCGCCGTCGGTATCCACGTCCACGTCGAAGCGCTCGCGTAGGAGCTCGACCCCCGCGTCGGCGATCGGCTCGCGGATGAGGACTTTCACGCCGGCTGGTGCTCGTACGTCTCGAGCGCGCGCGTGACCGCGACGCCGCGCTCGATGTCCGCCCCAGCCTCGGCGAGCGCGAGCTCGATCCCGGCAAGCGCCGTCGTGATGTCGAACACGTCGTAGTAGCCGAGGTGGCCGACGCGGAAGACCTTGCCCTTGAGCGGGCCCTGGCCGGGTGCGAGCGTGATCCCGAAGCGGTCGCGGATGTCGAGCAGGAGCTGGGTGCCGTCGACCGGCTCGGGAACGCGCACGGTCGTGACGACGGCCGACGAGTCGTCGTCTGGCGAGAAGAGCCCGAGGCCCATCGCCTTCACGCCCTCGCGACAGGCGCGCCCGAGCCGTACGTGCTCCTCGAACGCCGCCTCGAGGCCGCGCTCGAGGATGAGGCCGAGCGCAACGTTGAGCCCGACGACGATCGACACGGCCGGCGTGAAGGCCGCGTCGAGCTGCTCCTGGGCCTTGCGCGTGCGCTCCCAGTCGAGGTAGAAGCGCGGAGCGGCCGCGTCCTCGCGCGCCTTCCACGCAGCGTCGGAGACCGAGACCGTCATCAGCCCCGGCGGCGACATGAGCGCTTTTTGCGAGCCGGAGACGACGGAGTCGAGGCCCCAGTCGTCTGTTTCACACGGGATCGCGCCAAGGCTCGAGATCGCGTCGACGCCGACGAGCGCGCCCGCCTCCTTCGCGACCGCAGCCAACGCCCTCACGTCGGCGACGACGCCGGTCGACGTCTCCGACTGGGTCACGAGCACCGCGGTCGCGCCGCCCAGCTCCTGCAGGCGGGCCGCGAGGTCGTCCGGCGACGGCGATTCACCCCACTCGTACCGGACGTGCTCGAGGTTGCAGCCGTAGGCTTCGGCGATCTGCGCCCAGCGCTCACCGAAGTAGCCGGCCGAGACGACGACGACGCGATCTCCCGGCGACGTGAGGTTCGCGACGACCGACTCGAGGCCCGCCGTCCCCGAAGCGGTGTACAGAAGGACGTCTCCGTCGGTTCGGTAGACCTCCTTCAGCCGCTCGAGGCACTGCTTGTAGATCGG
This sequence comes from Gaiellaceae bacterium, assembly GCA_035765175.1. GTDB lineage: Bacteria > Actinomycetota > Thermoleophilia > Gaiellales > Gaiellaceae > VAXT01. The sequence goes on from DASTYD010000029.1 coordinate 4,522, forward strand.
CTTGAAGTCCGGGCTGCGGTGATGGACGATCGGGAGCGCCATCGCTGCGAGCACCTGGGGCGGGACCGGTGTCGGTCCCGGGGTCATCAGATAACGCTTCTCCGCCAAGAGCCTCGGAGACTAGCTCAGTCTTAGGCTGTCCCCGTGGAAGCGCTCCTCGCGTTTGCGGCGGCTTTGCTGTCGCTCCGGCTGGCTGCTCTCATCGCGCGGCGCTGGCGCGATCGGCGAAGGCCCGAGCTGGCCGCCTGGTCGGCTGCGCTCTTCGCCTATGCGGTGGCCTCGGCAGCGCTCGCCTGGGGTGCCGCTGCCGGCTGGGACACCCGTTCGTTCCGGGTGTATTACCTCTTCGGCGGCCTGCTAACAGCGCCGCTTCTCGGCCTCGGCTCGCTGCTGCTCTACGGGTGGCGACGGATCGTCGGGCCGACACTCGTCTACGTCGGTCTGGCGGTCGGCGTGGCGATCACGGTGCCTGTGCACGGCGCCTTCGGCGGCGACATCCCCGCGGCGCAGGACCACCTCGATTTCTTCCCTGCCCGGTTGCTCGCTGTCGTTGCAAATGTCACGGGAACGGTCGCGGTTCTTGCAGTGGCAATCGTCACGATCAAGGGGCGTCCGCTCGGGAACGCACTCATCGTCGCAGGGGTCGCCGTTGCCGCCGCTGGCACCGCGCTATCCGGCTTGGGTGCTGCGAAAACGGCGATTTTCGTCGCAATTGCAGCACTTCTTCTTTACGGAGGTTTTACAGCCTCCAGCCCCCGACGGCCCTAACCAATCGCTACCGTCCCGGTCTTACAGGGTTGACATCGACTCCCGGGGCCTTCCCAGGGCTTGTTCGGACGACTGCCGCGCAGTCCGTCCGCGCTGAGCACGGGGCCTCGGATACGAGGGGGGTTTCTCTTGTACCGACTACTGCGGCTTCTGCCCGCGCTCATACTCATGTGCCTCGCCGTCGCAGCCCTGACGTCGACCCACCAGGCTTCCGCCGGTGGCAAGGGCATCAAGGTCCTTCCGGGCGACAGCGGCCTCGTACGACAGATCCGCCACTACCGCCAGCAGACTTGGCGCTGGCAGAACGTGATGGGCGTCAGTCGAACGCGAGCGAATCGCTCGACTCTGCGCCACCCGAGCCGGACGTACAAGCGCTGGGTGCGCGACCTGTGGAAGCGGCGCGCGATCCGCGCTCATCGCCGGGCCAGCAATCCGCCGCACAAGTCCGGTTGGCTCTGCATCCACCGCCACGAGGGGCAGTGGAACGATCCGAACGCGCCCTACTACGGCGGCCTCCAGATGGACATCAGCTTCCAGCGGACGTACGGCGCCCGGCTCCTCCGCACCAAAGGGACCGCAGACCACTGGACGCCGCTCGAGCAGATGTGGGTCGCCGAGAAGGCCCACCGCAGCGGTCGCGGCTACTACCCGTGGCCCAACACGGCGCGCTACTGCGGGCTGATCTAGTGTCTGCACATGGGTAGAGGCTCGAGGTCCGCGCGCAGCGCTTGTTCGCGAAGCGGACCACCGGAACGGGTCTGGGGAAACCGGGAGGTTTCCCCAGGGAACCCGGCGCGTTAGGGTCAGAGCATGGGACGGGGTTCAAGACCGATCCGCCGCTGGCGCAGGGACCGTCAGCGGAAGAAGAAGGAGCGGCTCAAGCGACGAGCCGCGGCCGCCGGCACGGCCGGCCCTGCGCGGCGCCGTCCTCCGAGCCGGCCGAGACCGGCCGAGAGGCCTGAGCCGGTCGAGGCGGTCGCACCGGCCGAGACGGAGGCGGCTCCGGAGACGCCCCAGGCCGCTGAGCCAGAAGTGGCCGAGGCGGTTGAGGCTGCACCCGAGGCCGAAGCGGTGGCTGAGGCGGAGGCAGCTCCCGAGGCTGAGGCAGCGACAGTGCCTGAAGCGCCGCCCGAGGCGGTGACGGCGCCGGAGCCCCCGGAGGAGAAGCCCAAGCCGAAAGCCAGGCCGAAGGCCAAGGCGGCGACCAAGAAGCCTGCAAAACCCAAGGCAGCGGCCAAGAAGACCGCCACCGGCACGAAGCAGGACTCCGAAGCTGGGACGGCCGAGGCGACGCCGACCAAGCCGAAGCGTCGGGCAGCGAGCGCCTCGAAGCCTAAGCCGACGGCGACAGAGGACTAGCGGGCGACCGCCGAGCCGCGGACTGTTTCCTGCGGCGCTCCTGGGCGGAACTCCGTTCTCATTGACCGACGAGTACAATGTCTGCTGACAACGGTCACGCCGCAAAATGCACCGCAGCAGCAACTCGCTCGCTGCTCTCGCTGTAGCGGCCACGGTGCTGGCAGCTTCGCTCGCGGAATCTCCTCCGCCGGCACGGGGCAGCACGCCCCAGACTCTCTACTCAGTCGGTAGCGAAGTCGGCGTTCCGCACCGTGGCGTGACCCTCCTCCACGCAGCTCCCGGGTCTCAGCGGGTGCTCGCGCGGGTCGGCCCACGCACCGTCTTCGGATCACCGACGAGGTTGGCCGTCGTCGGGAGGTCGGGCGAATGGCTCACGGTCATCTCGGCGGCGCTGGGCAACCGCGTTCGCGGCTACGTCCACGACTCCAAGGTGCGCCTTGCGCACGTCCCCGTCTCGCTCGAGGTCGACCGCTCCTCGCGCTGGCTGCGGGTCTGGCGGATGGGACAAGTGCTGCGCAAGTTCGGGATTGCAGTCGGAGCTTCCGCAACACCAACGCCTCGCGGCCGATTTGCGATCACCGACAAGCTCTGGAACTTCATGCCCTCGATCTACGGATGCTGCACCCTGGCGCTGTCGGGTCATCAGACGCGTCTGGCACCCGGCTGGACCGGAGGCGACCGATTGGCGATCCACGCCGGCAACGGCATCGGAAGCGCGGTCTCGAACGGATGCCTGCGCGCGGCCGCGACCGACATGCGCTACTTGATGGAGGTGCTACCGCTCGGAACCCAGGTCGTCGTCCACGACTAGGAGGGTTAGGCCTTGAGCTTCTCGCGGAGGAGCTCGTTGACGAGCTTCGGGTTCGCCCGACCCTCGGTTTCCTTCATCACCTGGCCGACGAAGAAGCCGAGCAGGCCTTCCTTGCCGCCGCGGTAGTCCTCGACCTGCTGCGGGTTCTCCGCGAGCACCTGGTCGACGAGCGACTCGAGCTCCGACGTGTCGGTGATCTGCCCGTCGCCGAGGTAGCTGTCGGCCGAGAAGCGCTCGTCTCCGCTCGCGGCGAGCGCCTCGGTGAACGCCTGCCTCGGGATCCGGTCGCGCGCTTCGATCAGCTTCGCCAGCTCCTCCGCGTTCACGGCCGCGGGGTCGACCCCGGTGGCGGCGAACTGGTTCATGAGCACGTTCGCCACGTCGCGCCGATCGCCGCCCACCTTGTCGAAGAGACGATCGCGGCCGCTCGTCACAAGGCCCTCGGCGGTCTCGAAGCCGACCTCGGCCGCGAGACGCCTGATCCGGTCTCCGGGAAGATCGGGCAGCTCGGCGCGGAGGCGCTCGACGAGGTCGCGGTCGGGCTCGAGCGGCACGAGGTCCGGCTCCGGCAGATAGCGGTAGTCCTGCGCCTCCTCTTTCGAGCGCAGCGGCGGCGCCGACTCGTTGCCCGGGTCGAAGTGCATCGTCTCCTGCACGACCTGGCCGCCGGACTCGTAGATCTGGATCTGGCGCTGGATCTCGCGCTCGATCCCCTTCGCGGCGAAGCTGAACGAGTTCATGTTCTTCAGCTCGGTGCGGGTACGGAGCTCATCCGAGCCCTCCGGCCGGACCGAGACGTTGACGTCGAACCGGAGCGAGCCCTTCTCCATCTCGGCGTCGGAGATCCCGAGCTCGACGACTGTCTGGCGCAGGAGCTGGAGGAAACGCTTCGCGTGGTCGGCCGAGTGGATATCGGGTGCGGTCACGATCTCGACCAGCGGCGTCCCCGCACGGTTGAAGTCGACGAGCGTGCGGTCGGCGCCCGCGATGCGGCCCTCGGCGCCGCCGACGTGCACGTTCTTCGCGGCGTCCTCCTCGAGGTGGGCGCGGACGATCCCGACCTCCAGCTCGCCTTCCGCCGTGGGGAGCGCGAGCTTCCCGTCCACGCAGAGCGGCTCGTCGTACTGGGAGATCTGGTAGCCCTTCGGCAGGTCGGGATAGAAGTAGTGCTTGCGGTGGAAGGTCGCGTGCTCGACGACGCGGCAGTCGAGCGCGTGGCCGAGGAGGATCGTCATCTCGATCGCGCGCCTGTTGGCCACCGGGAGCGCTCCCGGGTGCGCGAGGCAGACGGGGCAGGTGCGCGAGTTCTCCGGCGCGAAGTACTCGAGCTCGCAGCGGCAGAACATCTTCGTCCGCGTCTTCAGGTGGACGTGGATCTCGAGGCCGATGACGGGTTCCCAGCTCACTTGAGCCTCGCTGGGACATAGTCGAAGCCGATGGCCTGCTCGAGGGCGTGGCCGGCGCGGAAGAGCAGGTTCTCGGAGAACTGCGGGCCGATCAGCTGCAGGCCGACCGGGAGGTTCTCCGAGAGGCCGCACGGGATCGATAGGCCAGGTAGGCCGGCCATGTTCGGCGGGATCGCGAGCACGTCGCTGAGGTACATCGCAAGCGGGTTGTCGGTCTTCGCGCCGAGCGGGAACGCGACCGTCGGCGACGTGGGGCTGACGAGGAGGTCGAACTGCTCGAGCGCGGCCGCGAACTCCTGCCTGATGATCGTCCGCACTTTCTGCGCCTGCCCGTAGTAGGCCTCGTAGTAGCCGGCCGAGAGCGCGTACGTGCCGAGCATGATCCTGCGCTTGGGCTCGTCGCCGAAGCCTGCGTCGCGGGTCCGCATGTACATCTCGCGAACGTCACCGTCGGACACGCGCAGGCCGTAGCGGACGCCGTCGTAGCGGGCGAGGTTCGAGGACGCTTCCGACGGGGCGATCAGGTAGTAGCAGGGCAGCCCGTACTCGACCGAGCGCGGGAGCGTCGTCTCCCCCACTTCGGCGCCGAGCTCGCGGCAGAGCTCGATCGCCGCGTTGACGGCCTCGCTCACGCCCGGCTCGATCCCTTCGGCCTCGTTCAGCTCCTTCGGGACGCCGACCTTCAGGCCCTTGAGATCTTCGCTCCGGGGGATCTCGACCGGCTGAGGCAGGTCCACGGTCGTCGAGTCGGCCGGGTCGCGGCCGGCGATGACCGAGTAGAGGAACGCGCAGTCGCCCACGGTCTTCGCGATCGGGCCGACTTGGTCGAGGCTCGAGGCGAAGGCGACGATGCCCGAGCGGGAGACCGTTCCGTACGTCGGCCTCAGCCCGACGATTCCGCAGAGCGCGGCCGGCTGCTTGATCGAGCCGCCGGTGTCGGAGCCGAGCGCCCAAGGCGCGAGGCCGGCAGCCACGGCCGCGGCCGACCCTCCCGACGAGCCGCCGGGGACGCGCTCCGGATCCCAGGGGTTCCGCGTTGGGCCGTACGCCGAGTTCTCGGTCGACGAGCCCATCGCGAACTCGTCCATGTTCGTCTTGCCGGCAACGCGGAGCCCGCGCGCCCGGCAGCGCGTCGTGACGGTCGCGTCGGCGGCTGGCACGTAGCCCTGGAGGATCTTCGATCCAGCCGTCGTCGGGATGCCCTTCGTCGAGATGACGTCCTTCAGGGCGATGGGGATTCCCTCGCCCGGGTCGTCGTCGCAAACGTGGAGGAACGAGTTCAGCTCCGGGTCGCGCTCGTCGATCGCGGCGCGGTACGCAGCGTAGATCTCGTCCGACGAGGCCTCCCTGGTCTCGAGCAGGTCGTTCACCTGCTTCGCGGTCAAGCGCAGCGTGTCGATCAAAGCGGCGCTCCAGCCATGTCCGGTGCCTGGCACCAGCCACGTCCGTCCCGGACTGCGAATTCCTGCTCAACGGGTTTTTCGGCCGGCGGTTTGGCCATGTCTGGTGCCTGGCACCCGTCATGTCCGCAAAGGACGGTCATGCCGGCGGCACCTTGAAGAAGCCCTCTTCGCGCTCGGGCGCGTTCGCGAGCGCCTCTTCGACCGGCAGCGATTCGTGCGGCTCGTCCTCGGCCCAAACGTTCACGAGGGCGAGGGGATGTGCTGTCGGCTCGACGCCTTCGAGGTCGAGCTCCGACACCTTGCCGACCGCTTCGAGGATCGCGTTCAGCTGCGCGCCGAGGCGCTCGACCTCCTCGTCGGTCAGCGCGAGCCGCGCGAGGCGCGCGACGTGGAGCACTTCATCTCGACTAATGGCCATCTCTGGATCCTCGCAAAAGAATCTCGAACGCAGAGGCGAGCTCGCAAAATGCTGCGGGCCCCTTCCGGGGCCCGCGTTTCTCGAGTCCGGAAGTACCTAGGCCGCGGTGACGTTCGAGGCCTGAAGGCCCTTGTCGCCCTGGACGACTTCGAACTGTACGCGCTGACCCTCGGTCAGCGACCGATACCCATCCATCTGGATCGCGCTGTGGTGGACGAACACGTCGTCACCACCGTCGCGCTCGATGAAGCCGTAGCCCTTCTCGTTCGAGAACCACTTGACGGTGCCTTCAGCCAACGTTCCTCCTTGTAACAACAAACGACGACCGCGCTGGCCGCCGCCCCCTTCCTGGAAAAGCGGCGGAAGAGTAACACCTCAGTCCCCTGGAAACACGAGAAGCCCGCGCCGGTACCGAGCCGCGTTAACGGCGTTCCGCAACAGCATCGCGATCGTCATCGGGCCGACGCCGCCGGGGACGGGCGTGATCAGCCCTGCCACCTCGGCGACCGCAGGATCGACGTCTCCGACGACGCCCTCGTCGCCGCGGTTCATGCCCACGTCGATCACCGTCGCGCCTTCGCGGACGTCGCCCGGGCCGACGACGCCCGCCCGGCCGACGGCGACGACCAGCACGTCCGCCTCGCGAGTGACCGTCGAGAGCTCAGCTGTCCGGGAATGGCAGATCGTGACCGTCGCATTCGCGTGCATGAGGAGGAGCGAGACAGGCTTTCCGACGATGTCGCTGCGCCCGACGACGACGGCGCGAGCGCCCTCCACGGGCACCTCGTACTCCTCGAGGAGAGCCATGACGCCGGCCGGAGTGGCCCCGACGTGGGTCGGCCGCCCCAGGGCGAGCTGGCCGAAGTTCAACGGGTGGAGCCCGTCGATGTCCTTCTGCGGGTCGAGCGCACGGAGCACGCGTGCCTCGTCGATGTGATCCGGCAGCGGAAGCTGCACCAGCAGCCCGTCGATCGCGTCGTCCGAGTTCAGGTCTTCCACCTGCTGGAGCAGCTCCTCCTCGGTCGCCTGCGAGGCGAGCCGGATGTCCCTCGCGTTCATCCCCACCTCGGCGGCGGCCTTGTGCTTGAGCCGGATGTAGATGTCCGAAGCGGGGTCGTCGCCGACGAGGACCGTCGCGAGACCGATCTCGCCGAGCTCGCGCACCTCCTCGGAGATCTCGGCGCGGATCCTCTCGGCGAGCGCCTTGCCGTCCATCCGGCGCGCGGACACTACGGTCTGGGAAGCTCCACGCCGCTGACGTCGAGGCCGAGCGACTCGGCCAGCTTCACGCCCTCTTGGAGGTCCTCCTCCAGCCGCTGCATGTCGCGCTCGTACATCAGCCGACCGATCACGGCGCGCGCCTTCGGGCGCCAGAGCGCGTGCTTGACGAAGATCGGGAGCAGGCGATTCGCCGCGTCGACGAGGCGCTGGTTCATCTTCTTCCCCGCGCCCGCGAGCAGCACGCGCTCGTAGGCCATGCCCGCACCGTGGTGGATCCCGTCGTCCGTCGCGAGCCGGTTGCAGAGATCCTCGAGCACCGTCCCCCGCGAGGCCCGCGCGATCAGCCGGAAGCGCGAGATGATCAGCCGCTCGTAGAAGACCTGCATCTGGAAGACCTTCTCCTCGAGCGTGTCCGCTTCGAGGGTCATGTGTGCGAGCTCGTCGAGGTACGGGTCGCGCTCGGCGATCCCGCCCACGTCGTTGATCAGCTTCAGCCACGCCTCGGTGTGGCGTGACTCGTCCTGCACCATCGTCGAGTAGTAGAGCTTCGCCTCGGGGTCGGGCGCGACGTTCAGGAGCTGGGAGGCCATCTCGCAGGCGAGCATGTCGGCCTGGAGCTGCTGCGTGAGGACGGAGCGCCACATGTCCTTCCGGCGCGCCTGCCGCTGCGGCGAGCCCTTGCCCTCGGGAATCGGGGGGATCTCGTTCCAGGGGAGGTCGCGCACCTGCCACTCCTGGCGCTTGGCGAGCTCGTAGAAACGGAGGACCCCCGCGTACTCCTCGCGCTCGCCTGCGACGGGCTCGACGACCTGCTCGGTGTCAGTGGCCATGCGCGGAGATTATCGTCCCACCCGTGGAGCTCAGGAAATGGCCGCGAAAAAACGACCCTGATTCGATCAAGGCTCGCCAGGGAGCGCTCGACGGTCGCCTCGACGCAGAGGTCTTCAAGCTCGACCTCGAACCGTGGGTCGACGCGCAGGAGGCTTTGACCGGCGTCTCGGTCACGCCGACGGCCGTGATCGGACCGCTGACGATCTCGCTCGGCGACTACGAGCTGACCGAGCCGGAGGGTGAGCTGGTCGAGCGCGGCCGCACGACGGACGAGGTGTTCGTGCCGCTCGCCCACACCGAGGGCTCGCTGTCGGACTCGCTCTACCGAGGAGCACGGGCGGCGGCCGAGTCCGGTGGGTTCCGGACCGAGGTTCTCCACGACCGGATAACGCGCGCTTCCGCATTCGTTACGAGCTCGACGGAGGAAGCCGCCGCGCTCGGGCGCTGGATCGAGGCGGAGCTGCCGAAGATGCGGGACTGGCTGGCGGAGCGCGACGAGGAGTGGATCTCGCGCTACGCGAAGCTCCGGGAGGTCGAGACGTACGTCGCGGGCCCGATCTGCCACGTGATGTGGGCCTTCACCACGGGCGACGCCTGCGGCCCGAACATGATGACCCGCAACGCCTACGCGCTGAACATGGGCTACGTCATGGAGCACGCGCCGACGAAGCCCGTCCGCGCGATCCTCGAGGCGAACATGGGCGGCGACAAGAAGGTCTCGCACCGCTATTTCGAGCGGGGCGGGCACGGGAAGACGGTCGTCGCCGAGGTGACGTTGACCGAAGAGGCTGTGCGGCGCGTCCTGCGGACGACCGTCGACGATCTGCTCGAGCTTTCGTGGGCGGGCGCGCACGGCGGCGTCGCCTCCGGGATGCAGTCGGTCGCCTTCACGCCCGCAACCGCGATCGCCGCGATCTTCAACGCGACCGGGCAGGACTTGGGCATGGTCGGCACGAGCTCGATGGCGCACGGGACGGGCAAGCGGGTCGAGGGCGGGCTGAACGCGGCGATCCGGCTCCCGGGCCTCGAGGTCGGGACGGTCGGCGGCGGCACGACTCTCCCGTACGCGCGCGCCTGGCTCGGGCTCATGGGCTGCGCGGGCCCGGGGAAGGTCTATCGCTTCGCCCAGATCGTGGCGGCGGCGACGCTTGCACTCGAGATCTCGGCCTCGGCCGCGATGGCCACGTCCGGATCGGAGAACTTCTTCAAAGCGCACTTCGAGCGGGGTGGCATGCGCTGAAGGTCCCGCCGCACCACGACCCGGCCTGCTTCGGGTGCGGTGACAACCCGATCGGCTTCCACCTTCCCCAGCCGGAGAGCGAAGGCGCCGACCGCTACGAGACGACGTTCTCCTTCGACGAGCGCCACCAGGGCGGGCCGGGCCTCGCCCACGGCGGCATGGTCGCCGCGCTCATCGACGAGGCGTGCGGCCTCGTCGCGACCTGGTACCGGTTCCCGACGGTCACGGGCCGGATGTTCCTCCGCTACCGGCGGCCGGTGCCGATCAACCGTCCGCTCTCGGTCCGAGCCTGGGTCGAGGACGAGAAGGGCCGCCGCGTCTACGTGCGCGGCGAGCTGTGGGAGTCCGGCGAGCTGCTGGCAGAAGCGCGCGTCGCGTTCGTCCACGTTCCGTTCGAGCACTTCCTCGAGACGCCGGAGGGCCGGGCACATGCCGAGGCCTGGCGGAAGCGACTCGGCGGCTAGGACGGTCTACGGGAACCTCTCCGGCGGCTGCGCACCGAGCGCCGGCGGGCTTTGCGCGAGCTCGTTGACGCAGACGTAGGCATCGAGCCACCAGTTCTCGCGCTCCTCGTCGATCTCTCCTTCGCCGACGAGAAAGCAGGTGTTGAGCCAGCGGTACGGCTCCGCCTCGGTCGTCAGCTCCAGCCGCGCGAGAATCGCGCGCCGATGCCCCGGCGGCTCCTCCTCGACGCTCTGGCCGTGGATCGAGAGCAGTACCTCCTCCCCGCTCCGAGTCGTGACGACGCCGCGGAGGCCGGCGGCCGGCCGGGAGCCGCCGCCGCTCAGGGACGCGAGAGAGGCGCCGACCAGAATCGAACTGGTGTACGAGGCTTTGCAGGCCTCTGCCTAACCACTCGGCCACGGCGCCGCAGGGTCGAATGGTATCCGGGCCTCGCGGGTATCCGTACGTCGCGATGGCCCAGCAGAGCCTGCTCGACGAAACCGCCGCCGCGCTCATCCCTCCTAGCCCCACCCTGAAGAGGCTCCGCGAGGCAGCGGCCGGGTGCAAGGCCTGCCCGCTCTGGAAGTCCGGCACGCAGACGGTCTTCGGCGGGGGCTCACCGAAGGCCGAGGTCATGTTCGTCGGCGAGCAGCCGGGCGACCAGGAGGACCGGGCCGGCAAGCCGTTCGTCGGGCCCGCGGGGCGCCTCCTCGACCAGGCGATGAAGCAAGCGGGCATCGACCGCTCGCTCGCGTATGTCACGAACGTCGTCAAGCACTTCAAGTGGAAGTCCCAGGGCAAGCGCCGCATCCACCAGAAGCCCAACTGGTCGGAGGTCACAGCCTGTCTCCCGTGGCTCGAGGCCGAGCTCGCGGTCGTCAAGCCGCGCGTCCTCGTCTGCTTGGGCGCCACCGCCGCGCAGGCACTCCTCGGCCGACAGTTCAGGGTGACGCAGCGCCGCGGCGAGCAGGTCGAGTCCGAGCTCGCGCCCGTGGTGATCGCGACCGTCCATCCGTCCTCGATCCTCCGAGCGGATGACCGAGATGCGGAGCTTGCGAAGTTCGTCAGCGACCTGAAGACAGTCAGCGCGCACCTCTGAGCTGGCCCGGGCCTGGGCCGCCGGTCATCGGGCGATCACGACGCCGGACGGATGCTCGGTGACGGTCGACAACCGGGCAGGGACAGGGCCGCTCGAACATCAGACACTGACGGGCAGCACCTGCGGAGACCTTGCGTGAGCGGGGTCTCCGCCTACCTCTCGCTCGGCCAGACTCCCGCAGGTGCGGCGCTGGCTCACCGAGCATGTACGACTTCTCACGTCCTCGCGGGCATGCTCGTCATCC
>DASTYD010000030.1:0-4839 GCA_035765175.1 Gaiellaceae bacterium
GGCCGGTGGTTCGCCACCACCGCCGCCTCCACCGCCACCACCGCCACCTCCTCCGCCGCCACCTCCCCCGCCTCCGTCTCCTCCGCCGCCTCCACCGCCACCACCGCCCCCGCCGCTACCCCCGAGCAAGTGCCGTGTGCCGAAAGTGATCGGACTGCGGCTCGCCGCTGCCCGTGGACGGATCGCCGCCCGGAATTGCCGTGTCGGCACAGTCCGGCGTGCGCGTTCAAGACGAGCCGGGCGGGTGATCTCCCAGCGTCCGCGCGGCGGAGTCGTACGACCACGGGGTTACAGGGTCCGCTTGCTCGTCGGCCGTCGGTAGCTCGCTGAAACGGTTCTGGAACGCCATAGCCGCACGAACTCGAAGAGAGAAACGCCGGCGGCGAGGGCCGCCCGCCTAGCCGTGGCTCAGGCTCACCTGTCGACGGTGCCGCTGTTCAGCCATTCCGTCACCGCGTCCACTAGTCGTGGCACCGGTTCTGCACTGTCCAGCCGAAGGACAGGGCACGGCAACAGAGCCAACCAGCCTTCGTGCCTGGCTCGACTGCGACCAGAGAACTCCGCGTCGTCGTAGCCTCGCGCCCAGTCGAAGAACTCGCGTTGAGCATCCTCGTTGAACTCGCTCCCGTACCTGGCGGCCTCACGCTCCTTCAGCCTGTCCATGCGAATCGAGGGATCAAGCGTGAGAAACACGACGGCGCTGAACCTCTCGATCAGAGAGTCACCCCACTCCATCAGTGATCCGGAAAGAACCCAGGAATCACGCGGAACGAACAAAGCGTTCATCAGAGAGAGGCGCTCGTCCACCGGGCGCTTCTCGGTGTAGGGCGGGGAGGTGGGTACCCAGAAATAGTCGTCAACATCCGCATGGGGCACCGACCAACGATCGGCGAGAGCGCGACCTAAGGCCGTCGTCCCGGCTCCACTGGCTCCGGTGATGAGGAGTCGGAACGAGCGCAATTGGTCACTCTTGTCCGGTCATGAAAACGACGTTCGACTCTACGACACGCGCCCTCGTCGGCACGGCTGTCGTCGTGCCAACGGAACCTGAAGCCAGAAACGCCAGAACGTTCCGAACCTCGTCCCGACACGGCTCGCGGAACGATCGGGCCTCGGTTGTCTTCGACCGTTCTCCTCCGTCGTTCCATGCATGCGGCCTGTAACGCCAGAGGTCGCGGGTTCGAGTCCCGTCGCTCCCGTCTCTCAAAGTGCCCGTAATCGGTCTGCGCGTGCTCGCGCTCAGCCGCACGGCGCGCACTCCCACTCGCCATGCGGGAGGTAGGGCTCGAATGCGATGAAGACCCGGTTTCGGACTGGCCCCTTCTCTGGCAGTGGCGGATCGACGCTCGTGCCCGGAATCTCGAAGCTGTACGCCAGCTGGTCTGCCGGCGTGTGCTCTTCGAGCCCTGCATCGTCGAGAGCTTGGGCGAGCGCGCGAGCCTCGTCGGTCGTCAGGTCGGAGACATACGAGGTTGTCGAAATCCGCGGGTATCCACCGCCGCCGATGAAACCGCGCAAGGGCACCGCGTCCTGGGCGCTGAGCAAGTCCGCGGCCGGTATCGGTAGCAGGGGCAAGAGGCGAGATCGTTCGATCGTTTGGAGTTGCCCCCCGTACGAGACCGCGTACTTGGAGGCAACGTACGCCCTGATCTGACGGTTCGCCCAGGCGCTTGCCGGCAGCCAGGACTCCGGGTTGGCGAGCCGCTCGCGCAGCCCCTTGGGAAAGCTCGCCTGGGCGCGAACCAACCGGTCTCCGATTCGTACTTGGATCACGTTGTGGGGGGAATCGTCGAAGCGGGCAGGCTGGTGGTGCTCGAACAGTCCTGTCGAGACGATCTCGGACCGCAGGAGCTCGACGCCCTCGGGCGTGAGGCGCTGCTCGAGGAATCCACTCGACCAGCGGTTTGCGGCCTCGGGCAGGTCGGATTTGTGCCGCAGCGTGATCAGCCGCCCGTCGGCGTAGACCCACCCCCGGGCTCCGTTAGCGGGCTCTAGGTCTTCCGTGTCGACCCGGTACTGGATGACGAGCTCTCCGCTTTCCGGCGCGCTCGGGGTAGCTCCCACCGGAGGCAGGCCGACGAAGCCCTTGTGAAGGACGACCTCGTGCACGATCGCCCATCCGCCGGTCGCTGCGGCCGTGGCGACGGCGAGCGCGGCCAGCACGACGACAAGCCGCCGGCGCCGGCGCGGTACGAAACGGAAACGCTCGAGCCACCAACGGCCGCTTTTCGGAGCCAGAACCGTGTGCCGCTGCTGGCGCTCAGCCGCTGCCAGGAGCTCTTGCTTCAGATGGATTACCGGATCACTCATCAGGCCTCTCCGTTTCGAAGTTGGGTTTGCAGTGCGGCCAGGCCGCGGCTCACGCGCTTGCGGATGACGCTCTCCGAGCAGCGGAGCTCGGCGGCGATCTCGGCATAGCCGCGGTCCTCGACGTGGTGCGCTTTGATCGCATCGCGCTGGTCGGGAGCTAGGGTCTCGAGGAGCTCGACCGCTCCGGCGCGCGCCGTCGTCTCGAGGATGTCGATTGCCTCGTCATCGAGCTGGATCGGCTGCATCGCGAGCGCACGCCGCGCGTCATCCTGAATCCGGCTGCTGCGGAGGGCCTCGCTGAACTTGTGGCGAGCGATTGCGAACAACCACGCCCGCGGCGGCTCGGGTCCCGGCTCGAACCGAGGCACCGAGGCGAGTGCGGCGGCGAAGGTCTCTGCGGTTAGATCAAACGCTTCCTCGGGCCCGGCCACTCGCCGACGAAAGAAGGCAAGCACCGAAGGGAAGTGCCGCTCGTAGAAGACGCCGAACGGCTCCGAGGATGTGCGCGCTCCGAGTAGAAGCTCGGTGTCCGAGCGTTTCTCCGCGTTGCTCATGCCTCCTGTATGACATTCCCACACGATTTGTGACCGTGCCACGAATGGAACCGTTCTGGAATGCAGCGGTGGCGACCAACGACACTGGTGGCGGCCGGAACAGGGCAGATGCTCCTTAGGGCGATCAGTGGCGACTAGCGGCGATCAACCGCAAGGCGCGACGCCCAACTGTCACGCCGGAGGTCGCGGGTTCGAGTCCCGTCGCTCCCGTCTCCAAACCCGCTGCTAAACGGCGGCCTTTGCGACGCTGGGCCTGTTTGCCCTCCCGCTCCGACGCCATAAGAACGCCAGAACGTGCGTCTAACGCGGCCCGTAGGCGGTGGCCGTCACAGCTGGCCGCTCGGGCGCCACGTCGCCCAGAGTGGATTCGCGCTAATCGAGCACGGCGACGAAGTAGGAGCCCTCGTCCTGGACGAGGCGGCGGAGCTGCCAGCCCGTGCTCTCCACGATGTCGGCCATCTCATCGGGGGAGACGATCAGGTACTCGAACCAGGGGCCGACGAGGTCGCGGTAGCGCACGCGCAGCCGAAGTTGGCCCGACATCCGGCCGCGCCCGCGGTTTCGTTCGTGGTACGCGAGGTGAGCGGGATCCTCGGTCGCGTAGGGATCGTTCGAGGTGGCGACAATCCGTGCAACGAACGGACGCAGCCGCCGTAGCAGCCGCTGTGCTTTCGCCCGCGAGCCGAACAGGCCGAAGTTGTTGCCGTACATGACGACGGTGTCGAAGTGACCGAGCGACGCGTCGACCTCTTCGAACGCGAGCAGCCGCACGTCACTGACGCCGCGATTCCTTGCCACCTCCACCGCCCCTGGGGAGACATCGATCGCGACCACCTCGCGCCCGCGCGCCTGGAGCTCGAGCGCGACCCGCCCGGCCCCAACGCCTACGTCGAGCACGCGCCCACGTACGAAGCGGAGCGCCCGGCGCTCGACCGCGGGCCATCGTCGGACGGGGGCGAAGTAGTTCAGCCCCGCACTCGTGATGAAGCCGTCGTCCCGCTCGATGATCTCGGAAGCGGCGCCGTCGACGAGCATTCGCCCGAATGGGTCCGTCACGATCGGGAAGCTAGCCGAACGGTCTCAGACCTGATCCGTAGGCCCTCCCAATGCCGAACAGGTGCTAGAGGCCGCGCCAGAACGCTACGCCGCTCGTCGCTTCCATCCCGCGCTGATCCCGCACGCCTCTGTGCCGGGGGCGGGAGGAGCCGAGCGGCATGGAAAGGGTGGCAGATGCCACCCCCTCCATGCCGTAGGCCGCTCGGTGCCAGTCGTTCAGGTCGTCCTATAGCGAGGTGCGAACCCGCGGATTGTGGCGAGAAGCGGGCGGCGGACGAAGAAGCAGCCGGCGAGCAGCGCGAGACCGAACATCAGGGCGGCGCCGATCCCGAAAGCTCCCCACGCGAAGCCCTGAGTCGAGTTCGTGGGCGGTGCGAGCTCCGGCGACCTGGTCCGACCCGTGCCGTACAGCCGTTCGATCTCGCCTGACGTGAGAGCGACCGGCAGACCGTAGTGCTCGTTAAGGGCTGCGCTCCGGACCAGCGAGGCGCGGTACTGCGCATGCGTCATCCCCGCAGGCTTGCCGAGGCCGTAGATCACGTTCAGCGCGAAAGATCGCCTATTGAGCGCCTGGTTGGCCTCCGGGGACATCTGCCCGGGGCCGCCCTGCGCTGCTGGTGCGGCAACCACTGCGAGCATGCCGACTGCGATGGTTGCGATTGTCGCGCGAGTCGTCATTGTGTGTGCCTCCCTTTCGGTGCGGATCATCTGACGCGACGTTACGCCGGCACGAGCCAGCGCGAAATCGGCGGAACCGCGGGTTTTGAGAGGCGACGAGCTACTCGGGAACCGGCGGAACGGCTGGAGTTTGACCGGCGGCCAGCTTGGCGGCGAGCTCGGCGCGGGAACGAACGCCGAGCTTCCGATAGATCTTCGAGAGGTTCCACTGAACCGTCTTGGGGCTGATGAACAAGGCGTC
>DASTYD010000031.1:0-8719 GCA_035765175.1 Gaiellaceae bacterium
GTCGCGACCTGGGCCGTGCGGTCGGTCGACCCGTCGTCGACGACGAGAACATCGGCGCCGGGAAGCTCCGTCCGGAGCTCCTCCAGCACCGCCGGCAGGCTTTCCTCCTCGTTCCAGGCCGGGATGAAGACCAGCGTCTCGCGGGTCGCGCTCATGCGCGGAGAGTACTTGCAGGCCTCCGCCCTTCCAACCAGCTCCAGATCGACGACGTCGCGCTGAGATGCCCAGTTTGCAGTGTGGGCGGTGCAACGCCGCCCACCCCCGCAGTTCATCGCATGAGTCGCGTGTGAGCGCCGTGTGAGCAGCGCCGCACACGCTTCGGCCGTCCAACAAGGAGGTCGGAACATGCACAGCGGACAAGGACTTCGTCTACTGGTCGCGGCGCTCGGGACTATGAGCGTGGCTCTCCTGGCGACCTCCACCGGCTTAACAGCTGGGCAGGGCCAGGTGCGCTCGATGACCACCGCGGGCTGCGGTTCAGACGGGATTGGAGCCCTGTCGCTCACGAGCGCCTCCTCGAGCGCGACAAGAGATCAGCGACGAAAGCGGCCCGTCGGAAGGATCGTTGCGGCGATCTCGACCAACGACCCGAATGCCCCAGGAACCAGCGACCCCTACGGCGTCGCATTCGGGGAAGGCAGCGTCTGGGTTGCCGACCGCGGCGTCGACTCCGTGCTTCAAGTGAATCCGGCGCGAAATCGCGTCGCCACCAGAATCTCCGTTCCCGGGAGCCCTGCCAGGCTCGCCGTGGGTGACGGCGCCGTCTGGGTCACGCAGGAGTCAGCTGACTCGGTTGCCCGAATCGACATCGCGAGCCGCGCTGTCGTCGCGACGATTCCGCTCGGCGGGCTTGCGACGGGCGAGCCCGCTCTGGGCGCTGGCTCCGTCTGGGCGCTCGATGGGACCCACCGGCAGGTCGTGCGCATCGATCCCGCGACGAACTCGGAGGTTGCACGCATCGACATCGGCGGCACAGGGCCCGTCGCCGGCGTGCTCTTCGCCTACGGCTCCGTCTGGGCCTCTTCAGACACGGATGCCCAGGTTGTTCGGATCGACCCGGCCACGAATGCCGTCGCTTCACGCGTCCTCCTGCGCCGCGACACTCACCGGGTCCGGATCCCGATGGATCCGCAGGCTCTCGGGCGCGGCGCCATCTGGGTCGCCAACACCGACGTGAACGGCCGCGGCTATCGCACGATCGCGACCGTTAACGCCGGCTCGACGACGGCGGACTCGAGGCGCATTGCCATCGCTCGCAGGGATCTTGTCGGTCTGGCACGCCTGGGGCGCAGCATGTGGGCAACCGACTCGGCAGGCACGCTCTGGCGCGTCGACATGGTCTCCCGAAGGGTGCTCGGAAACGTAGGCATCTGCGCGAAGACCGCATATGTCGCCGCCGGCGCCAACTCCGTCTGGGCCGTCGACCCTGCCGGCGCAATGGTTGTCCGCGTCCGACCCGCAGTACGCTGAGTAGGGAGTCTCGAAAGCCGCGCGGCCTCGCGCCGTGCGGCTTTCGAGCAGGTGCGTCTCCCTTTCGGGGAGAGACGGCCTGAAGAGCCGTTACCCTGCGGGGCGATCCCCTGCCGCCTCGCCCTCATCGCCGTCCTGTGCGGCTGCGCCGTCGGATCCGCCGGTGCGGCGACGCAGACTCGAACGCTGACCGCGCTCCCGGCGGCCGGCGCCCAGTTCCACTGCACCTGGAGCCAGAGCGATGCGAGGCGCGCCGAGATCGCCGGGAAGCTGAGTGCCGCCGGACTCCGCACCGTCCGCATCGACATCGGCTGGAGCTCGCTCGAGCCCAGGCGCCGCCGCATCAGCGCGTGGCACCTCCGGCTTGCCGACCGGTGCGTGAACCTCGCGCGCGCGAACGGGATGGAGGTGCTCGTCACGCTCATGTGGACACCGGGCTGGGCGAACGGGGGCCGGGGAGCCACCGTCCCGCCGAGGCGCGTCTCGGACTTCGCCCGGTTCGCGCGCTGGGCCGCTCGGCACTTCCGTGGGCGAGTCGCCGCGTGGGAGATCTGGAACGAGCCGAATCTGGCGAGCTTCTGGAAGGGCTCTGTCCGCAGGTACGTGCGGCTCCTCCGCGCCGCCTACCCCGCGATCAAGGCCGGCGACCGCACGGCGAAGGTCGTCTTCGGCGGGATCGTCCACAACGACGATCGGTATCTGCGCGCCGCCTACAGAGCCGGCGCCCGTGGCGCGTTCGACGTCATGGCCACGCATCCCTATCAGGGCGTCGCCGACGCAGCTCCCGAGACCGCGGACGACGGAGACGACTGGTGGCTCCTCACCCACGTCCCGGCGGTGCGCGACGTGATGGCGCGAAACGGCGACGGCGCGAAGCCGATCTGGTTCACGGAGCTCGGCTGGTCGGTCCACGAGAACCGGCCCGACCTCCCGCCCTGGCAGCGAGGCGTCAGCCCGGCCGAGCAGGCCGCGTATCTGACGCGGGCTTTCGCCCTCGTCGGCAGCCGGTACCCCTACGTGGAGCGGGCGTTCTGGTACAAGGACGCCGCCCGCTCGGAGGACGACGAGATTCAGGCCGGGTACGGGCTCCTGAGGGCCGACCTCGGTCCGCGGCCCGCCTACATCGCGCTGAAGGCGCTCCTCGCAGGCTAGGCGGCGGGCCGCGCCGAAGCGAGGCCCGCCGCCGACGATGAGCTAGATCTTCCCCCGGCCCCGCCACTTCCTGAAGATGCGCCTCACCTCGTTCGTCGTGTCGCGGACGGACTCCGCGGCCGACTTGTTGCCCTGGGCGACCTCAGCGAACATCTGCGGGATCAGGAAGGTGTTGAACACCTCGTCGATCGCCGCGTTCGAGTAGCCGGGGAAACCGACATTGGTAGTCGCCGTCCGCGAGATCTTGTCGAGGACGGTGTACTTGCCGCTCGGGTCCCGGGCCAGCTTCTTCTTGATGTTCGGGACCGCTCTCGGCCAGGCGGGGAAGTTGTAGAACTTCGAGTTCAGGAAGTGCCCGATGTACTGGAGCTGTTGGTCTCGGATGTACTTCTTTGCGAGCGCCTTCTCCTGGGCGAACTTCCAGATCGTGTGGACGCCCATCACGTGCTCGAGGCCGAGAGCCTGCTTCGGGCCTCTCGGAATCGGCAGGATCGCCGTGTTCTGGGCGAGTGCCGGATTCTGCCCCTCGGCCGTTCGCAGGATCGAGATCGCGTTGAACGCGAGCGAGATCCGTCCCGCCAAGAACGCGTTGTTGTTCGACGCCGGCACCCACGCGAAGACGTCGGAGGTCATGCCGCGGCGATAGAGGTTCGCCATGTACTGGACCGCGTCGCGGGTCTGCTTCGTGTTCAGCGTGACTTGTGCGTCGGCGTTCTGGATGTAAGCCCCGAAGCACTGCATGAGTGCGATCAAGGCCATGTTCGAGTCGAGCTCGTTCGACATCCCGATCCCGATCGGATGGCCGTCGGCCTTCAGCTTCGCCGCCCCTTTCAGGACGTTGTCCCAGGTCGTCGGCCTGACTCCGGCTTCACCCCACCAGTCCCGCCTGTAGTGGACCGGGTCGGGGACGTAGTTGTCCGCCATGCCGAACCACTTCTTCGTCTTCGGGTTGTAGGTCGACCGGCGCGCGAGCCCCTTCATCGGGCCGAGCTTCTTCGTCACGTCCTGGACGACGTCTTTGAGGTTGATGACCTGGTCCTCGAAGGCCGCGGGCGGCGAGAGGTGCTGGAAGATGTCGTGGCCGCTCCGCGCAGCCACCTCCGAGGCCGCTCGTGCAGGCAGGTCAGTGAGGTTGATGTGGTCGACGATGACCTCGGTGTCGTTCTTCCGGCCCCAGACCTTGGTGTACGTGTTGTCGAACCACGTGTCGTAGGCGGGCACGAAGTGGCGCCACTGGATGATCCGGAGCGTTTTCGCGAGCTCCTTGTGGCGGAACCTCGGCACGCCCGCAACGGACGTCTTCGGAGCAGCACCGCTGTACAGGAGCACCGCGGTTCCCAGCCCCGCCCGGCGTAAGAGCTCCCGCCGAGACAACCACTCTCTGCGCTCTCGCTCGTCCTCCGCCATAGCGGCTCCTTTCTGTGGCTCCAGGTGCCGGAGATTACTTACTCGGCTACCGAAATGCGCCCCCGGTGAAACCGGCGATGAAGCGGTCGAGGAACATGTTGTAGAGCAGGGCCAGGGGGATGGCCGGAATCAGCGTCGCCGCCATCAGCGATTGCCAGAAATAGACGTCGCCGCGGATCAGCTCGAGCGGCACTCCCGTCGAGACGGTGCGCGCGTCGGACGTGGAGATAAAGGTCACGGCGTAGATGAACTCGTTCACGCAGAGCGAGAAGGAGAA
Source organism: Gaiellaceae bacterium (assembly GCA_035765175.1). Lineage (GTDB taxonomy): Bacteria > Actinomycetota > Thermoleophilia > Gaiellales > Gaiellaceae > VAXT01. The sequence continues at coordinate 4,307 of DASTYD010000031.1, forward strand.
GATGACGACGGTCAGGATCCCGGGCAGCGAGATCGGGAAGACGACGCGCGTCAGCGCTTTCAGCCGCGATGCCCCGTCCACCATCGCCGCATCCTCGAGCTCGGGCGGGATCGTCTTGAAGAAACCCATCAGCAGCCACGTCGAGAACGGCACCGTGAAGGACGGGTAGACGAGGACCAGCGAGACGAGCCGGTCCTGGAAGCCGAGCTCGGCGACGACGCGCGAAAGCGGCAGGAAGAGGAGCGTCGGCGGCACGAGGTAGACGAGGAAGATGCCCACCCCGGCGCTCTGCCCCCAGCCTCCGGAGAGCCTGGCCAACGCGTACCCGGCAGGCAGCGAGAGGGCGAGGGTGATGAGCACGACGATCCCGCCGACGAGCATCGTGTTCTTGAGCCAGTCCACATAGTGGACGCCCGGCTCGTCGAACAGGAAGGTGTAGTTGCGGGTCGTGATGTTCTCGACCCCGAGCGGCAGCCAGCCGTGGCCCCTGAGCGGCTGGTCCTCGTTCGGAGCCGCCAGCGCAGCATTGAAGACGAACGGATTGTGGTTGATGTCGTAGAGGTCGCCGTTCGTCTTCAGCGACGTCATCAGCATCCAGTAGAAGGGGAAGGCGAGCAGGATCGCGAACGGCCCGACGATGAGCCAGGAGATGAGGGTCTCTCTCCCGCGAGGTTTCACTACGTGACCTCCGCCCGGCGTGCGAACCAGAGCATCGTGATCGAGACGACGACGAGGATGGGCAGCAGGTAGAGGGAGATCGCCGCGCCCTCTCCGAGCGAGCTCCCGCGGATCCCGGTCTGGAAGGCCCACATCGGCAGCATCTGCGTCTGGTTGAACGGGCCTCCGTTCGTGAGGATGTAGACGACGGTGATGTCGGTCGCCGTGAAGACGATCCCGAAGAGGAGCGCGACGAGGGCGATCGGCAGCTGCAGCGGCAGCGTCACGTACCAGAGCTTCTTGATCCCGGTCGCGCCGTCCACCTTCGCCGCGTCGTCGACCTCGTCCGGGATCGAGGCGAGGCCGGCGATGAAGATCACCGTCGCGAACGGGAGGATCCGCCAGGCGTGCACCATGATCAAGGACGCCATCGCCAGGTTCGGACGCCCGAGCCATTGCGGCGGGTCGAGCGGGTCGATCAGGTCAAGCCCGAGATGACCAAGCACGCCGGTCTGCAGGTGGACGAGCGTCCAGTTCGCAACGGAGAGCGTGGACTCGAAGATCCAGAGCCAGCCGATCGTCCCCAGCGCGACCGGAGCCGCCCAGGGCAGCACGACGAGGAAGCGGAGGAACCAGCGGCCCCGGAACGGCTTCGCCAGCCGGTGGGCGAGGATCGCCGCGCCGACGAGCACGATCGCCTGCGAGACGAGCGTGAAGAAGATCGTGTTCCGGAACGCCTTTCGGAAGTTCTCGCTGTGCCAGACGTCCGCGTAGTTGTGCAGCCCGACGAACTCGCCGGAGAGCGAGCCGGCGGTCGCATCGGTGAGGCTGAGATACACGGCGAGCCCGAGCGGCGCGCCGACGAGTAGGACGATGTAGAGGACCGCGGGGCTGATCAGGAGCGGCGCAAGGAAGCGGCGCTGTTCGAAAGTGTCGCGCCACCCCCCTTTCGACCTGGCCTCGGCAACGGCCGCCACGGCGCGAGGATCCTATGAAAAACTGGTGACCCCGTGGCCGAGATCGCGCTGGAGAAGCTGAACAAGGTCTATTCGGACGGGACGCATGCCGTACGCGACCTCGACCTCGAGATCGGCGACGGCCAGTTCGTCGTCCTCGTCGGCCCGTCGGGCTGCGGGAAGACGAGCGCGCTCCGGATGGTGGCCGGGCTCGAGCCGATCAGCGACGGCGTCGTCCGCATCGGCGGCCAGATCGTCAACGACCTCCCGCCGAAGAACCGTGACGTGGCGATGGTCTTCCAGAACTACGCGCTCTACCCGCACATGACTGCCTACAAGAACATGGCCTTCGGGCTGAAGCTACGCAAGATCGAGCGGAAGGAGATCGACCGCCGCGTCCGGGACGCTGCTCGGGTGCTCGGTCTCGAAGACGTGCTGCGCAAGAGACCGCGCACGCTTTCGGGCGGCCAGCGGCAGCGCGTGGCGATGGGCCGCGCGATCGTCCGTGAGCCGCAGGCGTTCCTCATGGACGAGCCGCTGTCGAACCTCGACGCGAAGCTCCGCGTCGAGATGCGTGCCGAGATCGCGCGCATCCAACGCGCCCTCGCCGTGACGACGATCTACGTCACGCACGACCAGGTCGAGGCGATGACGCTCGGCGACCGGGTCGCCGTCATGCGCGACGGCATCCTCCAGCAGTTCGACGTGCCGCAGGCGCTCTACGACCGGCCCGTGAACCTCTTCGTCGCCGAGTTCATCGGCTCGCCGGCGATGAACCTCGTCGGCGTCGACCTCGAGCGCGAGAACGGCAACCTGTTCGCACGCTTCGGTGAGCACAGGATCCTCGTTGACGGCGGCGTGCTCGCGGCCCGTCCTGCGCTGGCGGAGTTCGAGGACAGGCCGCTGATCCTCGGCATCCGGCCCGAGGATCTCGAGGACGCCGCCCTCGCAACCGAAGCGCCCGCGGACCGCCGGATCTCCGCCCAGGTCGACATCCGTGAGGACATGGGCTCGGAGGTCTTCGTCCACTTCGGGGCAGGTGGACGGCCGGTGCGAGGCAAGGACGTGGCGGCCGCGATCGGCGAGGAGGCGATCGAGGCCACCCAGGAGCAGACGAAGGGCAAGGGCAGCCTTTTCGTCGCGCGCGTCGGCCGGACGTCACGAGCACGCGAGGGCGAGAAGGTCGACCTGCTCGTTACAACCGACCGGCTCCACTTCTTCGACCCCGAGACCGGGCTCGGGATCTACGACGGCGACGCGGTGGAGGCCGGCTAGGCCGTAACTCCGGCGAACCGGGGGATGATCTCCTTGCCGTAGGTCTCGAGGGTCTGCTCCTGGCCCTCGGTCATCAGGTAGACGTCGAACTGGTCGACGCCGATCGACTCGAGCTCCTTCAGCTTCTCGGTCGCCTGGTCGGGCGTGCCGAGCACGCAGAACCGGTCGCAGATCTCGTCGGTCACGAACTCGCCGTGCTTGGCCCCGACGCGGCTGTGGTCCTTGTAGTCGTAGAACTTCCGCGCCTTCACGTAGTCGGTCAGCGCGGCCGGAATCTCCGAGTCGAAGCCGTAGCGCTCGACGAGGTCCATGACGTGGTTCGAGACCATCGCCGGGAACCAGCGCACCTGGTCGCGCGCGGCCGCGAGATCGTCGGAGATGTGGCTCGGCGCGCAGACGATGCACTCGAGCGCGTCCGGGTCACGGCCCTCCTCTTTCGCCGCCGATCGGGCCGTCTCCATGATCCACTGGATGATCTGCGGGTCGGCGAGCTGGATGATCACGCCGTCGCCCACTCGACCCGCGACGGCCAGCGCTTTGGGCCCGTAGCCGGCCACGTGCATCGGGATCTCCGGGAGGCCCTTGGCCCACTCGAGCGTCAGCTGCTTCTCGTTCCACTCGACCGGCCGGCCGTTCATCAGGTCCTTCATCATCCGCAGGCGCCGCTCGAACTCGGCGACCTTCACGGGCTTGAGGCCGACGACGCGCCGCGACGAGTCGCCGCGACCGATGCCCATCACCATCCGTCCGCCCGAGAGGTCCTGCATCGTCGCGTACCAGCTCGCCGTGATCGTCGGGTCGCGGATGCCGGGGTTCGTGACGCAGTGGCCGAGCTTGATCTTCTCGGTCTTGTCCGCGACGAGCGGGAGCAGTGCGTACGACTCCTGCCAGAGGATGTGCGAGTCGTACGTCCAGCCGTACTCGAAGCCGTTCTGCTCGGCGAGCTGCATCAGCTCGAGCATCCGCGAGAACGGCGGATCGGGCATGACGGTCATGCCGAAGTTCACGGGTTCGGAGCTTACTCGGGTCGCAGTCAGACGCGTGCGGCCAGCTCGGCGGCCTCCTCGAGGGAAAGCGCGTCGCCTTGCGCCCAGGCTTCGGCGAAGGCCGCGTCCGAGAGGCGGGCACGAGCCTGGTCGAGCGTCCGTTCCCGGATCTCCTCTGCGATCGGATAGAAGTCGGCCCCCATCGCCAGCTCCTCCCGTGCTTTCGGCGAGCGCGCGCGGGCAGTGCGACCCGATTTCGCTGCCAACGGCGCGGTCGCCGAGATCTGCCGCCGCCTCGACGGTCTGCCGCTCGCGATCGAGCTGGGGCAGCCCGCGTCAAGATCCTGCTGCCTGAAGAGAAAGGTGACGGTGCCGGTTGGCAGGTCGGGCATCGCTACATCCGTGCGATGGTCTTCGCGGCCAGCCGGTCGAGCGCCTGAACCGCGAGCTCAAGGTGCTCCTCCTTCGTGTCCTCGAGCTTCGTGTGCGAGAGGCCGCGCAGGCTCTGGACGAAGACCATGACCGTCGGGATCCCCGCG
>DASTYD010000032.1:0-4121 GCA_035765175.1 Gaiellaceae bacterium
CCGTCGCCGTGCCTCCAGCTCGAGCAGAACCGCCTCTGCAGCCTCGCCCGCGTACCAGAGCTCGCCCCGCTCGGGGTCGTACGCGAAGCCCTCGTGCGTCACCGAGAGCTCCGTTGCCTCGAGCAGCCGCTCCTTGTCGACGATCGGCGCCTCCGGCTTCGTTCCGCCGACGACGACACCGAGGTTTCCGAGCCCGGCGGCACGCGCCTGCTCGAGGAACCTGAGCGCTGTTGCCGCATCGGGCGCGAGCACGGCGCCCGCCCGCCAGGAGAGCGCTGCAGCGATCGCGCGCTCGTCTCCCGGATCGACCTCGAGCGACGAGAGCACGAGGCGCTCCCCTTGCTCCGCGAGCACGCGGGCCGCAGGCGGCAGTCCTTCGAGCTCTGCGAGCGTCCGCTCGAGCGCGCCGAGGCGCTCGCGTCCGAGCCGGGCTTCCTCGTCCAACCGCTCCCGCTCTGCCGAGCGCGCCCGAGGCGGTTTGGCCCGGAATCGCTCTGCCACGGTCTGCGCGCTCTCGCGCCTGTGCTCGAGCCGCTCGGTCGCGCTCTTCAGCCGGTACAGGCCTGCCGTTGCCTCCTCGCGGCTCCCGGCCGCGCCGACGAGCTCACCTTCGACACGATTCCGCTCCACGAGGAGCGCCTCGAGCTCCTTGCCCGTTCGGTTCCGCGCCAGGCTCGCTGCCCGGCGCCGTTCGTCGGCGTTCGCGCGCCGGTCCTCGACCTGCTCCAGCTCGAGCTGGGCGATCCGCGCCCTGACCGCGCCGATTTCCCCGCGCAGCTTCTCCGCCCGCTCGGCCGCTGTCGCCTGAAGCGCGAGCGGGCGCAAACGCTTCTTGACCTCGGTCTCGAGATCGCGGGCCCGCTCGACATCCTGCGCCACTCGGGCGAGCTTCAGCTCGGCGCGGTGCCGGCGGCGCTTGAAGCGGCCGAGGCCGGCGGCCTCCTCGACGAGCTGGCGCCGCTCCTCGGGCTTCGAGCCGAGGATCTCCTCGACGCGCCCCTGGCTGATGATCGACCCCATCTGGCCGCCGAGGCCGACGTCCGCGAGCAGCTCGACGAGATCCGTGCGCCGCACCGGCGAGCGGTTGACGAGGTACTGGCCCTCCCCGCCGCGGTGCAGCCGGCGCATGAACGAGAGCTCTGCGAACGGAAGCTCGGCGAGCGCGCCGTCCTCGTTGTCGAAAAGGAGCTCCACCTCGCAGTAATCCGCGGGCGGCCGGTCCTTGCCGCCCCCGAACAGCACGTCGTCGGGCTTCTCGGCCCGAAGCTCGCTCGGCGCGAGGCTCCCAGCCGCCCACAGCAGCGCGTCGGAGATGTTCGACTTCCCGGAGCCGTTCGGCCCGACGACGACGGCGACGCCCTGCTCGAGGCGGACCTCGACAGGGTCGGGAAACGACTTGAAGCCGCGCAGCTTGATCGCTCGCAGGTGCACGCGGAATCGAAGTCTGACGAGGCGCTAGGACGTCAGCGGCGGCGGAAGTACGGGATGCAGAACACGTTCGAGCAGTGGACGACCTGCAAGCCGACACCGGGATTGTCGGTGTTGAAGTAGCTCACGACTCCGAGCCCGTCGGACCCGGTCGTGACCGCGGTCCCGAAGAGGTTGCCGGTCGAGTCCAGCGTCGTGATCGTCGCCGACGAGCAGGTGACATCCGAGCAATGCGCGACCTTGAGCGGACCGAAGCCCGTCTGCGGCCGCTCGTAGCTGATGAGCCCGAGCCCGTCCGAGCCGATCGTGAGCGAGCTGAACCCGCCGATGTCCCCGGAGTCGACGGTCGCAGTCGTCGCGGACGAGCAGGTGACGTTCGAGCAGTGGGCGACCTTCAGGCTGCCGTTCGGGCGATCGAGGTAGCTGATCAGGCCAAGGCCGTCGGAGCCGGTCGTGATCGAGCTCCAGTCGCCGACGTCCCCGCTGTGGAGGGTCGATGCGGTGGCCGCCGTGCATTCCACATTCGAGCAGTGGGCCACCTTCAGGCCGAAGCCGTTGTAACTGATGAGCGCGAGGCCATCGGCGCCGATCGTGACCGAGATGCCGTCGCGGAACGTGCCGGCATTGGGGTCGAATGACGTGATCGTCGCGTCCGAGCACGTGACGTCGATGCAATGGGCGGCCTTCGGGAAGAGCCCCTTGGGCTCGAGGAACGCGAGTAGGCCGAGCCCGTCGGCGCCGATCGTGATCGAGTTGGCGTTGAAAGCGAAATGGTCGGGCGCGCCCAACGTCGAGATCGTGGCCGAGGTGCAGGTGACGTTCGAGCAGTGTGCGACTTTCGGATGCGCGACCGAGGAAACCGTGTACCCGATCAGCGCGAGCCCGTCCGCCCCGATCGTGATCGACGTGTGCGGATCGCAGCCGACGCCGCAGGTCTCGAGGACGGACGTCGTCGCGGACGAGCAGGCGAGGTCCGAGCAGTGGGCGACCTCGAGCTGGCGCCCGCCGTCGTAGGCGATCAAAGGGAGCCCGTCGACACCGATCACGATGCTGCTCCGCCGACCGCCCGAGGAGTCGACGGTCGTGCGCGTGAAGCCGGGCCGCTCGAAGCCGACACCTGGCGGACCAGGCGGGCCGGCCACGCCTTGGATCCCCTGCACGCCCTGAATGCCTTGCTCGCCCTGCACGCCTGGCGGGCCTTGCACCCCTTGCGCGCCCTGGGCTCCAGGCGCTCCAGCGAACCCTCTCGGTCCGCGCGGGCCGCGGTAACCGCGTGGCCCCCTCGGGCCGCGGGCGCCGGGCTTGGCGGTGAGGGCCTCCGCAGTCGGGCGCGAGCTCGCCCCGGTCCCGAGCGGCGTCGCGACGAGCGCGATTGCGAGCGCCGCCAAGCCTGCGAGAACGAGGGCCTGCGCACCGCCTTTGCGCATAGCCGGACGCTAGCGCGATTCGGCTTCGGAACCTAGCTTCGCGAGTGCTCCTCGCGCCCGCTATCTGCTCCAGGCGGGATCGACGTTCGCCGCGCCGTCGCTCGTCAGCCTTGTCCGACGGCCCCCACCCGCGTCGACGACGACGATGCGGCCGCCGACAAGGCACTCCCGCCAGCACCGGTGCTCCTCGAATACGAGCTTGTCTCCCGCCGGCGACCAGCTGGCGCCTTCCGGGAAGTCCGACTGGTAGGTCACGAGCCTCTTGCTATTGCCGTCGGGGCGGATCGTGTGCAGCCCGGGATTCGGGGCGACACCCGCGAACGCGATCCGGTCTCCATTCGGCGACCACGTGGGCGACAGGGCCAAGGCATCGGTTCTCAGAAGGTGCAGGCCGCTCCCGTCGGGATTCACGATGAAGAGGTCGGCAGGGTCCCTCTCGTCGCCGGAGCCGGATGCGAACACGATCCTTGCGCCGTCCGGAGACCACGAGATGCGCCCTCGCGCGAGCGGGGGATCGCTGACGACCGTGGACGTCTCGCGGTCGGCGACCCGGATCATCACCAGTCGAGCCCCGGCGCCTCCGGCCGGGTCGAGGCGCCTGAATGCGATCCTCGTGCCGTCCGGCGACCAAGCAGGGTTCGTGTCGGTCGTCGTCCCGGAAGTCAACGCCCTGTCCCTTGTCCCGTCGGCCTCGATCAGCCGGAGCGCACCGTCGCGGGAGTAGGCGATCGTGCGGCGGTCGGGCGACCAGGCCGGGGTGCGATCGTCGACGCCGTTCCGCGTCAGGAGCTTGACGTTGCCGCCGCCCGGGCCCATGACCGCGATCTCGAGATCGTTCTTCCTCAGCTCGGCGGCATAGCGGATCCCGTTCCTCGTCCAGCGAAGATTCGAGACGCTGGTCGGAATCGGCTCGGCGGTCACGCGCAGGCTCGCGGGCCGACGTCCCACGGAGGTCGAATAGACCTGGTCCTGGTCGCCCCCTTCCGGAAGTTGCTCGGTGTGGACGTAAGCAAGCCGGCGTGAGCTGGGCGACCACGTGAGCTCCCGATCCCGCAGGCCCGAAGTGAGCTGGCGGAGATGGGCGCCGCTCGCGTCCACCACCATGAGGCCCTCGCCGATGAAAGCGACCTTCGCGCTGTCGGGAGACCACGCGATCTCGCCCGCGGTCGCCCTGTTCCCCACGTGGGCGGCAACGCACCGCTTGGCCGAACCGTCGGCGTTCACGAAACACAGCGCATCGTCTGGGCCGCCTCTCGCGTACGCGAT
>DASTYD010000033.1:0-4835 GCA_035765175.1 Gaiellaceae bacterium
GACCGCGACGACCACCGAGCTGGAGCCACCCCCGCCACCGCCGCCGCCACCACCGCCTCCGCAGCCGCCGGTCAGGTGCACCGTCCCACGCGTGATCGGCCTCACGCTTGCCCGCGCGAGGTCGAAGATTCGGTCGAGGCACTGCTCGGTGGGTCGCATCCGGCGGGCCCGGTCCTCGCGGATCGGCCGCGTCATCCGGCAGAGCCCGAGGGCGGGGACGGTCAAGCCCCGTAACTTCCCGGTCTCGGTCGTCATCGGCCGCCGGTAACCGCCAGTACACTTGAGGCCGTGCTGGGCGAGGTTCTGACGGCGATCGTGACGCCGTTCGACAAGGACGGCGCCGTCGACTACGACCGGTTCCGCGCTCTGGCGCGGCACGTGATCGACTCCGGGGCGGACGGGCTCGTCGTCGCCGCCACGACGGGCGAGTCGCCGACCCTCACCGACGAGGAGAGACTGGAGCTCTGGGCAGCCTCGGTGGACGAGGTCGGCGATCGCGTGACGGTCATCGCCAGCACCGGCACGTACTCGACGGCCCACTCCGTGCACCTGACCGAGCAGGCGCACGCCCTCGGTGTCGACGGCTTCCTCGTCGTCACGCCGTACTACAACAAGCCGCCGCCACGCGGGATCGTCGAGCACTTCAAGGCAATCGCCGCTGCCAGTGACAAGCCGATCATCGTCTACAACATCCCGCAGCGGGTCGTCGTCAACATCGAGCCGGAGACGATGCTCGAGCTCGCGGAGATCCCGACGGTCACCGCGGTCAAGCAGGCCACGGAGGAGCTCGACCAGGCGCAGCGGATCGTCGACGAAACGGGTCTCGACCTCTACGCGGGCAGCGACCACCTCGTCTACCCGTTCCTCGAGATCGGCGGCGTGGGCGGTGTCGTCGTCCACGGAAACCTCGTCCCGGGACGCGTCAAGGAGATGATCCGCTTCTACCAGGAAGGCGACGTGGAGACAGCGCGCACGATCGACGAGGAGCTGAAGCCGCTCGTCGACGTCCTCGGAGTCACGATCAACCCGATTCCCGTGAAGGCCGCGCTGAACCTGCTCGGCTACGAGGTCGGCGGCCTGCGGCTGCCGCTCGTCGAGGCGAGCGAGGACGAGCTCGCCGAGATCCGCTCAGTCCTCGAGCGTGCAGGCCTGTCGGCGCCGGCGCGGGTCTAGTTGCGGCGCAACGAGAAAGAGACCGCAGCCCACGTGCCGCGGACTGCAGTCTCCGTCTCTGTTCTAATCGTCGGCTCTAGAGGTGGCTTAGGGCCACTTGATCGCGTTGGGGAGCAGACCAAGCACCGCACCGAACATTCCGAGCCGATAAAGCCAATTTGACCGCAGCATTTTGCTCCTTGGACGGATTGAGTCGCCTGAAGGCGATGAGCCTCTCTTAGGATGGAGACCGGAATTTCTGCGGCCTCCCCCCTTCGGGTGAGAACACCGCCCCATTAGGGGGAATTCGGTCTGAAAGACGCGTCGGAAAGGGACACTTGACAGGAGTTGCGCCACTGAGGATCACGCCGCTCGGGGGCCTCGGCGAGGTCGGCAAGAACCTGATGGTCTACGAATCGGGCGGCGAGATCGTCGTCGTCGACGCCGGCCTCGCTTTCCCGCGCGACGAGCATCTCGGCGTCGATCTCGTCCTGCCCGACATCTCGTACCTCCGAGATCGGGCGGACCGGATTCGCGCCGTGCTGTTGACGCATGCCCACGAGGATCACGTCGGCGCGCTGCCGTACCTGCTGCGCGAGGTGAACGTCCCGGAGGTCTGGGGGACGCGGCTCACGCTCGGCCTCTTGCAGCCGAAGCTCGACGAGCACGGGCTCGGGCAGGTGACGGAGCTGCGGGAGGCCCGGCCGGAGGACGGTGCGGTGGAGATCGGGTCGTTCCGCGCTGAGTTCATCCGCATGGCGCACTCGGTCCCGGACACGGTCGCGATCGCGCTGGAGGTCGGTGGGCTCCGGATCCTCCATACCGGGGACTACAAGCTCGATCACACCCCGGTCGACGGGTTGCGGACCGACGTGGGCCGGCTCGCCGAGATCGGCAACCGCGGCGTCGATCTTCTGCTCGGCGACTCGACGAATGCGGAGCGGCCGGGCTTCACGGGCTCGGAGCGACTCGTCGGCGAGGCGTTCCGCCAGATCATCCCCGCGCGGCAGGGGCGTGTGCTCGTCGCGAGCTTCGCGTCGAACGTGCACCGGATGCAGCAGGCCGTCGACGTCGCCGTCGAAACCGGGCGCAAGGTCTGCATCATCGGCCGCTCGATGCGGAAGAACCTCAACATCGCGCGGAACCTCGGCTACCTCGAGGCGCCGGAGGACACGTTCATCCGCCCGCCGGAGCTCGAGGAGCTCGCGCCGAGCGAGGCGATGATCCTCTGCACCGGGAGTCAGGGCGAGCCGATGTCTGCTCTGACGCGGATCGCCTACAACGACCACCCGGCAGTGACCGTCGACCGGGGCGACACAGTGATTCTCTCCGCGAAGCCGGTGCCGGGGAACGAGCTTCGCGTGCACGACACGATCAACCGGCTCGCGAAGGGCGGGGCGGAGGTGCTCCACCAGGAGATCGCGCCGGTCCACGTGTCCGGGCACGGGAACGCGGAGGAGATCCGCACCGTGATCGGGCTCGTTCGGCCGAAGGCGGTGATGCCGGTGCACGGGGAGTTCCGCATGCTCGCGGCGCACGCGCAGCTCGCCCGCGACGGCGGCGTTCCGGCGGGCTCGATCGTGCTCGCCGAGAACGGGTCGGTCGTCGAGCTCGACGAGACCGGCCCGCGGGTGGTCGATCGCATCGAGACCGGAGTGACGTTCGTGGACGGCCTCGGAGTGGGGGACGTCCGGGACGTCGCACTCCGCGACCGGCGGCACCTGTCGGAGCACGGCGTGCTGATCGTCGTCGCCACGGTGGCGGCGAACGGCGCGCGTCCGACCGGTACGCCCGAGCTGATCGGGCGCGGCCTCGGGGAGTCGGAACCGCTGCTCGACGAGCTTCGGGACGAGTCGGCGCGTGTGCTGGAGAGCTGTCTCGACCACGACATCACCGAGATCAAGCTCCTCCAGGAGCACATGCACGACGAGCTGGCGCAGCTCATCTACGACCGGACGGGGCGGCGGCCGATGATCCTGCCGGTGATCGTCGAGGTCTAACGCCGCGCGGTCAGCGGGATCAGTCATAGTGAAGACATGAGCACGCTTCGCGCCGAACCCGGCTGGCCCGACCTGCTCGTCGACTATGCGCCCGACGCTGCGACGGCTCAGCGGCTGGTCGCGCAGCTCCGCGCGTGCCAGGTCTCGGCGCTCGCGTTCTGCCGGCTTCTGGAGCGCTGGGCCCGCGGTGACGCGGCGCCTTCGACGCCCGGTGCGCGGGAGGCCGCCCTGCGGCGCGCTGCGGAGCGGGCCGAGACCGCGCTGTCCGGACTCGAGCGCCCGCTCGGGCGTTACCTGCTGGAGCTGGAGGCGGATCGTGCCGAGGGACGCTCGTGGTACGGCGAGCCGGGCCGCGCGGAGCTCGTCGAGTGGCAGCCGGTGCTCAACCGGGCCGGCGTGCACGCGTCGCCGGTCCGAGTCGCCCAGGCGTACCTGGAGCTCGCGGTTCTCGTCCGTGCTCTCGAAGGGCTCGCCACGGCCGCCCGCATGCGGTCGGCCCCAGACCCGAGCGACCTCTGGGCGGGCCTCTTCGACCTGCGCGAGAACCTCCTGAACGGCGCGCTCGACGACCTCCGAGCCCTAGCCGCCTAGGCCTTCACTCAAGAGCCTCGGGCGAGTCCCGAACGATCCTGTCTGGGGTCAGACGCCAGCCGTGGCCGCCTAAGTCACGTCCGAGCTGCCTCAACCGGCGACAGAGAGGCGTATCCCCGGCACTCCGTGGGACCTGTCCGGCGTCTGACACCAGGGCAGGCCTAGAGGGCTTCGACGGGGGGCGTCGAACGGAGCGGCCATGGCGCGTCGACGCAAGAGGCGCGTGCTCAAGCCTCGCACGCCCTCGCGCGTGAGGAAGAAGCGCGCGAAGAAGAAGACCAAGGCCCGCGGGCACCAGCATCCCGAGCTCGTCGGGCTCGTCCTCGCTGCGTTCGGCATCTTCCTCGCCACGGTGCTCTGGGCCGGCTGGAACGGCGGCTACGTCGGCGGCTGGATCGGAGACGGGCTCGAGTCGCTGATCGGCGGCGCGGCGTTCGCGCTCCCGATCGTGCTCGTCGTCGTCGGCGCGCTGATGGTCGGGCGAAGCGACCTCGTCGACGTGAGCCCGTTCCGAACCGGGCTGATCGTGCTCGGCATCGGGCTCCTCCTGACGCTCGGCAGCGAGGGCGGCTATCTCGGCACGACGCTCGCCGACGCGATCGGGCTGGCGATCGGCGGCACCGGTGTCGCGATCGTCGGCGTGCTCTGCCTGATCGCCGGCATCCTCCTGCTCAGCGGAGCCTCGGCCGGCGCGCTGCTGCGCCGGGGAGCGCATGCCGCGAGGCGTTCCTTCGACCGCCCGATCCGCGAGCCCGTCGCCCACGAGCCGCCAGAGCTCATCTCGACGGCCAACGTCGCGTCACTCTCGCTCGTCGACGGCGCCTCCGATTACCCGGACGTCGTCGGCACACCCGACCCTGCGCCGCTGATCCCGTTCCCGGAGGTCGACACGCAGGACACCCCCGACCAGGAGAGCCTCTTCAACGCGTCGCCCGCGGTGCAGGACTACCGCCTCCCCGACCGCAACCTGCTCCGCAAGTCCGGCACGAACGGCGCGCAGCCGACCGAAGCGAGCGGCCAGGTCGCTCACGCGCTCGTCCAGGCGCTCTCCGACTTCGGTGTCCAGGCCTCGGTCGTCGGAGAGATCGTCGG
>DASTYD010000034.1:0-3814 GCA_035765175.1 Gaiellaceae bacterium
GCGAAGACGAGAGCATGGTCGGCGACCGTGGCGTACGAGATCCAGTTCTTCGAGCCGTTGAGGACGTAGACGTCGCCCTCGCGACGCGCGGTGGATTTCATCGCCGCCACGTCGGATCCCGCCGCCGGCTCGGTCAGCCCGAAGCAGGCGAGCTTCTCGCCGCGGGCCTGGGGCGCGAGCCAGCGCTCCTTCTGCTCCTCGGTCCCGTAGCGCAGGAGCGAGAGCGAGTTGAGCCCGACGTGCACCGAGATCAGCGTCCGAAACGCGGCCTCGCCGCGCTCGATCTCCTCGCAGGCGAGCGCCTCGGCGACGAAGTCGAGCCCCGCGCCGCCGTACTCCTCCGGGATGACGATCCCGAGCAGGCCGAGCTCGGCCATCCCCGAGATGACGCCCAGGTCGAGGTGGTGGTTGATGTCGTTCTCGATCGCGTTCGGAAGCACGCGGTCGTCGACGAACTCGCGGACCGTGTTCTGGATCAGGCGCTGCTCGTCGGTGAGCTCGAAGTCCATGGAGGCTGAGTCTACGTGCGCCGTTTGACCGCATGGCCGCCGAGGGTACGATTGACTGACTAGTCAATCAACGGCGCGATTCGGCCAGTACAAGCGCTATGGCAACCACGGAGCAGACGACCACGGGCGGCGTCTCGTTCGAGCTGACGAGCGAGCAGCGGGACTTGCGCGCGCTCGCGCACGAGTTCGCGGAGAAGGAGATCCGGCCGAAGGCGGCCGAGTACGACGAGCACTCGACGCATCCCGCGGACGTGATCGCGAAGTCGCACGAGCTCGGTCTCATGAATCCGCACATCCCGGAGGAGTACGGCGGGCTCGGCCTCTCGGCGTTCGACGGGATGCTGATCGGCGAGGAGCTCGCCTGGGGCTGCTCGGGGATCGCCGTCGCGATCGTCGCGAACACGCTGGGCGCGGCGCCGGTGCAGATCGCCGGCTCCGACGACCAGAAGCGCCAGTGGCTGCCGATGCTGATCGAGGAGCCGCTCCTCTGCTCCTTCGGCCTCACCGAGCCGAACGCGGGCTCCGACGTCTCCGGCATCCAGACGACCGCCGAGCGGCAGGGCGACGAGTACATGATCAACGGGTCGAAGATGTTCATCACGAACGCGGGCCACGCGTCGTGGATCGTCGTCTTCGCGTCGACCGACAAGAGCGAGGGCCACCGGGGGCTCTCCGCGTTCGTCGTGCCGACCGACCTCGACGGCGTCACGGTCGAGAAGCACCTCGACAAGATGGGCCAGCGGGCCACGGACACATCGGCCATCGCCTTCAGCGACGTGAAGGTGCCGGCGGCGAACCGCCTCGGCGAGGAGGGCGAGGGCTTCAAGATCGCGATGAAGACGCTCGACTTCACGCGTCCAGGGACGGCGATCGGGGCCGTCGGCGTCGCGCGGGCAGCGTACGAGCTCGCGATCGACTACTCGCGCGAGCGCGTCCAGTTCGGCCAGCCGATCGCGATGAACCAGGGCGTGAACTTCCTGATCGCGGACATGGCGGCGGAGATCGAGGCGGCGCGGCTCCTCACCTGGCAGGCCGCGTGGCTCCTCGACCAGGGCATCCGCTCGACGCTCCAGTCGTCCTTCGCGAAGCGCTTCGCCTCGGACACAGCGATGAAAGTTACGACCGACGCGGTTCAGATTTTCGGCGGATATGGATACATGAAGGAGTACCCCGTCGAGAAGCTGATGCGCGATGCCAAGCTCTTCCAGATTTACGAAGGCACATCCCAGATTCAACGGCTTGTCATCGCGAGAGAAATCTTCTTTCCGCGGGACTGAACCGGCCTCCGATCCCGCTACACTGGTCGACTTGTCGGTCCGGGCCGCACAACTTCCGAGGGAGCGGCGTCGTAGGGCTGCCCGCGTACGCCTGATCTGGCAGTGGAGCCTGCTGGTGGCGGTGCTCGTCCTGCTGACGGCCACGGTGCTCGGACTCGCCTTCGCGGGCTCCGAGGAGCGCCTGCCCGCAGGCTCGCAGATCGCCGGCGTCGATGTCTCCGGGAAGACGACAAACGAGGCGAAGTCGCTCCTCGAGAAGCGCTCCGGCGAGCTGGGCCAGACACCCGTCACCTTCACCGCCGGCGGCAAGAGCTGGCGGGTGAAGCCGGACTCCGTCCTCGTCGATGTCGACTGGGGTGCGGCCGTCGAGGCGGCTCACCGCCAGGGCGAAGGCTTCGGCCCGCTGCGGGGCCTGAAGCGGCTCGGCGTTCGCGTGTTCGGCGGCGAGGTCGTGCCGACGACGCGGGTCTACGAAGCTGCCGTCACGTCGTACGTCAATCGCTTTGCGCACGCCCTCGATCGGCCCCGAGTCGAGCCGTCGCTTCGAATGCGGGGGCTCGAGGCGGAGATCGTGGACGGGCGCAACGGTCGCCTGCTCGATCGCGAGGCGGCGCAAGTGGTGCTCGTCCGGGCGCTGACCGGGCTCTCGCGTGAGCCGGTCGCGCTTCCGCTGAAGGTCGACCACACGCGGCTGACCGCCAAGGACCTCGCCGGCGCCGAGGTGAAGATGGAGACCGCGGTGTCCGCGCCGGCCGATCTCGCCTACGGGCCGGGCGGCTGGCATCTCACGCGGGCCAAGATCGCCAGGCTGCTGGCGCCGCCGAGCGGTGGCTCCACCGAGATCGAGCTGGCCGGGCCCGCCGCGAACAAGTTCTTCTCCAACCTCAAGAAGCGGGTCGATCACGCGCCGAAGGACGCCGGCTTCGCGATCGGCGCACGAAACGTCGTTCGCGTCGTGCCCGCCGAGGCCGGCCGCGAGCTCGACAAAGCTGCGACGACCCGCAACCTGATGGCTGCGCTCCTGTCGACGACGAACCGCCGCGCGGAGCTTCGCGTGACCTCGAGCGCGCCCGAGCGCACGACGCAGGACGCGAAGGCGATGGGCATCACCGGGCTCGTCGGCGCGTATCAGACCTTCTACGGCGGCGTCCCGAACCGGATCCACAACGTCCAACTCGTCGCGCGCCTGATCGACGATCACTACATCGCGCCGGATTCGGAGTTCTCGTTCAACGCCACGACCGGGGAGCGCAACGCTGACAAGGGATTCCTCGAGGCGCCTGTGATCATCAACGGCGAGCTGAAGAACGGGCTCGGCGGCGGCGTCTGCCAGGTCTCGACGACGACCTTCAACGCCGCATACGAGGCGGGACTGTCGATCACCGACCGAACGAACCACGCGCTCTACATCAGCCACTACCCGCAGGGGCGCGACGCGACGGTCAACTATCCGGACACCGACCTCAAGTTCGTCAACGACACGGAGCACTGGCTCTGGCTGCGAACGTACGTGAGCGCCTCGTCGCTCACGGTCGCCCTCTACGGGACGCCGCAGGACCGGCGCGTCGACAGCGAGACGGCACCGCTCGTCGAGACCGGGGAGCCGAAGGTGAAGCGCGTTCCCGATCCGAACATGCTCGTCGGGCAGACGGCGCTCGAGGAGTCGGGCCAGCCCAGCCGTGCCACGAGCGTTCGCCGCCGCGTCTTCGACTCGGACGGGAAGCTCATGTACGACCACACGTGGTACTCGTCGTACTCGTCCGAGCCCCGTGTGATCCGGTACGGGACGAAGCAGCCGCCCGAGCCGCCCCCGCCGAAGGAGCCGAAGAAGAAGAAGCCGATCCCACCGCCGCCCCCGCCGCCTGCCGAGCCTGGGCTCTAGGCGTTCGCGCCCGCGATCGCCTCGAGGGGCAACTCGCGTGTCTGCTGGCGCGTCGCGATCACCAGTCCAGCATTCCAACCCGGAGCGTGCCCGCCCAGCGGCGGCGTGATCGCATCCGTTGGAAGCCCGCTCAGGGAGACGAGCCA
>DASTYD010000035.1:0-7750 GCA_035765175.1 Gaiellaceae bacterium
GTCGACAAGGAGCGGCTGCTCGAGGCAACGGAGCTCTCGGTGACGCACGAGGGCTTCGCGTACGACCCCGAGCGGGGCGAGCTCTGGTACGCGGGCGAGGCTGCAGAGGCGGTTCTGCTCGAGCTGGAGGCACGGCGACGGTCGCTCGAGGCCGAGATCGAGCGGCTCGAGGCGGCGGCCGAGCAAGCTTCGACACAGCCTGCCCCATCGGATCCGCGCCCGGCCGAACTGGCCGACCGGCTGACGGCGATCCTCACCGAGGCCGTGAAGAACGCGGCCCGCTTCGAGTCGAGCCTTGACGCCCGCGCCGACGCGAGGGGCGAGCGGGCGCGGCGGCTCGGCGAGGAGCTGCGGGAGCTCGGCGCGAAGGAGGCCGAGCTGCGACGGGCCGCTGCCGAAGCCGGTGAGCGTGCCTCGGCGGTCGACGTCGAGCTCGCGACGCTCGCGGCCGAGGCGAAAGAGCTCGAGCGCCGGATCGCCGAGGCGGGCGCCGAGCCGGCCGAGGGCGACGATCCCGAGGAGCTCAGCGAGAAGCTCGCTCGCCTCGAGCGCCGGCGCGAGGCGCTCGGCAGCGTCAACCCGCTCGCGAAGGAGGAGTACGAGCGCGAGAAGGAGCGGCTCACCGAGCTCCGTGAACAGCGCGCCGATCTCGAGCAGAGCCTGAAGGAGCTCGAGACCCTCCGCGACGAGCTTGCCGAGACCGTCGAGCGCCGGTTCGAGGAGACCTTCACCGCGGTTCGCGACCACTTCCAGGAGGTCGCTGCGACGCTCTTCCCCGGCGGCGAGGGGCGGCTGAGGCTGACGGAGCCCGAGCTCGAGGGCGAGGACGAGGACACGGAGCCGGGAATCGAGATCGAGCTTCGGCCGGCCGGTAAGAAAGTGACGCGTCTCTCGCTTCTCTCAGGCGGCGAGAAGGCGCTCGGGGCGATCTCGTTCCTCTTCGCGCTCTTCCTGGCGCGCCCGCATCCGTTCTACCTCCTGGACGAGGTCGAGGCCGCCCTGGACGACGCGAACATCGGTCGCTTCGTCGCGCTCCTGCGGCGCTACTCGGAGCAGGCGCAGTTCATCGTCATCACGCACCAGAAGAAGACGATGGAGGCGGCGGACATCCTCTACGGCGTCACGATGGGCGCCGACGGGATCTCACAGATCGTGTCGCGCCGCCTCCCGCGAGAAGAGACCGTGGCTGCGTAATCACCGGATGGTCGGGCGGCGCCGAGCGGGCGCTAGGGTGCTCTGGCGATGCACGACGAACGTCCTCTCATCGAGAAGATCGCGGATGCCGTAACAGCGTTGAACGCCGTTTGGCTGACGGTTGTCGGAATCTTGATCACAGGGGCGCTGCTGATCATGGGCAACACCCTCGCCCGGGTGATCGGGCTCCTTCTCTTGATGGTCTTGCTTGTTCTCGGCGCACGGCGCTTCACGTCCTGGCAAAGGAGCTGAAGGCCGATGACGACGTGGAGTGCGCTGCTGGGGGACGAGGAACCGGCTGAGGAGCAAGCCGCCGAGCCTGGGTTCTTCGGGCGCCTGCGTGACTCCCTCGGCAAGAGCCGCCGCGCGCTGACCGATCAGATCGCAGCGGCGGCCTTCGATCCCGCCGACGACGAGGCCTGGGAACGCCTCGAGGAGGCCCTGATCGCTGCCGACGTCGGCGTGCCCGCAACGGCCGAGCTCGTCCAGCGGCTCGAGACGCGGGGCGAGGTCGGAGATCTCACCGGGGCGCTCGTCGAGGAGGCCTCCTCGATGCTCGGCGAGCCGGGCACGCTCAGCGTCGGCGAGAAGCCGAGCGTGCTCCTCGTAGTCGGCGTCAACGGCACCGGGAAGACGACGACGATCGGCAAGCTCGCGTACCACCTGAACGAGCACGGGCGCTCCGTGATCGTCGCCGCCGCCGACACCTTCCGGGCCGCCGCCGAGGAGCAGCTCGAGATCTGGGCCGACCGGGCGCAGGCGGACTTCGTCGGCTCGGAGCGCGGGGGAGACCCGGCGGCCGTCGCGTACGACGCGATCGAGGCAGCCTCCGCCCGCGGCCGCGACGTTGTCGTCGTCGACACCGCGGGCCGCCTGCACACACAGACGAACCTCATGGAAGAGCTCGCGAAGATCCGGCGCGTCATCGAGAACAGGCTGGAAGGCGCTCCGCACGAGACGCTCCTCGTCGTGGACGCGACCACGGGCCAAAACGGCGTCCGCCAGGCACAGCTCTTCAGCGAGTCGGTGAACGTGAGCGGCGTGGCGCTGACGAAGCTAGACGGCTCGGCGAAAGGCGGAGTCGCGCTGGCGATCGCCCACGAGCTCGGCCTTCCCGTGAAGCTCGTGGGCGTGGGAGAAGGGATCGAGGACCTTCGGCCCTTCAATCCCCGCGACTTTGCGCGAGCGCTCCTCTCCGGCTGACGATCTCGCCCGGGGCCCCGGAGCCCACCGCCACCTCCGATTCTATGGAGGGAATGCGAACTGGTCTGTGTCGAAACGGCGCCGGATGATCCATGCGGTCGTCCTGCGACGAGTCGCAGTTCGCTCGGGCTGCGAAGCGACGCCCTAGCGCTCGAGGGCGAACGCGATGTTGACCGTGGTGCGGTAGCTCGTGATCTTCCCGTCGGTGACTTCGGCGCTCATCGAGATCACGTCGGCGCCCGTGATTCCGCGCAGGGTCTTCGCAGCCTCCTGAACAGCTGCGTCGGCGGCCTTCGCGAAGCTCTCCGGCGAGTTGCCGATCACCGTCACGACTTTGGCGACGTCTGGCATGCCTCCCCCTTCTTTTTGACCGCTATGCCTGGCTGTGGGCGAATCTAAACGTCAGGCGTCGGCGGAAGCTCGGGCCCGGAGGGCGGCTCCTCCGGGACCGGAGGTTCCGGATCCGGAGGCTCGGGCTGGGGCGGCGGCTCCGGCTGAGGCGGCGGGACCGGCTGCTCGTCCACGGTCAGCCGGTCGGCGAGACGAATACCCGATAGCCGCTCAGCGGGCCCTCGGCGAGGACCTGGAGCCGGACGTCGTACTCACGCTTGATCTCTCCCGTCACTTCCTCCGCATGCTCGACCGCGTTCTTCGCGGCAGCGGCGAAGCTGTCCGGGCTTTCCCCCGGGTACCACTCTCGATCGTCATTTTCGATCATCGGGATCTCCCTTCCGAGTTGATTTCGAGACCATACGCCTTCCGGCGGCGACGTTCCCCTTTCTCGCGTAGAGCGCCTGCGCACGCTCGACGATCTGTGCGGATTCGGCCACTTTCCCCGTCGTGTCGAGCACCTCTGCGAGGCTCAGCAGCGTCAGCGCCTGCAGATCGGGGAAGTCCATGGCCTCGACCATCGCCGTCGCCTCGCGCGCCAGATTCTCGGCCCGTTCGGCTTCCCCGTGCCTTGCGAAGAGCTTCGCTCGTACGCAGCGGCACAGGGCCTGTGGGACGACGTCGTCACCGGCTGCCAGCTCCGCGACGATGTCCGCGTACTCGGCGGCCTCGTCGTCGCGCCCGGCGCGGCACAGGGTGTCGGCCAGGTAGGCCGCGACGACGACGCGGGCGCCCTTCTCGCCCATCCGCTCGAGGAACTCGTAACCCCAGCGAAGTTCGCGCTCCGCCGCGTCGGGGCTGCCGGCGAGCATCTCGATGTCGGCGCCGATCGTGCAGCGCACCGCCCGCCGGTACCCGAGCCCGAGCTCCTCGAACCGCTCGCCGGCCGAGGCCCAGAGTCGCCGCGCCTCGTCGAAGTCCTCACGCATTGCGTGCAATCCGGCGAGGCTGCTCCAGATCGCCGCCTCGATCGTGTGCTCTTGCACCTCCTCGAGCAGGTCCGCGCAACGGGCGATGGCGTCCGCTGCCGGCGTCGGTCCGAAGTAGAGCGCCATCGCGAGGTGCCCGACAAGGGCCGCTTGCTCGCGCGAGTCGCCCGCCTGGCGCGCATGCTCGAGCGCACGCTCCAGGGTCTCCACGCGCGCTCCCCAGTGCCCGGCCAGGACGGCGACCTCTCCACGCAACCGCCACGCCCTCGCCAGGCCGACGTGATCTTGGGCTCTTTCGAGGACCGGCATCGCGCGCGCCGTTACTTCGGGAACCGACGAGCTCACCTCCTGCGCCGTGAAGACCTTGAAGAGCTCATGCTCGATCAGCGCCCGCATCTCGAGTCGGTCGTCGCCGGCCGCCTTCGCGGCGCTCAACGCATCCCTCACGACCTCGTCCGCACGCTCGAAGGCTCCGATCGTCATCAGCAGGCTCGCCAGCTCGATCAGAAGCTCCCCTCGCCCAGGGTGATCCTTCGGCAGCAGCAAGACAGCTCGGGTGATCAGGCTCGACGCTGCCGCGGCGTCTCCGCCGCGCACGAACGCTCGACGCCCAGCCGCTGCGAGCCGCTCTCCCGCTCGAGTCGCGAGCTCTGCGCCGCCTTGACCCATCGGCCCCAGCTCCTCGCGGTACCGATGGGCCTGTTCGAGGTGGTACCCGACGATCTCGTCGAGCTCGGCGGCGCTCTCGCCGGAGCTGCCCTCGAGCCAGCCTGCGAAACGCTCGTGGAGGTCGGCCCGCGTCTCCTTCGGGACGCCGAGGTACGCGGCGTCCCGAATCAAGATGTGCCGGAAGCGGAAGCCATCCTCGGCGGGGAAGATCGAGCGCGCGGGCTCGATGAACTCCTTGCGCGCCAGCGTCATCAGGCTTGCCCCGACCGAACCGCGGTCGACGCTCACGAGCTCGCCGATCGCGCCGCGCCAGAACTCCTTGCCGATGACGGCTGCTCCCTCGATCACGGCCCGCTCCTCCGGTGCGAGGCGATCGAGCCGTGCAGCCAGCAAAGCGTGAATCGACGGCGGGATGGCGAGGTCGCCTGTAGCCGTCCCGTTCTCGGCGATCATGGCGAGCAGCTGCTCGACGAAGAGCGGGTTGCCCTCCGCGGCCGCCGTGATTCGGCTCAAGAGCTCTGAGTCGACCTCGGTCTCGCCCTGCAGGTAGCCGAGCAGCTCCTCGGCCTCCAGGGGCGAGAGCGGCGTGAGCATGATCGACTCTCCGACGGCGTGCCACTCGGGGTGGCGGTCGAAGACGTCGGGGCGGGCGAGGCAGAGAACGAGGATCGGCGCCTCCCGGCTCCAGCCGACCACGTACTCGATGAGCTCGACGAAAGCCGGCTCTGCCCACTGGAGATCGTCGAAGCACACGATGAGCGGCCGTTGACGCGCGAGGTGCTCGAACAGTCGGCGGACGGCCCACATCGTCTCCTCGGGCGCCGCCGAATCGTCGCCGATCCCAATCGCCGCGGCCACCTGGCCTGCGATTCGTTCCCCGTCCGGCTCCCCGGCGAGCAGCTCGTCGAGCCCGCTCCGGGTCAGCCCGCCGGCCGCGTCGCGAACGACGTCTCGCAAGGGCCAATACGTGATCCCCTCGCCGTAGGGGAGGCAGCGGCCGATGAGGAATGTCGCCTCCTCTCGGATTTCGGTCACGAGCTCTCTCGCAAGCCTGGACTTGCCGATTCCGGCAGTGCCGAGCACCGTCACGATGCGGGCCGTCTGGTCCCGCACGGCCTGCTCGAAGGCGGCGCGCAGCTGC
This sequence comes from Gaiellaceae bacterium, assembly GCA_035765175.1. Lineage (GTDB taxonomy): Bacteria > Actinomycetota > Thermoleophilia > Gaiellales > Gaiellaceae > VAXT01. Next base: position 5,527 of record DASTYD010000035.1, read on the forward strand.
GACAGCTCGTTCTCGCGTCCGACCATCGGAGCGTCGAGCCGGCGCGCGACCGCGGGCGCGCCCGCGACGACGCCGAGCAGCCGCCACGCCAGGACCGGCTTGCTCTTGCCCTTCAGGTCGAGCGGATCGAGAGGCTCGGTGAGCACCGCGTTCCGCACGAGCCGATGCGTCGTGTCTCCGATCAGGATCTCCCCGGGGCTGGCCGCGGCCTCAAGACGCTGCGCCACTGCGACGGCATCGCCGGTGGCGAAGGCGTGGCCCTCGGACGGATCGCCGGCGATTACCTCGCCCGTGTTGATGCCGGTCCTCGTGCCGAGCTCGATCCCGTACTGCACGCGTAGCTGTTCGTTCAGCGCGGCCAGCGCCTCCCGCATCTCGCCTGCGGCGCGAACCGCGCGCAGGGCATCGTCCTCGTGGACGACCGGGATCCCGAACGCCGCCATGACTGCGTCGCCGATGAACTTCTCGACCGTTCCCCCGTGATGCTCGAGGACGCGGCTCACCTCGATGAAGTAGCGCGAGATGACGCGCCGGTAGGTCTCCGCGTCGAGTTTCTCTCCGAGCGGGGTCGAGTCGATGACGTCGGTGAAGACGATCGTGACCGTCTTGCGCATCTCGCGCGCGGGAGCAGGGCCCTGGAGTGGGGCCCCACAGGCGAGGCAGAACCGTGCGTGATCCGGGTTGGCCTCGCCGCAGCGGGGACAAGCGGCCATTCGTTGAGTCTGGCACGAAGGGGCTCCTGAGTACACTTCGCCGCCGGTGTTCGACGCACTCTCAGACCGGCTCCAGACCGCCCTGCACGACGTCCGCGGCCGAGGCAAGCTCGACGAGGACGCCATCTCGCGCGCCATGCGCGAGATCCGGCTCGCGCTGCTCGAGGCGGACGTCAACTTCAAGGTCGTCAAGGACTTCGTGGCCCAGGTGCGGGAACGCGCGCTCGGCGTCGAGGTGACGAAGAGCCTCACGCCCGGCCAGGAGGTCGTGCGGATCGTGCACGAGGAGCTGACGTCGCTCATGGGCAGCGGCGACTCGAAGCTCGCGTTTGCCAGCAAGTCGCCGACCGTCATCCTGCTCGCGGGGCTCCAGGGCTCGGGGAAGACGACGGCCTCCGCGAAGCTCGCCCTGCTCCTGCGGAAGGAAGGCCACTCGCCGGCGCTCGTCGCCGCCGACCTCGCCCGGCCCGCGGCCGTCGAGCAGCTCCAGCAGCTCGGCCGCGAGCTGCAGATCCCGGTCTTCACCGCTTCCGATCCCGTGCGAGCGGTGACCGAGGGGATCGACCAGTCACGGGCCCAGGGCAAGGACGTCGTCATCCTCGACACGGCGGGCCGGCTCCACGTCGACGAGGCGCTGATGACGGAGCTCGCCGAGGTGCGGAAGGCGGCGAAGCCGACGAACGTCCTGCTCGTCCTCGACGCGATGACCGGCCAGGAGGCGGTGTCCGTCGCGGAGGCGTTCCACGAGCGAGTCGCCTTCGACGGCGTGATCCTCACGAAGCTCGACGGAGACGCGCGCGGGGGCGCCGCGCTCTCGGTCAAGGCGGTCACCGGAAAGCCGATCAAGCTCGCCTCCGTCGGCGAGAAGCTCGACCAGCTCGAGTACTTCCACCCCGACCGCATGGCGTCACGGATCCTCGGCATGGGCGACGTGCTGACGCTGATCGAGAAGGCGGAGCAGGCGGCCGACCAGGACGAGCAGGAGCGGCTCGAGCAGCAATTCCTCGCCGGCGAGTTCACGTTCGACGACTTCCTCGCGAGCTACAAGATGCTGCGGCGGATGGGCCCGCTCAAGGGCGTGCTGTCGATGCTCCCCGGGGTCGGCAAGCAGCTCCAGGGCATCGACGTGAACGAGAAGGACATGTCCAGAGTGGAGGCGATCGTGCTCTCGATGACGCCCCGCGAGCGGCAGCTGCCGCACCTGATCGACGGTTCACGACGGAAGCGGATCGCGGCCGGCAGCGGCACGACGATCCAGCAGGTCAACCAGCTGCTCTCGGCCCGAAAGCAGATGCAGAAGATGATGAAGCAGATGAAAAAGGGCAAGATGCCGGGGCTCCCACAGGAATTGCTCCAGCAGGTCCAGCAACAACAAAGGAGATAGATGGCCGTTCGGATGAGACTGACCCGCGTCGGGTCGAAGAAGAACCCGGTCTACCGAGTCGTGGTCGCCGACTCGCGCTCGCCGCGCGACGGCAAGTTCATCGAGATCGTCGGCCGCTACAACCCGC
>DASTYD010000036.1:0-7931 GCA_035765175.1 Gaiellaceae bacterium
CCAGATCCTGGACGCGATCCGCTCCACCCTCGACAAGACGCCGCCGGAGCTCGCCGCGGACATCATGGACCGCGGCATCGTCCTCGCCGGCGGAGGAGCACTCCTCGCCGGCCTCGACGAGCGGCTCCGCCACGAGACGCAGATGCCAACGCAGCTCGCCGAGTCACCGCTCACCTGCGTCGCCGTCGGCTCGGGCCGTAGCCTCGAGGTGCTCGAGATGATGCATCGCGCCGCGAAGCAACGCGGCAAGAGCCGCAACGGCTACCGGCGCTAGCACTAGAAACTTCTGGCGACTTCGCTACCCTCCAAAGCCGTGCCTAGGACCCGCAGCGCACGGGTGGCGGCGCTGGGCTCTCCGGTCCGGCGCGCGGTCGCCCCCAGGTACTCCTCGCGGACGTCCGGCCCCCTGAGACGGCGGCTCGTGGTCGGCCTGCTCGTCCTCGCGTCGCTCACCATGATCACCGTCTACTTCCGCGAGTCGCCGAACGGAGTCCTGCACGACTTCCAGAGCGCCTCGTCGAGCGCGCTTCGCCCCTTCGAGATCGCCGCGAGCCGCGTCGCCCGCCCCTTCGAGGACGCCTACGGCTGGACGGCCGACCTCTTTCATGCGAAGAGCGAGAACGAGAAGCTCCGCCAGCAAGTCAAAGACCTGACCCAGCAGGCGATCCAGCGCACCGAGGCGATCGAGCAGCGCAACGCGTTCCGTCGGCTGCTCAAGGTGCAGCGCTTGCCCGCCTACGAGGACCTCGCCAACACCATGGTCACTGCGGAGGTGGTCTCCAATCCAGTGAGCCAGTTCGACCAGACGATGGTGATCGCGGCCGGCCGCGACCACGGGATCAGGGTCCACGACGCAGTGATCACCGACCGCGGCCTCGTCGGCCAGGTCTCGAAGGCGCTCCGCGACACGGCGCTCGTCACCCTGCTCACCGACCCCAAAATCGCGGTCACGGCGAAGGACAGCCGCACCGGCGCCATCGGGATCGTCCAGCACAGCCAGGGCGCGGAAGACCTCCTGTTCCTCGACCGTGTCGGGAAGGACAAGCGGGTGGACAGAGGCGACCTCGTCGTGACCGCCGGCAAGCAGTCGGGCAAGCAGCTTTCGTCCTTCTATCCGCGCAGCATTCCGATCGGCCGGGTGACGAAGGTCGGCCAGACGGACGTCGATCCCTACCAGGACGTCCAGGTGATGCCGTTCGTCGACTTCACGTCGCTCGACTACGTGCTCGTCCTGGCGAGCAAGACCCCGCGCCCGAACATGCCGTGATGCCGTGACGCTCTCGATCGCGAAAGCCGCAGCCCTCTTCTTCGTCGTCGCGATCCTCCAGGTGACGATCGTCGCCTCGATCGGGATCCTCGGCGGCTCGCCCGACCTCGTCCTCGTCACGCTCGTCGCCGTCGCACTCACGCAGGGCTCGATCTTCGGCGCCGTCAGCGGCTTCTGGGCCGGCCTCCTGATCGACATCGCCCGCCTCGGCACCCTCGGGTTCACGTCGCTCCTGCTCACGCTCGCCGGCTTCTGGATCGGACGCTACGGCGAGACCACCGGCCGCGACCGGGCCCACGCGCCGGTGCTCTCCGTCGCCGTCGTGACCGTGCTGTACGCGCTCGGCACGCTCGTCATGCGCTTCCTCCTGCGCGAGCCTGCCTCCGCGAAGGTCGCGCTCGTCGACGAGTTGCCCGCGACGATCGCCCTCAACCTGCTTCTGACCTTCCCGGTCTTCGCCCTCGTCAGGTGGCTGTTCAAGCCGGCCCAGCGCTCGCCGGAGGTGGAGTTCGTTGGCTAGTCGCCCGGTGCCGATCCGGCCGGGGCGCTTTCTGCCCCGAGACCCGCGCGTCGACGCCCCGTACCGGCTCACGCCGCAGCTCATGTTCCGGCTCGGGATCCTCGGGTTCCTCGTCCTGGCGGCGTTCGGCGTCCTCTTCGTGCGTCTCTGGTCGCTCCAGGTTCTCTCTGGGAACGAGTTCCTCGTCGCGGCGCAGGACAACCTGTCGTTCCTCGAGACGAAGGAGGCGCTGCGCGGCCCCGTGAAGGACCGGAACGGCCGTGTGCTCGTCGACAACGCGAGCGCAACGGCGATCAAGGTCACGCCCGCCTTCCTTCCCAAGCGCGGCCAGTACGCCGAGCTACGCAGGCTGACGCGGATCCTCCAGGTCCCGCTGTCCGACGTCACGGACCAGATCGAAAAGCACGGCGACGACCGCCTCGCGAAGGTGATCGTGAAAGAGGTCGCGACCGAGAGCGAGGTCCGCTTCCTGGCCGAGCACCGGACGGAGTTCCCGGGGATGACGATCGAGGACACTTCCGTCCGCCGCTACCCGCACGGGGACCTGGCGGCGCACATCCTCGGCTACGTCGCCGAGATCTCCGACCGGCAGCTCGAGCAGCTGAACGGGTACAAGCTCGGCGACCGGATCGGCCAGGCCGGAGTCGAGGCGTCGTTCGACAAGGAACTGCGCGGGATACCAGGCATCGAGCTGGTGCGCCGCGACTCGCTCGGACAGCCGAAAGCCCGGCCGGAGACGAAGCAGCTGCCGGTCCCGGGCTACGGGCTGCGCCTGACGCTCGACGCGAAGCTCCAGCGGGCAGCGCAGCAGGCGGTGATCGACGGGATCAACCGTGCGCAGGCCGACGAGAAGTGGTACGCGAAGGCCGGCGCCGTCGTGGCCCTCGACCCGCGGGACGGGGCGATCCGCGCCGTCGCCTCCTATCCGACCTTCGACCCGAAGGTCTTCACCAGCCGCAGGAAGGGGGCACTCGATTTCCTGACGAATTCGGACGTCGCCGAGGCCTCCGACTTCCCGGCGCTCAACCGCGCGCTCGCCGGCAGGTACCCGCCGGGCTCGACGTTCAAGCCCGTGACCGCACTCGCCGCGATGCAGGAGCACATCCTCAGTCCGTACGACTCGCTGCCCTGCACCGGCTCGTACACGGTCGCGAAACAGACGTTCAAGAACTGGGACCCGGGCGTGAACCAGATGATGACGCTGCCAACGGCGCTGGCCCAGTCGTGCGACACGTACTTCTACCAAGTCGGCAAGGAGTTCTACGACCTGCCTCCGGACCGCGGGCAGCCGCTCCAGAAGTGGGCGAGGACCTTCGGCTTCGGACGGCCGACGGGCGTCGACGTCGGGCCCGAGACCTCGGGCCTGCTGCCGACGATCAAGTGGAAGCAGGCGACGTTCACGAAGAAGACCGACCCGTGTTGCTTCGAGGTCGATCGTCTCTGGAAGCCGGGTGATTCGATTCAGCTCGCGATCGGCCAGAATGACATGCTCGCCTCGCCGCTCCAGATGGCGCGCTTCTACGCGTTGCTCGCGAACGGCGGCAAGCTCGTGCAGCCGCATCTCGTGTCGGCGATCGAGCAGGGTGGTGGCTCGACGACCGGCCCGGCTCAGGGCTCGCTCGTGCTTCGGAGCTACCGGCCGGCGGCGCAGGAGCTGAACCTCGACCCGGCCGCAATCGACGTCATCCGCCAGGGCCTCTACGAGGCGACGCACTCGCCGCTCGGGACGTCGTCCGGCGTCTTCGGGCACTTCCCGGTCCCGATCGCCGGCAAGACGGGGACGGCCGAGAAGGTCATCGACCCGGGCGACGGCATGCGCACGGAGGACACCGCCTGGTGGTGCGGCTGGGGGCCGTACGAATCCCCGGAGCTCGTCGTCTGCGCGGTGATCGAGAACGGCGGTTTCGGCGGCGAGGTCGCGGCCCCGGCGGCGCTCCAGGTGTTCGAGCAGTACTTCGGCAAGCAAGCGTCGAGCTTCGAGGTGAAGCAGGCGGACTGATGGTCGACTACGCCGTCACCGAGCAAATCGGCACCCGCCCGCGTGCGCGTGCGCGCGAGACCTCGTACCTTCGGAACCTCGACTGGGTCCTGCTCGCCGCGGTCGGCGGAATCGTCGCCTACGGCCTCTGGGTGATCTCCGGGATCACGAAGGACGACATCACGGGCGACCCGAACTACTACGTCGTCCGCCAGGCCGCCTATGCGCTGATCGGCGTCGCCGGGATGGCCGGGATGACCCTCATCGACCCGAGCTTCTGGCGGAAGCACTACCGGGTCGTCTACGGGGTGCTCATCTTCATGCTCGTGCTGACCCCGGTTCTCGGGACGAGCGTGCGGAACACGCGCCGCTGGATCGACCTCGGGCCGTTCCGCTTCCAGCCGTCCGAGTTCGGCAAGCTCTTGCTCGTCCTGTTCCTGGCCGCGTTCCTCGCCGAGCGCGGCAAGCGGATCTACGAGCGCCAGACGACGACGGCTGCGATCGGACTCGCGGCGGTGCCGATGCTCCTCGTCTTCCTGCAGCCCGACTTCGGCACCGCGATCGTCTACGCGGCGATCGTCGGCGCCGCGCTCTTCATCGCCGGCACGCGCTGGTCACAGGTCTCGGTGCTGCTCGGCCTCGGCGTGGCGATCGCCGCGTTCGTGCTCTGGATCGGTCCGGCGATCGGCGTCCACGTGCTCAAGGACTACCAGCGCGATCGAATCGTCGGCTTCACGAACCCGTCCAAGGATCCGGGCGGCGCGACCTGGAACATCAACCAGTCGATCACCGCGGTCGGCGCCGGCGGCGTCGACGGGCGAGGCTCCTCGGGCGCGACGCAGACGAACTACAACTTCCTCCCGGAGCACGCGACCGACTTCGTCTTCGCCTCGACCGCCGAGCAGCGCGGCTTCCTCGGCGTGACGATCCTGCTCCTGCTCTTCCTGCTCGTCATCTGGAGAGCGCTCAAGGTGGTCACGCTCGCCCGCGACGCCTTTGCGGCGATCGCGGCCGGCGCGATTGCGTTCGCGCTCCTCACGCAGATCTTCATCAACGTCGGGATGACGATCGGGATGGCGCCGATCACGGGCATCCCCCTCCCCTTCGTGAGCGTCGGCGGCAGCTCGATGGTCGCGAACCTGCTCGCGATCGGCGTCCTGCAGTCGATCTGCGTTCGGCGTCGCTAGCCGGCGTCGCTAGCGCTCGCCTTCACGGGGGAACCCCTGGTTCCCCCGTGTGCCCCCTCCTTGCGAGCGGTGGCTCGGCACAGGCGTTTCAGGAGCCGGCGGGTGTCGAGCTTCGGCGAGCGTCCTCCTCTCCGCAGTGAGCCTCCCGCCGGGCAAAGCCCGGCTCCGGCGGCGGATGCGGGCGGCTCTCGTCGACGGACCTCCTACTCCGTCGATTCCATGTTCTGCGTGAGCCACGAGTCTTCGCCTGGGTCGCCGCCGGCTGCGGCGGTCTCGAGCCTCGGGAGGTAGTGGTCCCAGCCGTGTGAGTGCGACTCGACTGCGGCGCTGCTCGGTAGGTCGCGGTGCACGAAGCGCAGCCGGGTGCCGTCGCCTTCCGGGGTCAGCTCGACCTCGATCGTCGACGAGCCCGGCTTGATCGCGGTCGGTGAGTCGGTCTTCTCCCAGCCCCAGGTGAAGACGAGTTTGTGCGGCGGGTCGAGCTCGACGTACTCGCCGGCTGCGATGTGACCCGGGAGGACCTCGCAGCGATAGATGCCGCCGGGCCGCGGCTCGGCGGTCACGTCGACGCCCATCCAGCGCTTCATCCTCTCCGGGTCGACGAAGAACTCCCAAACCGTCTCCGGGCTCGCGTCGATCGAGAGCGTCCTCTCGAGCATCGTGGTTTCAGTGGTCGCGTCCATGCTTCCTTCGTTCCTCCTTCTCCGCTTCGCGCTTGAGTGTCTCCAGGCGCGGCTCCCAGAAGCGCTCGAGGAACTCCTTGAGCTCCGCGAGGCCCTCGGGCCGCACGCTGTACAGGCGTCTCGTGCCGTTTCGCCGTTCGTTCACGAGCCCCGCCTCCTTGAGGACGTTCAGGTGCTGCGAGACCGCCGGACGGGTCACGTCGAAGTGCGACGCGATCTCGCCCGCGCTCAGCTCGCCGTCGCCGACGAGCGTGAGAATCTGCCGCCGCCGCGGTGCGGCGATCGCCTTCAGCGCGACCTCCATCGGGACGTTATGTAAGCAGACTCTTACGAAAGAAGCAACTTACGCTCGGTAGGTCCTAGGACCCGCGGTCCGCTCCGTCCGGTCCAGGACCTAGCATCGCGCGCATCAGCGAGTGAAAGGACGGTCTTGCGGTGCCGACACGACGAGAAGCGCACGAGCTGCTGCTGATCGAGGAGGCCGACGCCTGGTTCGAGTACCTCGCGGCGACGAGAGGTCAGACGGCAGTTCGCTACAAGGAGGTCGAGCCGTGGGCGTGGGCTCGCCTCAGCCAGCGCCTGCGGGCGATCCGGACGAAGCGCCAAAAGCTCCGCCCGGCCAGGGCGGCCTAGACCTCACTAGGGCCGACCCGCCTTGCCGCCGGAGCCGGGCTGTGCCCGGCGGGAGGCTCGCTGCCGAGAGGTGACGCTCGAACCCCAACACTCAAACGCCGGCTCCTGAAACGCCTGAGCCGAGCCACCGCGCGCAAGGAGGGGGCCCCACGGGGGAACCAGGGGCTCCTCCGTGAAGCCGAGCGTCAGCGAAGGCTAACCATGTGCTCATGGCGCGCGAGCGCCACGGCCTCGAGGCGCGAGTGGACGCCGAGCGCCTGGAGCATGTGCCGGATGTGGTTTCGGACCGTCTCCTTGCTCAAGTGGAGCTCGGCCGCGATCTGATCCGTCGACTTGCCGCGCTCCAGGAGGCGAAGGATCTCCGATTGTCGCGGCGTGAGCGAGGGAAGGGCGTTGACCGGCTCGTGCAGCGGCTCGAAGTCGACTTGGCCGAAGACGCCGACCACGCGGTCGCCGCGCATTAGCCGCACCGAGTGCACCTCGACCATCACACGCTGTCCGCTTCCGTCGAGGACGACGACCTCCGCGTCCGTCGTCTTCGTCGTCCCGAACACCTTCTTGGCGTACTCATGTTGCGCCCGGCTCTTCTCCTCGGGCGCGACCACCGAGGTGAACTGCTTGCCGCGCACGTCGCCGACGATCTGCATCGCGGCCGGATTGACCCAGCGGATGATCCCGTGGTCGTCGATCACGTAGCTCGGGACGTTGATGTGCTCGAGCGCTTCTTCGACGTCGTGGCCGAGTGTTTCCAGCGCCGTCATGCCATCGAGTGTGCCCGCGCCGCGGCGCGGGGTCAACTACTCGAGAGGGGCGGCGAGGATCCGATAGCCGAGATGGACGAGGGCGAGCGTGAGCTCCCCGTCCGGCGCGAGCGAGTGCGAGTTGTAGACGCTGGAGCCGCCACCCGGGAGCAGGTCGGCCAGCCGGGCGAGGACGACGTTCCAGAGACACTCGACGGAGAAGAGGGTCGCCCGGCCGGTGAGCACGGGCGTCTCTTCCTCCAGCCGACGGAGATCGCGGGCGTAGCGAGCGTACTTCGTGTCCTTGATCAAGCCTTCGAGCCCGCCGTCGCCGAGCCCGACGTAGACGCCCCCGACCCCGCCGACGCCGTTGGTCAGGCGCCGGCGGGCCTCGGCCAGGAAGTCCGGCTCGAGGGACGAATCGACGTCCACGATCAGGACGGCGTCGTCGTCGCGGAGCAGGGGGAGGAGGAGGTCGAGGACCTGGTTCAAGGCCCCCGTCCGTCCGTGCTCGTTCCCGACCGTCACGAAAACGTCTGCGCCGGCTGACTGAGCCGCGAGGGCAGTACGGTCAGCGCAGTTGTCGGCGCAGACGATCGTGAGGTCCGGAGGCGAGCTTTGCTCTTCGAGCGAGCGAATCGCCTTTCCGATTCGATCCTGCTCGTTGTGAGCGTGGATCAAGGCGACGACCAGTCCGCGGTCTGGGGGCCGCGGTGCTCTACGAACCGTGCGGGCGAGCCCCGCCGCAGGGGGGCTCTCCCTTGGTCGTTCTGGAAACTCGAGGAGCATGGCGAGAGAGTCGCGCCCGCAGCTGTGTCCTCGCCTGACACATCTGGGTCAACTTGGTAGAGGGGCGAGGCCCGCCTCGTTCACGGGGAAAGGCGGGCCTCGGGCGGTAGCCGCAGTGCGGGGCTGGGCCTAAA
>DASTYD010000037.1:0-5882 GCA_035765175.1 Gaiellaceae bacterium
GCGTAGAGGTCTCGACGCTCGTCTTCACGCCGGATCGGCTGGTCGTGGTCAAGGGAGGGCCGGCCGCCCGCCGCGCGTACTTCGACCGCACGCTCGGGCGTCTCTTTCCGGCTCGCGCCGGCGCTCCTGCCGAGTACGGAGCTGCGGTAGCGCAGCGAAACGCAGCGCTTCGCCGCGTTGCGATCGGCGCGTCCTCGCGTGACGCCGTCTCGCCGTGGACGGAGCGAGTGGCCGAGCTCGGTCAGGCGCTCGTCGCGGGGCGCTCCGAGACGATCGAGCTTCTCTCGCCGCCGTTCGCCGAGCGGGCGGCAGAGCTGGGCCTCACCGGAGCGGAGCTGGTCTACGAAGCGGAGCCGCCGACGACCGCCACGCTCGAGGCCAGGCTCGACGAGGACCTCGATCGCGGAACGACCGGGCTCGGGCCGCACCTCGACGATGTCGGAATCGCAGCCGAGCGGCGCGACCTGCGCCGATTCGGGTCGCAAGGGGAGCAGCGGCTGGCGGTCCTCTCGCTGCTGCTGGCCGAAGCCGCACTCCTCACGGAACGCGGCCCCGCTCCGCCGCTCCTCCTGCTCGACGACGTGCTCTCAGAGCTCGACGAGCGCCGCCGCAGGGCGCTGGCGGAGCGGATCACGGGCATCGGGCAGGCGTTCGTGACGGCGACCGGAGCCTCGGCGCTGCCGGTTGAGCCGGCCCAGCTCGTGGAGGTCGTTCCGGGGAGCGCGGGATGAAGCCGGAGCGGATCGGCGACGAGGTGCGGCACGAGCTGTCGCGCTTCGGGCCGGCGGAGGGGATGACGGAGATCGTGCGCGCGTGGCCCGAGGCGGTGGGCGACCAGATCGCCCTGAACGCCTGGCCGGCACGTTTGTCGCGAGACGGAAAGCTGCACGTCGCGACCTCGTCCTCCGCGTGGGCGTTCGAGCTCGCGCAGCTCGAGCCGAAGCTCCTGGAGCGCCTGGCGGAGGCGCTCGCCGACCGCGTCCCGACCGGCCTACGGTTCGCCCCGGGCAAGCTCCCCGAGCCTCCCTCCGGTGGTGGGCCTACGAGCAAGAGGAGCGTCGAAGAGCCGACACAGTCGGAGCTCGATGCAGCGGCCGAGCTCACAGCGGGGATCGACGACGAAAGTCTTCGCAAAATCGTTGCGAAGGCGGCAGCAGCGAGCCTCTCTCGAGGCCGCTGACGGCCGCTCCGTCTGATACACTTCCCTTAGCCCGAAAAGGGAAGATTTGCAGGGCTTTTTTTAATGGCTGAAGCCGCATACTCCGCAAAAGACATCACCGTCCTCGAGGGCCTCGAGCCGGTCCGGCTGAGGCCGGGCATGTACATCGGCTCGACGGGCTCCCGGGGCCTCCATCACCTGGTCTTCGAGGACGTCGACAACTCAGTCGACGAGGCGATGGCGGGACGTGCGGACTTCGTCGAGGTGACTCTCCATCCCGACAATTCGGTCACCGTCCGCGACAACGGGTCGGGCATTCCGACGGGAGTGATGAAGGACCAGGGGCTGCCGGCCGTGACGGTGGTCCTGACGAAGCTGCACGCCGGCGGGAAGTTCGGCGGCGAGGGCTACAAGGTGTCCGGGGGGCTCCACGGCGTCGGCGTCTCCGTCGTCAATGCGCTCTCGGCCTGGCTCCACGTCGAGGTGAAGCGCGACGGCAAGATCTTCCGGCAGGAGTTCGCGCGCGGCGAGCCCACGACGGAGCTCAAGAAGGTCGGACCGACGAAGGAGTCCGGCACGACGATCACGTTCCTGCCCGACCTCGAGATCTTCGACGAGCTCGAGTGGGACGAGGATGTCCTCGTCCAGAGGCTGCGCGAGACGGCCTTTCTGACGAAGGGCCTGCGGATCGCGCTCGTCGACGAGCGGGAAGGCGACGAGCGCCATGAGTTCTACGCCGAGGGCGGGATCAAGGACTTCGTCAGCTACGTCAACGATGCCAAGGATCCCGTCCACAAGCACATCGTCTACTTCGAAGGGGCGTCGAACGGCGATTCGACCGAGGATGGAGCGGTCGAGGTCGCGATGCAGTGGAACACGTCGTACGTCGAGTCGGTCTTCTCGTTCGCGAACAACATCAACACCCACGAGGGCGGAGCGCATCTCTCGGGCTTCAAAGCCGCACTCACCCGCACGCTCAACGACTACGCGCGCCGGAACGGACTGCTCAAAGAGAAGGAAGAGAACCTCGAGGGCGAGGACGTGCGCGAGGGTCTCGCCGCGGTTCTCTCGGTCAAGCTGCGCGAGCCCCAGTTCGAGGGGCAGACGAAGACGAAGCTCGGCAACCCGTGGGTCCGCGGCCTCGTCGAGCAGACGGTCAACCTCAAGCTCTCCGAGTTCCTCGAGGAGAACGCGACCGAGGCGAAGCAGATCATCAACAAGGCGATCGCCGCTCGAAACGCCCGTCAGGCGGCCCGCAAGGCGCGCGAGCTGACGCGGCGCAAGACGGCGCTCGACAGCATGTCGCTACCCGGCAAGCTCGCCGACTGCTCGATCAACGACCCCGAGTCCGCCGAGCTCTACCTCGTTGAGGGCAACTCCGCCGGCGGATCGGCGATCGACGCGCGCGACCGGACCTTCCAGGCGATCCTGCCTCTGCGCGGCAAGGTGATCAACTCGGAGAAGAACCGAATCAACAAGGTGCTCTCGAACGTCGAGATCCAGTCGATGATCACCGCGGTCGGCACGGGAATCGGGGACGAGTTCGACCTCGAGAAGCTGCGCTACCACCGGGTCATCGTCATGACCGACGCCGACGTGGACGGCTCGCACATCCGCACGCTGATCCTGACGTTCCTGTACAGGCAGATGCAGGAGCTGGTGGAGGGCGGCTACGTCTACATCGCCGTGCCACCGCTCTACCGGGTGAAGATCGGCGGCCGCGAGCAATACATCGAGAAGGAGTCCCTGTTCGAGGACCTGCTCGTCCGCGAGAGGGTCAAGGACATCGACGTCAGCGCCCGTGGCGGCGAGCCCCAGAAGCTGACCGAGGCCAAGTACGCGCGCTTCACGAAGGCGCTGAACGAGTTCGAGGGCTGGACGTCCCGCCTGCGTGCCGACTTCGGTACGGCCGCGGCGCACTTCGTCGTCGCGCACAGGCTGATCGAGTCCGACCTCGAGGACGCGAAGGCCTTTGCCGAGACGCTCGAGGCGCTGGGTGAGAACGGGTACGAGCTCTCGCTCATCGACCAGACGTCCGAGCAGATCGACGTCAAGATCGTCGAGCGCGAGACGAGCGCTGCCAGCCACGTGAGCATTCCGGCCGAGCTCTTCAGCTCGCCGGTGTACGCCAATCTGCGCAAGTCCTACGCGAGGATGGTGGACATCGTCGGCACCCCGCCGTTCGCGCTCGAGATCGGCAAGAAGACGCGTAGAGCCGAGACCTTCGAAGAGCTCCGCCACGAGGCGCTCGACCTCGCCAAAGAAGGGATCACCGTGGGTCGCTTCAAGGGGCTCGGCGAGATGAACCCCGAAGAGCTCTGGGAGACGACGATGAATCCCGCGAAGCGCATGCTCGTGCGGGTCGAGGTCGAGGACGCGGCAGCCGCCGACCGGATCTTCTCCATGCTCATGGGCGACCAGGTCGAGCCGCGGCGTGAGTTCATCGAGTCGAACGCGAAGGACGTGCGCTTCCTGGATGTCTAGCGTCGAGCCACTCGGCGCCGGCCGCATCGAACCGCGCGAGCTCGAGCAGGAGATGCGGTCGAGCTTCCTCGACTACGCGATGAGCGTGATCGTTGCGCGGGCGCTGCCGGACGTGCGCGACGGCCTCAAGCCGGTGCATCGCCGCGTTCTGTACGCGATGCACGAGGCGGGGCTCCAGCCGAACCGGGCGCGGCTCAAGTGCGCCCGCGTCGTCGGCGACGTCATGGGCTCGTACCACCCGCACGGCGACGTCGCGATCTACGACACCTTGGTCCGGCTCGCGCAGCCGTTCTCGTTGCGCTACCCCCTCGTCGACGGCCAGGGGAACTTCGGGAACATCGACGACTATCCCGCCGCTGCGATGCGCTATACGGAGTGCCGGCTCACCCGCCTCGCGACGGAGCTGCTGCGCGACATCGACGCCGACACGGTCGACTTCGTCCCGAACTACGACGAGTCCCGCCGCCAGCCGGAGGTGCTGCCGTCGCGGTTCCCGAACCTGCTCGTCAACGGCTCGTCCGGGATTGCGGTCGGCATGGCCACGAACATCCCCTCGCACAACCTGCGCGAGGTGACCGACGCGCTGGTGGCGATGCTCGACGATCCCGCGATCGACGTCGAGCGGCTGACGAAGCACATCAGAGGCCCCGACTTTCCGACGGGCGGGATCATCGTCGGCCGCGAAGGAATTCGCGAGGCCTACCGCTCGGGCCGCGGGCGCATCGTCATGCGGGCCCGCGCGCACATCGAGGAGCTGCGAGGCGGGAAGACGGCGGTGGTCGTCAACGAGTTGCCGTTCGGCGTGAAGAAGGGCGGCGACGCCGGTGTGATCAAGAAGATCGCCGACCTCGTCCACGACAAGGTCCTGACCGAGATCTCGGACGTCAAGGACCTCTCGGACAAGACCGGCATGCGGATCCAGATCGAGCTCAAGCGCGAGGCGATCCCGCAAGTCGTCCTGAACAAGCTCTACAAGCACACGGCGCTGCAGATGACCTTCGGCTACAACGCCGTGGCGCTGGTCGACGGCGTGCCGCGGACGCTCGCGCTGCGCGACATGCTCGGCCACTACCTCGACTTCCAGCGCGAGGTCGTCACGCGCAGGTCGAAGTACGAGCTGCGCAAGGCCGAGGCCCGCGCACACGTCCTCCAGGGCTACCTGATCGCGCTCGACAACCTCGACGCGGTGATCGCGCTGATCCGCAACGCGCCGGACGCGGACGCGGCTCGGGACGGACTGATGAAGGAGTTCGACCTGTCCGAGATCCAGGCCCAGGCGATCCTCGACCTCAGGCTGCGCGCGCTGACTGCGCTCGAGCGCAAGCGCGTCGAGGACGAGCACAAGGACCTGATGGAGCGGATCGCCGAGCTTCGCGCCATCCTCGGCGACGAGTCGCGGATCGACGGCCTCATCCGCGAGGAGCTGCTCGAGATCAAGCAGATCTACGGGAAGAACGACGACCGCCGGACGGAAATCGTCGCGGCGGAGGGCGAGCTCGAGCTCGAGGACCTGATCGCGGAAGAAGACATGGTGATCGCGATCACGCGCTCGAACTACATCAAGCGCCTCCCGGTGACGACGTATCGCGAGCAACGCCGCGGCGGCCAGGGCGTGATGGGCATGGACCTCAAAGAGGACGACTACATCGAGCACCTGTTCGTCGCCTCGACCCACGACTACGTCCTCTTCTTCACGAACGTCGGCAAGGTCTACCGGCTCAAGGTGCACGAGCTCCCGCTCGGCTCCCGCCAGTCGAAGGGGCGCGCGATCCAGAACCTGCTCCCGTTCCGCCAGGACGAGCAGGTGCGCGCCGTGATCCAGACCCGCGACTTCGAGGAGTCGAAGTACCTCGTCTTCGCGACGAAGAACGGAATGGTCAAGAAGACCGAGCTCGCGGCCTACAACACGCCGCTGAAGGCGGACGGGATCATCGCGATCAAGATGCGTGAGAACGACGACGAGCTCGTCTCGGTCCGCCACTCGACCGGCGACGACGACGTGCTCATGGTCTCGCGCAAGGGCCAGGCGATTCGGTTCAGCGAGGAAGAGGTCCGGCCGATGGGTCGCGACACCGCCGGCGTCAAGGGCATGGGCCTGCGCAAGGGAGACGAGGTGATCTCGGCCGACATGATCGGGGTCAACGAGGGCGACCTGCTCGTCGTGACCGTGAACGGCTTCGGCAAGCGCACGAAGCTCGCGGACTATCCGCGCAAGGGCCGCTCCGGTCTCGGGGTGAAG
>DASTYD010000038.1:0-2810 GCA_035765175.1 Gaiellaceae bacterium
AGAACAACTGAACGTCGCCTGCAATCGCCGGCTCCGGAAACGCTCGTCCCAAGCCCACGCCTGCAGGAGGGGGTCCACGGGGGAACCAGGGGTTCCTCCGTGAAGCGAAGCGAGCGTCAGTGCCTCAAAGTCCGATCAAGCCACTTAGTAACACTATGTTACTAGGCGGACGTTGGCGGGGGGCCCCCGCGGGCGGAGCCGGGCTTTGCCCGAGCGCAGCCCAAGAGGAGCAAAGAACAACTGAATGTCGCCTGCAATCGCCGGCTCCTGAAACGCTCGCCCCAAGCCCACGCCTGCAAGGAGGGGGCCCACGGGGGAACCAGGGGTTCCCCCGTGAAGCGAAGCGAGCTATGCGAGTCCGGCCGCCTCCTCGAGCTCGACGGCCTCGCGGCGGCCCCTCGCGTGCCACCAGTTGATCTCGGCGCCGAAGACGATCACGTTCGCCATCAGGTACAGCCAGACGAGCAGGAGCGCGGGCGCGCCGAACGCCTGGAGCGCGATCACGTCGTTCGAGAGCCGGAGGTACAGCGGCAGCAGCTGGAAGCTCGCCTCGAGCACGATCGTCGCGACGACCGTCCCGGGAAGCACCTCCTTGAAGGTCAGCTTCTCGTTTGTGAGCAGGTAGTAGACGGAGAACAGGAAGATGAAGACCGACAGCGTCGAGATCAGCACGGATACCCCGTACGCGACGTAGCCGTTCTCGAAGAAGCCGCCCGCGAAGCGCCGAAGGACGCGGTAGCCGACCGAGCCGGCGATCAGCCCGACGAAGAGCGTCACGAGCGAGCCGACGAGCAGCGTGACCGCGACGAGCTTCCCGTGCAGGAACGAGCGGTTCGGCTTGCCGTAGACGATGTTGAACGCCGACTCGAGCACGCTGAAGAGCGAGAGCGACGTCCAGCCGACGAAGACCGCGCCGATCACACCGAGCGTCGCCGCGTTGTCTTGCACGGAGCGGACGACCTTGAGGATGCCCTCGACGGAGCTCTGCGGGAACGCCTTGTTCAGCTCCGTGACGAGGAAGCTCGACTCGTCCGCGCGCCCGGCGAAGCCGAGGAGGGCGAGCGCGAGGAAGAGCAGCGGGACGAACGAGAGGAGCGCGAAGTAGGCGATCATTGCGGCGAGGTGCGTGCCGCGATCGGCAAAGAACTTCGAGAAGACCTCTCGCATGGTGCGGGAGGCTAGTCTCTCCTCGATGACGGACGGTAAGAGCGCACTCGCGGAGTTGACGGAGATCTCGGCGCAGATCGAGGCGGCGGTGGTCTTCGGCGCAGACGGCGAGGTCGTCGCCTCGACGCTACCCGGCCCGCGCGCGAAACAGGTCGCCGCGAGCGCGAGGGCGCTGTTCGAGGAGGCCAGCCGAGCCGCCACGGGCGAGCTCACGCACCTGGAAGCGGCCACCGACGACGGCAGCCTGTTCATCGTCCGCGAGGGAGACCTGCTGATTGCAGCCTCGACGGGGGCCGAGCCCACCGCCGGGCTCGTCTTCTACGACCTCAAGGCCTGTCTCCGCAAGGCCGCCGAAAAGCCCAAGGCCAGGGCGAAGCCGAAGCCGAAAGCAGCGGCGAAGCCCAAGGCCAAGTCCACTCGGCCGAAGAGCAGTGGAAAGCCGTAGGCTCTTTGCGATCGGTCTCGCCGTGGGCTCGCTCCTCGGCATCGGCCTCTACGCTCGGCGCGGCCGCCGCTCGAGCGAGCGGATCGATCTGTATTTCGCCGACGGCTCCCTGACCTCGCTCGACGCAGCAGGGTGGGAGGCCGCGCGTCTCGTCGCGCAGGCGCGGGACGTCCTGCGCGCGACGCGCCAATGAAGCGGGACGAGCTCGCCGCAGCCATCCGGGAGCACGCGTACCTCGAGGGCGAGTTCGTCCTCCGGTCCGGCCGCACCTCGAACTACTACCTGGACAAGTACCGCTTCGAGACGCGTCCGGACCTCCTCGCCGCGCTGGGCGAGCACATCGCCGCCGCCATCGCGGAGCACGAGCCCGATGCGGTGCGCATCGCGAGCCCCCAAGTCGGCGCGATCGCGCTCGCCGCGGCTGCGTCCCTCTCGTCGGGCAAGCCGTTTCTGATCGTCCGCGACAAGCCGAAGGAGTACGGGACCGCGAACCGCATCGAGGGGGTCTTCGAATCGGGCGAGCGCGTCTGCCTGGTCGAGGACGTCGTCACCTCGGGCGGCGCGTCCCTGGAGACGCTCGAGGTGCTCCGAGAAGCCGGCCTGGAGTGCCGGATCGCGGTCTGTGTGGTCGACCGCGAGGAGGGCGGAGCGGATGCGCTCGCCCGTCGCGGGGCCCGTCTTGTGCCCCTTTTTCGGGCAGGAGAGTGGCTTCCGACCGAGAAAACCGCCGCAAAACCGCATGGTTGAGCCGAAACGGCTTGGCTGTTAGGGTCCGCCGAGCGGAATCCACAGCAACGTCAGAGGGAGGATGCACGTGACAAAGCAGGAGTTCGTCGACAGAGTCGCGGACAAATCAGGTCTCTCGAAGCGCGACGCGGCCGAGGCCGTGGACGCCTTCCTGGACTCGATCACCGAAGTCCTCGGCGGAGGCGGCGAGGTCGCCTTCACCGGGTTCGGCAAGTTCACGACTCAGAGGCGCGCAGCACGTCAGGGCGTCAACCCGAGAAACCCGTCGGAGCGGGTGCAGATCCCCGCGACGACCGTCCCGAAGTTCTCCGCAGGCAGTCAGCTCAAGCAGGCAGTGAAGAGCGGCGCCGGTGGCGGAGGTATGTAGCTCGGTCCTGACCGGAAGTTTCCAGAGGGCCGCAAAGTTGCGGCCCGCTGGTTTTCCGGCGCGTCGCGCCTGTCCGCGCCGCGG
>DASTYD010000039.1:0-10940 GCA_035765175.1 Gaiellaceae bacterium
GGTTCGATCCCGGTACGCTCCAACGAGAAAGGCCCTGGAAACAGGGCCTTTCTTTCGCCCGCTTAAGCGGCGGCTCAGGTATCGACCTGCCGTTTCGAACAATCTTGGAACACCGCGTCGGATGGCCTAATAGCCAAGCGGGTCGCCGCTAGTGCCGTCCTCCTGATTCGAGTCGGGCGCGTCGCCGACGCTGACGACGTGCCAGGTGAACTGCTGGCCGTCGAACACATCGGAGAGGCCGTCGCCGGTGACCTCTCCCGGCTCGTCTTCGACGAACGTGTAGAGCCGCTTTTCCTCGAACGTGACCTGCCTCGTGCCGCCCTCACGCTCGACGATGCCAAGCTCGCCCGGGAGGGAGTTCCCGCTCGGCGCGCCTTCGTCGATGGTCAGCGGGAGCCAGAAGGAGGTGCAGGCGCCGGCGCAGACGACGCTGCTATCTGCTTCCTCGTCGGCCGCGTAGAGGGCTTTTCCGGCTGAGTCCACGAGGACGCGGCCCGTGTCCCCAAGCTCCTTCACCGACACGGTGGCCGTGTCGTTACCCGACCGCGCGGCGGAGGGCGGGTCGCTGCTGTCGTATCCGGCCCCGCCGCATGCGGCGAGCGCCAGAACCGCCACGACGGCGGCGAGGGTAATCATGAATCGTTTCATCGAGTGACCTCCTGTGATTGCGTTGCCTGGAGATCGTGGATACGGCGGAGGCGCATTCGCACCGTGGCGACCCCCCTGTCTTTCCGCGGTACAGCTGCGCCGACTCGTCCGGGGACGCCGTGCGCCGTGCCTTTCCGCACAAACGGCGCTAGGGTCAAACCAGATGAATGCGGCCGCAGCCACCGGACAGTTACTCGAGCGGAGCGAGGAGCTGGCGCAGATCGGGTCGGCCCTCGCCGAGGCTCGCTCGGGACGCGGCAGGTTCGTGGTGGTCGAGGGCCCGGCCGGGATGGGCAAGACGGCGCTGCTCGCCGCGGTGCGGGCCGCGGCCGCAGACGGGGGAATGCGCGTGCTTCGCTCGCGGGGAACCGAGCTGGAGCGCGATTTCGCCTTCGGCGTGGTGCGTCAACTGTTCGAGCCGCCGCTGGCCGACGCATCGGAGCTCGAACGCGCCGACCTACTCGAAGCCGCTGCCGGCGTGGCGGCCGGCCTGCTCGGCCTTCCGGGCGCACCCCCTTCGGACGGCCCGCCCGCCTCGGGCATCGACTCCTCGTTCGCAGTCCTCCACGGCCTCTACTGGCTGTGCGCGAACCTGGCGGCCGTCGGTCCGCTTTGCATGGTCGTCGACGACGCTCACTGGGCAGACGCCCCCAGCCTCCGTTACCTGGCCTTCCTGCTCACGCGCATCGAAGAGCTGGACGTTGCGCTCGTCGCGGCGACTCGCCCTCATGAAGCAGGCACGGATGCCGAGCTGCTCGCGACCGTGACCAGCGATCCGGCCGCTGAGCAAATCCGGCTGCCACCGCTGACGAGAGCAGCCGTCGCCGAGCTCGTCGCGGAGAAGCTCACCGGCGTCCCCGATCCGGTCTTCGTCGATGCCTGCCTGCGCGCAACGCGCGGAACGCCGTTCCTGGTGCGCGTGCTCGTTCAGGCGCTGAGCGAGGAAGGCATCGCTCCGACGGCGGAGGGCGCGCGCCACGTGGAGAGGATCGGGGCTCGAACGGTCGGTCACTCGATTCACCTCAGGCTGAGCCGGCTGCCGGAGCACGCGGGGCGGCTCGCTCGGGCGCTAGCGGTGCTCGAGCGGGCAGACCTGCTCCAGGCAGCGCGACTCGGGGAGCTAGACAACACGGAGGCTTTCGACGCAGCCGAGCTGCTGACGACCGCGGGGATCCTCGAGCCCGGTCGGCCGCTGACGTTCATTCATCCGATCATCCGCAGCGGTCTCTACTCGGACCTCACGAGCGCCGAGCGCACACAAGGCCACCGCCGTGCCGCCCGGCTGCTCGCCGAGCAACCGGGCTCGAACGAGCTGGTCGCCAATCACCTGCTGGTCAGCGAGCCCGCCGGCGACGGCTGGGTCGTCGAGCGGCTCGCCGAAGCCGCGTGCGAGGCAGGGAAGCGAGGGGCTCCCGAGGCAGAGGCAGTCTTTCTTCGCCGAGCGCTCGCCGAGCCGCCGGCGCCGGAGCACTACTACCCACTCCTGCTCGACCTGGGAATGGCCGAGGCGAGCGCCGGGCTCCCGGACTGGCCCGGGCACCTGCAACAGGCCGTCGACACCGCGCCGAACGTTGTCGCAGCCGCCGAGGCGGCGATCGTGCTGGCACTCGCGTTGAACCGCGCCCAGCGCTTCGCCGAGGCGGTCGACGTTCTCGATCGCGCCGCGCCGTCGCTCGATTCTGGCCACTCCGAGCTCGCCCTCCTGCTCGAGGCTGCGGCCGTCTTGCCCAGGCTGAACGACCCCGCGAGCGCACGCTCGCTGGCTCCCAGCGCTCAGAGGCTGCGCGAGCGGGCCGCCGCAGATCCGGCGGCGTCGCTTGAACTGCTGGCCGTGGCGAGCTTCACGTCGATCCTCACGAACGAGCCCGCCCGGGTCGGCGCGGACTTCGCCACCCGCGCGCTGCTGGCGGGAGGCGGCGGGCCGCCACGCCCTGACCGCGAGCCGTGGTTCTCGTTCGCAGTGTGGTTTCAGATGGCCACGCTCTCGCTGCTCTGGGCGGAGCGGTATGCGCAGGTGCGGCCGCTGCTCGATGCCTCGATCGCTCAGGCGCGGATCACCGGTGACAGCGGTCGGCTCTCTCTCGGTCTGGCGACCCGTGGCTGGCTCGCGCTCCGGCGCGGCGATCTGAGCGCCGCCGAGGTCGACACGCGGACAGCGCTTGCCACAACCGAGCTCCCCGCACCACCCTTGTACCGCGTCCTGAGCGGTGGTTTCCTCGTCAGGGCGCTCGTCAATCAGGGTGAGCTCGATGCGGCAGAGCAGGCGCTTGCGCCGCTCGACTGCCAAGCCGAGGGGGGTTCGCTTCCGGCCGCAATTCTTCGCTTCGCTCGTGGCCGGCTGCGGGTCGCGCAGGGCCGAGTCGCGGAAGGGCTGGAGGACTTCCTGGCAGTTGGCGCACGCCTGACCTCTGGGATGGTCACCTGCCCGGGGTTCCTCCCCTGGCGGTCGGAAGCCGCGCTCGCGCATCTCGCGCTCGGCGACCGCGAGCCGGCAGAGCGCCTGGCAGAGGAGGAGCTCGGGCTCGCCCAGGCATTCGGCGCCCCGCGCGCGCTGGGCATAGCGAAGCGTGCCGCCGGCGTTATTGCCGGCGGTGACCGTGGAGCGTCCCTGCTCCGCGAGGCCATCGACGCGTTCGAGCGGGGCGATGCCGCTTTGGAGAGAGCGCGCGCCCTCACCGATCTCGGCGCCATGCTCCGACGACGCAATCGGCGAACCGAAGCGCGAGAGCTCCTCCGCGAGGCACTAGACGCCGCCCACCGCGCCGGTGCCAAGCCGCTCGCCGACCAGGCGGAGACCGAACTGCGCGCCACGGGCGCGCGGCCGCGCCGGGTCGTCCTCACAGGGCTCGACTCGCTGACGGCGAGCGAGCGCAGGATCGCCGAGCTCGCCGGCCAGGGCCTCACCAACCGCGAGATCGCACAGACGCTGTTCATCACTGCGCGGACCGTCGAGGGTCACCTCACGAGCGTCTTCCGCAAATTGATGCTCGACTCCCGCGACGAGCTTCCTGCCGCACTAGCCGGCGACGCTCCGGTCCCGGCGTAGCGTCCCGACTGACTCCTAGCCCCGGGGAGTCGCAAAGTCAGGGGGGTCGCCACGGTGCGAACGCGGGTCCGCCCACTCCACGATCGCCGAACAAGCCAATCCGGCAACGCGATCAAGGAGGAGCCTATGCGATCCGCATTCGAATCCATCATCAACAGCAGGAGGTGCGACGGCGCTGGCCGCCGCGGAGCGATCGTCCTCGTGGCGGCGATCCTGGTGTTCGTCGCTGTCCTCATGTTCTCGTCCTCCTCGTCCTACGGGGCGACGGAGGCGAAGCCGGCCCAGAAGGCGGCGAAGAAGCCCACGAAGAAGCCGAAGGTCAAGGCGAGCATCCGCCGCGGACAGCTCAACGTCCTCGGCACGAAAGGGAACGACAGGATCACTCTCCGGCTGAAGCCGGGCGACAAGTCGCGGCTGCAGGTAGACGTCGGCAGCAACGGCTCAGCCGACTTCACGTTCAGGCGCAAGGCCTTCAGCCGGATCATTGGGCACGGAGGAACCGGCGCCGACGCGCTCTTGGTTGACGAGAGCCACGGTGTCTTCGTCAGCACAGAAGCGACGACGCTCTTCGGTGACGCCGGAAGCGACCTCGTCGTCGGCAAAGGCTCGTCCGCCGCGGAGAGGTTCGACTTCTCGCGCGACGGTTCGCGGCTGCGCTTCGCCCGCGACGGCAACGCGTTCCGCACAGTGGTCGAGCGGTTCGACCTACTGGCTCTCGGCGGGGCGGACAGCGTGACCGTCAACGACCTCGCGGGCGCCGGTCTCGGCCGGCTCAACGCCAATCTGGGGCAGGATGGCTCGGCCGACGTCGTCGACATCAAGGGCTCGTCGGCCGCAAACGAGCTCCGGGTCGGCGGCGGGATCTCGATCGGCGGCATCGGGGCGGCGGTCAACGTCATTCGTGCGCAGACCGCGAACGACAAGCTGAACCTCGATCCCGGCGCGGGCAGTGACCGTGTCGTCGTCGAGGGCACGGCCGGCAACGACACGATCGGCGTCGCGGCCTCGGCAGTCGCAGCCCACACCGCCCTCTCCGGCGGGCCGGGTGGCCTGCCGATCGACGTGGTCAATGCGGAGGCGCTCGTCGTCGAGGCCCTCGCCGGCAACGACACGCTCAACGCCGGGCTCGGGCTTGCGGCGCTCACCCAGCTGACGCTGGACGGCGGAGCCGGCAACGACGCCATCAACGGCGGCGACGGCAACGACACGCTGCGCGGCGGGACCGAGAACGACGCGATCGACGGCAACCGTGGAAACGACACAGGTCTCCTCGGCGCCGGCGACGACTCGTTCACCTGGGATCCCGGCGACGGGAGCGACACGGTGGAAGGCGAGGCCGGCACCGACACGATGATCTTCAACGGCGCCGGTGTCGCGGAGAACTTCGACTTCTCAGCCAACGGCAACCGCCTGAGGTTCTTCCGCAACGTCGCGAACATCACGATGGACGTCGACGACACCGAGCGAGTCGATCTCCACGCGCTCGGCGGCATCGACAACACGGTCGTGAACGACCTGTCCGCGACCGACGTCAAGGACATCGTGCTCGACCTCGCCACCGACGCGGCCGCCGACACGACCACGATCAACGGCACGGCCGGCGACGACACGATCTCGATCGCCCCGAACGCGGGTGCGGTCAACGTGACCGGGCTTGCCTCGGCCGTGAAGATCGTAGGCTCGGAGGCGGCGAACGACCTGTTGAACGTCAACGGGCTCGACGGCAACGACACGATCTCCGGCGCGACCGGGCTCGCTGCACTGATCAAGGTGGCGATCGACGGCGGCACCGGGAACGACACGATCAACGGCGGCGACGGCGCTGAGACGCTGACCGGCGGCGACGGCGACGACGCGATTGACGGCAACCGCGGCAACGACACCGGCCTCCTCGGCGCCGACAACGACACGTTCGTCTGGGATCCGGGAGACGGCAGCGACGTCGTCGAGGGGCAGGACGGCGCCGACGACGGCGCTGACACGATGCTCTTCAACGGCGCCGGCGTGGCCGAGAACTTCGACATCTCGGCCAACGGTGAGCGAGTCAGGTTCTTCCGCGACGCCGCCAACATCACGATGGACCTGAACGACATCGAGTTCATCGACGTTCAAGCGCTCGGCGGGGCGGACAGCGCGGTCGTGAACAACACAGCCGGGACCGACCTCAAGCGCGTCGCGTTCGACCTCGCGGCCGCGATCGGCGGCGGCGCAGGTGACGGCGCGGCCGACTCGGTCACGGTCAACGGCACGAACGACCCCGACGACATACAGATCACGGCGGACGGGAGTGCCGTGGACGTCTTCGGGGTTGAGCCGACCGTCCAGATCGACCACTCCGAGGCCGCGAACGACAAGCTGACGGTCAACGGCCTCGGCGGCGCCGACACGATCACAGCCGATCAGCGTGGCCTCGCGGCACTGATCCAGCTCGTCCTCAACGGCGGGACCGAGGTCGACGTCCTCACCGGCGGCGACGGCAACGACCGGATCGCCGGCCAGCAGCAGAACGACTCGATGTTCGGCGGGGCCGGTGACGACACCCTGGTGTGGAACCCGGGCGACGCCAGCGACCTCATCGAGGGTCAGGCGGGCGACGACACGATGGAGTTCAACGGCGCCGGCGGCGACGAGACCTTCGAGGCCTCGGCCGTGGCCGGACGGTTCCGCTTCACCCGCAATCTCGGCAACATCGTCATGGACGTCGACGACACAGAGCGGGTCGACCTCAGGCCGCTCGGCGGCCAGGACGCGACCATCGTCAACGACCTAAGCGGCACCGATGTCACGAAGGTCGACATCGACCTGGCCGGCGCGATCGGCGGTGGGACGGGCGACGCGGCTGCCGACACGATCACGGTCAACGGCACCAACGGCCCCGACAACATCGCGGTGGCCGCAAACGGCGGCGTCGTCGACGTGACCGGCCTCTTCACCGCAATCGGGATCAGCCACTCGGAGGTTGCGAACGACTTGCTCGCAATCAACACGTTCGGCGGTGACGACGACGTCGTCATCGGCCCCGGCGTGGCGGAGCTGATCCAGACGCTCGTCGACCTGGGCGACGGCGAGTAGCTACACCCTCTCCCGGAGCGATCGGGGCCCCGCCGGGGCCCCGATCGCGTCTTGCCAAGCGACCGACCTATGAGAGCAAAAGGAGGTGTGAACGATGAGCATGGCCTTCGCAGACACCCTCGGAGCAGGGAATGGCTGTGAACGCGCGTGGGTCACCTGGATAGGGACGCTCGAGTCTTGGAAGCGGAACCTGGTGCTTGCTCACGAGCTGGAATGGCATGACCTAGTCTGCTCGGGGGAGTGGACACGGGTTGACCTCGAGCGTGAGATAGCCGAGAGGATCGCCGCTTGGTAGATCAGATGAGCAGCCAGCGCCTCGAAAGAAATTCGCCGCTGGCTGCTCCTGGGTGAAGCGAGCGAACCGGCGACGCCACCGAACGCGACAAGGCCCCGGATGACTGCCCGCGAGAGTCGCCCCAACGACGATCATCGTCGTCGCCCCCGTCGCGTTGTCGGATTCCTTCTAGGTGCAGGCACCGTCTGGGGCATCGTCCTCTTCGTCGTGGCCGGAATCATGCTGGCGACGGCGACCACGGGCTTCTGCGCCACCTACACCGTGCTCGGCATCTCGACCGATCCATGAGGACTGCACCGGGTCGGCCACGGCATCCGTCACGGGCAAACCTGAGGCGTGCCTGGCGGGCGCGCGCCACTGGAAGCGCCGTCCGGCATCCAGTGGCGCGCCCCCGTTTCAGCGCACGCGCAGGGTCGCGGCCTGGCCGGCCTGGTAATGGCCCAGGAGATTGCAGATGAGCACGTACTTTCCTGATCCGAGCCGCAGGCTGAGCCGCTTCGAGGCGCCGCTCGCCATCTGCGCGAGCTTCCCTCGCCTGCCGGCCTCGACGGCCTTGCCGCCCCGGATCGGTAGACCCTTGGCGGCCCGATCTGTCCGGAGCACGACGAACTCGTGGAGCATGCTTCCGTCGTTGCGGACGACGAACGTGATTCGCCCCGGCCGCACCGTTGCCCGCGAGGGAGTGAGCTTCCACTCGTCGAGGACCACCGAGACCCCCGTGCCGGAGGTCGTGGTGGTCGCCGGAGAAGCAGCGATCACACCGATGCCCACCGAGGCCGCCGCGGTTGCGATCAGGACTGCGGCGCGCGCCCGCCATCTGTGCCGGATTACCCGCATGGCAACACCACCAGGTCGGCCCGATGCGAGGGCTGGTGCGTAATGCAGATGATCGGGTAGATGCCGGGCTTCTTGACCCTGAACGCCTGTCGGGACAGCACACCCCGCTTGACGACGAAGTTCTTGCCGAAGTCGGGAATGTTGATGTGGTGTTCCGGGGCATTGACTCCGAAGATGTTCAGGACGACGCGCTCGCCGGCGCACGCTGCGACGACGGCGGTGTCGAAGCGGTAGGTCTCGACGGCCCACTTCGTCGGGTCGCCACCCACCTCGGCGCTCCCGGGAGCGAACTTCTCGTACCCTCCGCCCTTGGGCAGCGGAGCCGTCGGATACGGCTCCTTGGCGACCGTCGCCGAGCCCTTCCACTCGACGGCGCTCATGTAGATCTGCCGAACCTTGACGGCCCCTTTTGCCTCGCTACCGGCGGTCAAGGCGAGCCCGGCGCCCGCTGAGACGGCCACGACCGCGAAGGCCACGAGGACTGCAGCTTTTCTCGACATGTCGGCCCTCCTTTCGTCCCGGCGCATGTTCCGCCGGTTCCCAATGGACCACCCCTAGCGTGGCGGAGAGGAATGCCCGTGGCTACACGGAAACAAGCGGTCTTTGGGGCGCGATCCCCGTAGTCTTCGGGCCCCGTCGGCCCGGGCGATCGAGTGGGGCCCTACCTACCGGATCGCGTAGGAGCCTCAGGGCCCTCTGCAAGGCCGGCTCGAATCGCAAACACCGCTGCCTGCGCCCGGTTCTTCACGTGGAGCTTGGCGAGGATGTGCTTCATGTGGAAGCCCACGGTGTTCTCGGAGACGTAGAGCCTGGAGGCGATCTCACGATTGGTGGCTCCTTCCGCAACGAGCCCTAGGACCTCCCGCTCGCGGTCCGTCAGATCGTCCTCGGGCCCTCCGGGAGCGCCGGCGCCGTCTCGCGCCATGCGCCCGAACTCCTCGAGGATCTTGGCGGCGAGGCCCGGCGAAAGCGCCGGCTCACCCGCGGAGATCTTCGTCAGCGTCCCGCTTAGCTCCTCTTCGGACATGCCCTTCAGGATGTAGCCCTCGGCGCCGCTCTTGATCGCCTCGAACAGATGTTGTTCGTCCTCGGACACGGTCACGATCACGATCTTGACGTCCGGCAGATCGGCCTTGATCGCGCGCGTTGCCTCGAGCCCGTTGCACGGCGACATTGTGATGTCCATCAGCACCAGCTCCGGCTCGAGCCGGCGCGTGAGCTCGATCGCCTCCAGGCCGTCTCCGGCCTGTCCCACGATCTCCATCCCCCACGCGCGCAGGAGACTGGCGATTCCGGCGCGGAAGAGGGCGTGGTCGTCAGCAAGCAGCACTCGCACCGACGACCTCCTTCCTGGTCGCTGCCTCGACGTGAACCGCGACACGAGTGCCTTGCCCGGGCGTCGAGTCGACGGCAAACGTTCCTCCGATCGCCTGCGCCCGCTCACGCATCGTCTGGAGTCCGAGCCGCGGCCAGCCCGTGCGGTCGAGAAGAAGCGGGTCGAAGCCCCGGCCGTCGTCCACGATCGCCACGCCGACCCCGTCCCCGTCCAGCTGGACGATCACTTCGATCTTCGTCGCACCCGCGTGCTTGCGGACGTTGCTGAGCGCCTCTTGGACGATGCGCACGAGCTGGATCTCCGTCGCTGGGAGGAGAGCGATCTCCTCGGTTTCGCCCTCGACACGCAAGGCGATCTCGGAACCGGCCGTTCGGGGCAGGCGACCGACGTAGTCGCGAATGGTCGGCACGAGACCTTTCGGGGCCGTCCGCAGGCCGACGATCGCCTCGCGGACGTCGCCGTACACCTGTCGGGAGGCGGCACCCATGGCGTCGAGCTCGGACGTGGCCGCGCTGGTCCGGCCGGACGCGAGGTGCATCTTCACGGCCATCGTCTGCGTGTTGATGTAGCCGAGCACCTGCGCGAGACCGTCGTGGAGCTCTCGCGCGATGCGCTCACGCTCCTCGAGCACGGCACGGTCCAGGACCTGCTCGTGGAGCCGCGCATTGTCGACCGCGAGCGCGACCCGCTCGCCGATTCCCTCGAGCAGGCGACGCTCGCCCGGGGTCGCGAATGCTTCGCGGTCGCGCGCAGCCACCGCCAGCACCCCGACCGTGCCCGACCGGTGCCGGAGCGGCAGGGCGCAGAACGTCTGCAGGCCGAGGGCGGCAACCTCCTCGCTCTCGAAGCGGGAGTCGAAGCTGCGGTCGTGCACGATGACCGCCGAGGTCGCTTTCGCCGCGGCTCCGGGCAGCCCCTCTCCCACGCGGAGCTGCGGACGCGATGCGAACGCGCCGCCTCCGGCTCCGCGGAAGCACTCGAGCGTCAGCATCCCGCCGTCCACGAGCCAGATCTCGGCGGCCTCCGCGGACGTCACGGCGAGGATCGCTCCGAGTGCCTCGTCGAGCATCGCGGAGAGCTCGATCGAAGACGCCGAGGCTCGGCCCACGGCGAGCAGCGCCGCGAGCTCGGCGTTCTGCTGGTCGGTCCGCGCAAGCAGCTCCGAGAGCTCCCGGTTCTGGTCGAAGACCCGGTGCTCCAGATCCTCGATCAGGGCGAACATGACGGAGGCGAACGCGAAGATGCAGGCGGCGAGGAACGGGACGAGATAGAGGACTTCCGGGGACTCGTGCAGCCAGTCGTGCAGATGCGACCGGAGCAGGAACACGAGCAGCACGAGCCCGGCGAGCGGCGCCACGATCCCGAACCACTTCAAGCGCGAGAGGGTGACGACGTCTTTCGCCACCAGTCGACGGCCCAACCGTCCAAGAACTGTCACGCGCGTCTCCTTCGACTCCCCTGAAGTGTGATCGCCGACTGACGACGCGCATCCGCGGCGACTACGGATTCAGCCTGCGGCAACGCCGCGGGCCTACGTTCCACGAAGACGCGCTGACGAGGCGGACAGTCTTGGCACCCCAGACACGGAGAGGGAGGCAGGAGCAGGGCGGAAGGCTTGACGACTGAGTCCTACTCGATCTGCTCGATGCCCGAGAGAACCAGTTCGGCGACGTGCTTGCCCGTGCGGTCGTCGGCGCAGGGAACCT
>DASTYD010000040.1:0-5739 GCA_035765175.1 Gaiellaceae bacterium
TCCCGGGAAGTCCTCGATGATCAGGTGCCCCTCGCTGACGAGGCAGAGCACGCACAGCCGCAGGGTCTCTGCGGGCGCGTGGACGACCTTGCCGAGGTTCTCGGCGAGGCGGCGGATGACGTCCGCCGACTGGGCGGTTGCAGCTTGCTCTTCCTGCATCAGGTGAGCCGCTCGACCTCGTCGAGGATGGCTGCTGCGATCTCGTCCTTCGGAGCCTTGTCCACTCGGCGCTCTCCCCCATCCGAGACGATCACGACTTCGTTGTCGTCCGCGTCGAAGCCGACGTCCTCACTGGATACGTCGTTATAGACGATCAGATCCACCTTCTTGGTCGCCAGCTTCTTGCGCGCCCGGTCGAGGCCGCCGGCGCCGGTCTCCGCGGCGAAGCCGATCAGCACCTGGCCGTTCACGCGATGCTCGCCGAGGAACTTCAGTACGTCGGTCGTCGGCTCGAGCTGGATCTCCCACGTCGATTCGTCCTTCGGGCGCTTGGCTGCTTCGGTTTCGGACGGGCGGTAGTCGGAGACCGCCGCGGCCATGATCACGACGTCCGCGTCCGCTCGAGACGAGGTCTCGCGCTCGACGTCGGCGGCGCTCGGCGCCTCGACGACCTCGACGTCGGCCGGTGGCGGCACCGCGAGGTTCGAGGCGATGAGTGTGACGTCGGCCCCTCTCCGCCGGGCCTCGGCGGCCAGTGCGACGCCCATGCGCCCCGAAGAGCGGTTGCCGATGTAACGGACGGCGTCGAGCGGCTCGCGGGTTCCTCCTGCGGTCACAAGGACGCGTTTCCCGGCCAGGCCGCCGCTCATGCGCCCAGCAGCTCCTGGCAGCGGGCGAAGATCTCCTCAGGGTCGGCCATGCGCCCAAGGCCCTCGCCGCCCTCGGCGAGCTCGCCTTCGACGGGGCCGGCGAACTCGACGCCCCGTTCGCGAAGCAGCTCCGCGTTGGCCTTCGTGGCCGGGTGCGCCCACATCCGGTCGTTCATCGCGGGCGCGACGAGCATCGGGCCGTCGTGTGCCAGCGCTGCCTCGGTGAGCACGTCGTCTGCGAGGCCGTGCGCCAGCTTGGCCATCGTGTTCGCGGTCAGCGGCGCGATCACGAGCAGATCGGCGCGGGTCAGGTGCGGGTACGGGCTCTCGTCCGGCGGCCTGTGGGCGAGCGCCGTGAAGGTCTCGCGGGTGACGAATCGCTCGGCTCCGGCCGTGAGGATCGGAACCACGTCGTGCCCGGCGCGCACGAACCGGCGCGTCAGCTCGCAGGCCTTGTACGCGGCGATGCCACCGGTCACTCCGAGGAGCACGAGCGCCATGGCCCACATTCTGCCCACACGCACAAGCCCGCCTGCCCTGACAATTGGCCCCTGTGCCCGCATCGTTCCGCAACCGCCCCCTCCGGCGACTTCTCAACGTCTTCGTCAAGCCCATCGCGCGGCTCGGGCTCGCCGGCAGGCGCACGCACGTCCTCACGGTCGTCGGACGGAGGAGCGGGAAGCGCTACTCGACTCCTGTGTCAGTCGTCTTCCTCGACGGTGAGCGCTGGCTCGTCGCACCGTACGGCGAGCGGGAGTGGGTCAAGAACGCCCGCGCGGCAGGCTGGGTCGAGCTGACTCGCGCCCGGAAGACGGAACGCCTCGAGGTCGAAGAGGTCGGGCCGGACGAGGCGGCTCCCGTGCTCCGAGCCTATCTGCGCTCGACGCCGGTCACCGCGCCGTTCTTCGACGCCAAGAGGAGCGCGCCGCTCGAGAAGTTCGCCGAAGAGGCGCACCGGCACCCGGTCTTCCGCCTCGTGAACTGCTCTGGCTGAACCCCAAGCCGGTGGACTACTGCGCGAAAGGTCAGATCGTGGTCGGATCGTCGACGATGTCGTCGCCAGACACTTGGGCACCGGGCGCACGGCAACTAGACACCCTCGGAGACCACCCCAGTCGCCGCCGGAGCCGGGCTTTGCCCGGCGTGAAAGCGAGAGAGCGTCAGCTCTTGTAGGTGTACTTGATCTTGCCCTCGGCGATTTCTTCGAGGGCCATCGTCAAGTAGTTCTTCGAGCGGGATTCCACGAGCGGCGGCGGGTTGTCGTCGAACGTGCCCTCGCCGAGCTGGTGGTGGTAGTTGTTGATCTGCCGCGCGCGCTTGGCGGCGACGATCACCAGGGCGTACCGCTCGTTGACGTTTTCGAGCAGCTGATCGATTCGTGGGTGGATCACGGGCGCGGAATGGTAGCTGAAAGCGCCGCCTTCACGATTCCCTCGAGCTCGACGAGCGCGCGGTCGACGTCGTCGTTGACGAGCTTGTGGTCGAACTCGTCGGCCTGGTCGAGCTGCTCGCGGGCCAGGTCGAGCCGCTCCTCGATCTCGCCCTCGCTCTCGGTCGCACGGGCCCGGAGACGTCGCTCGTTCTCCGCGAAGCTCGGCGCCTCGACGAAGATCGTCACCGCGCCGGGCACGGTGCGCTTCACGTCGAGCGCCCCCATCGGCTCCAGGTCGAGAAGCGGAATCTTCCCTCCGCGTTGAATGCGGGCGATCTCGGAACGCAGCGTCCCGGAGCGCTGCCCCCATGGAAACTCGACGAATTCGAGGAATTCGCCTGCTCGGAGCTTGTCGTCGAACTCCTCGTCGGAGATGAACCAGTACTCGCGCCCGTCCTCCTCGCCCTCCCTGCGCTCGCGCGTCGTGGCGGAGACGGCGAGTGCCAGCTCGGGGATCTGCACGAGCAGGGCTTTCTCCAGGGTTCCCTTCCCCGCACCCGAGGTGCCGGTTACGACGAAGACGGGCGTACCGCTGCTACCGGTTGAAGAGCCCAATGAGCTCAGTCCGCTGGCGGTCGGAGAGACCTCCCACCGTCTTCGACTGGCTGATGCGGGCTTGGTTCAGGAAACGCGCCGCCTTCACCCGACCGAACTTGGGCACGGCCATCAGCATGTCGAACACCTTCGCCGTCGCGACGTACTCGGGTGGGTTGTTGAGGATCTTGTCGATCTTCGCGCGCCCCACTTTCAGATCTTTCTTCAGCTGGGCTCGCTTCACCCTGATGTCGTTCGCGCGCTTGAGGGCCTCCATGCGCTGGTCGCGCGACCTGGCGGGCGCCTTCGCCTGAGTCTTCGTTGCCGCCACGGCGGGTGATACTAGTGGTCGAGCACCGGGCGTGCAAACGGTGCGTTTTACCCGCTAAACGCTCGGATTGTCAGTTCAGGCAACAGTGATGGTGCGACCCGCGTGGGAGATGCCGGTTGCATCGGCGGGGTGCTCGAGGCCGTGCTTTCCAAGCTCTTCAGCCAGTTCCCGGCGCACACGGCCGGGCGCCTCGGGGTCGGCGAAGAGCACGGTTCCGAGGGCCACGGCGGTCGCGCCGGCGGCGAGAAACTCGAGCGCGTCGCGTCCCGTCGAGACGCCCCCCATGCCGACGATCGGGAGGCCGGTCGCGCGGTAGCACTGGTAGACGGCGGCGAGTGCGATGGGCTTCAAGGCCGGGCCGGAGTAGCCGCCGAGCTCGTGCCCGAGGCGCGGCTCGAGCGTCTTCTCGTCGAGCACGAGGCCCTTGATCGTGTTCACGAGGGAGAGCCCGTCGGCGCCGGCGGCCTGGACGGCCCTCGCGGTCTCGGGGAGATCGGCCGCGGCCGGCGAGAGCTTCGCGTAGAGCGGCTTCGTCGTCCGTGGACGCGCAGCCGCGACGATCTCGGCGGCGCTCTCGGGCGCCTCCTCGACGTTCGGACAGGACAGGTTGAGCTCGATCGTGCTCACCTCGGAGCGGTCCTCGAGCGCGGCGCAAATCTCGGCGTAGTCGGATGCGGCGAACCCTCCGACGGAGACCCAGAGCGGGACGCCGAGCTCGGCCAGGCGCGGGAGCTTCTCTGTGAGGAGGCCTTCGACGCCCGGATTCTCGAGGCCGATCGAGTTCAGCATGCCGGCCTCGGTCTCGGCGATCCGGACTGGTCGGTTGCCCTCGCGCGGGAGCGGCGTGACCGTCTTCGTCACGAAGGCGTCGAGGGCGCGCGCGACCTCGGGCGCCTCGAGCGCGTCCAGGCAGCCCGACGCGTTGAGGATCACGCGGCCTCCAGGACCGGACCGGCGACGCAGAGGCGCTGGAGCACGCCGTCGATCTCCACGGAGCATCCGTAGCACGCGCCGTAGCCGCAGGCCATGGGCGCCTCCCAGGCGAGCTGGGCATCGGGCGCCAGCTCTCGGACAGCCTCGAGCATCGGCTCGGGCCCACACGCAAACACCTTGTAACACTGTGTTACGAGGATGGAGAGGGGCTCCGTGACGAGCGTCGGCTCGACGACGACTTCGGCGTTCGGGACTAGGGCTGCCGCTTCGGCGTGCCAGTCACTGCGAAAGCCGAGGATCGCCGGCGGGCCGTCGAGGCGCTCCGAGAGGTACGGGAACGGCGCGACGCCGATGCCGCCGCCCACGAGCAGGGGCTTCTCGACGTCGAGCCGATAGCCGTTGCCGAGCGGGCCGAACACATGGAGCTGGTCGCCCGGCTCGGCGGCTGCGAGCGCTCGTGTGCCGGGGCCGACAACCTCGAGCAGGAAGACAAGTTCGCCGGGCGGCGCCTGGCAGAGGCTCATCGGGCGCGGCAGTAGGCGGCCGGGCGCCTCGAGCATGAAGAACTGGCCCGGGATCCCTGCATCCAGGCCGCCGCGCTCGAGGCGGAGGAGCGTGTAGGGCCCGATCGCCTCGTTGGCGAGGACTCTAAGCCGTTCTCTTCTGCGCACTGATTCGCTCTTGTAGCGAGACGGCGAGGTCCCCCTGGGCGTCGGCGATCGCGTGCACGGCCGCCTTGGCGCCCGCCATCGTCGTGATGCACGGCACCCGGGCAGCGAGCGCCGCCTCGCGGATGAGATAGCCGTCCGACCGCGGGCCCGAGCCGCCGAAGGGTGTGTTGACGACGAGCTCGCAGTGCCCCCGCCGGATCAGGTCGACGACGGTCGGCCCCTCCCCGCTCTCGGTCACCTTTCGCACGTGGTCGACGGCGATGCCCGCGGCGGCGAGTGCGTGGGCCGTCCCCGCTGTCGCGACGAGGCGGAAGCCGAGCTTCGCAAGCGACCCGGCGACCTCGACCGCGGCAGGCTTGTCGGCGTCGCGGACCGAGAGGAAGGCGGTTCCCTCCATCGGCAGCGGCCGGCCTGCGGCGCGCTCCGCCTTCGCGAGCGCCGTCGGCAGGTCGGCCGCGCTCGCCATCACCTCTCCGGTCGAGCGCATCTCGGGGCCGAGCACGGGGTCTGCGCCGGGGAACCGTGCGAACGGCAGCACCGCGGCTTTGACACTGAATTGTTGCGGGGTCTGACCCCTGGACAGGTCGAGGTCGGACAAGCGGGCTCCGGCGGCCAGGCGGCAGGCGGCCTCGACGAGGTTGACGCCGATCGCCTTGCTCGCGAACGGCACCGTGCGGGAGGCGCGCGGGTTCGCCTCGATCACGAAGACGTCGCCCTCGACCACCCCGAGCTGGACGTTGACGAGGCCGACGACTCCGAGCGCCGGCGCAAGCCGGCGAACCGTCTCCTCGATCTGCTCGAGCGTCGCCTCGTCCAGCGAAGCAGCCGGCAGGACGCACGACGAGTCGCCGGAGTGGACGCCCGCCTCCTCGACGTGCTCCATCACGGCTGCGACGTACGTCTCCTGTCCGTCGCAGAGCGCGTCGACATCGATCTCGATCGCGCCTTCGAGGAACCTGTCGACGAGGAACCGCTCACCGAAGCGGGCCGCTCCGGCGACGGCGTGCTCGTCGTAGCAGACCTGCATGT
>DASTYD010000041.1:0-2906 GCA_035765175.1 Gaiellaceae bacterium
CCGAGCGAGCGATAGCCCTCCGCGGCCTTCGCGACGTCGTACGCGGTTCTCCGAAACTCGAAGTCACCGTCCCACGTCGCCCAGGCCGCGCGAACGTCGCCGTCGAGTGGCATCCCGACGCTTCCCGGATTGAGGAGCTGCGTGCCGTCCGGGCCCGGTCGCCTGAACTGCTGGTGGCTGTGGCCGAAGACGACGATCCTGTCCCGCACGCCGTCGAGGAGCCGCTCGTCGTCGTCCTCGCGAGTCGGATGGAAGCTGTCGACGTCGGAGAGCGGAGAGCCGTGGACGTAGAGGATGCCGCCGAGCTCGGCCTGCGTCGGTAGGCCGTACAGCCACTCGACGAGCTGCTCGTCGTAGGAGCCCTTGAACATGTCGTACACCTCCATGACCTCGGGCCGGTCCTCGGGCGGCTCGCGAAGCCAGCGTTCGCCGTTGCCGCGGATCCAGCTCGCGTTGGGAAGCTCTTTCAGCCGGGCGAGCGTCTCCTCGGGCCACGGGCTCGGGGTGCCGTAGTCGCCGCCGAGGAGCCACCGGTCGATGTCCAGATCGTTGGCCTCGCCGAGCACCTGATCGAGCGCCGGCAGGTTCCCGTGGATGTCGTACAGGATCCCGAGCACGAACGCGATAGTACGACCTTGACCTCGGTGCCTCGAAGCGAGAGGCTGCAGGTTGTGAGCGCCGACACCTCCGAGGGCGCGATCCGAGTGCTGCTCGCCGACGACGACGAGGCGTTCCTCGAGCATCTCCGCGCGCTGATCGAGCGCCAGCAGGACCTCACCGTGGTCGGCACGGCGACGAACGGGCTGGCTGCGATCGAGCTCGTCGACGAGCTCGCCCCCGACGCCGCGGTTCTCGACCTCCATATGCCGCTCCTGGACGGTGTCAGCGCGTGCGCGAGGCTCCGTCGCGACCACCCCAGCCTCTGCCTGGTTGCGCTCACGGGCGACGACGCGCCCGAGCTCCACCGGGCGGCCAGAGAGTCGGGCGCCGACGACGTGCTGCTCAAGTCGCAGCTCGTGGACGGGCTCCTCGACCGGCTGACGGCAGCCCGGACGCCGGCCTAAGCCTGTCACGAGCGCTCGGTGGGTCACCTCCGCCGCGTGCTTGACGTACCCTCCGAGCCGGTGGATCGGAGAGGCTTCCTCGTTCGCACCGGGCTCGCACTCACGGCGGGCGGGGTCTCGTGGCGAGCCGCAGAGGAGTGGGTCGCCGAGGCGAAGCCGCTCGTCTCGCAGACCTGGAGCTCGATCCGCGACGAGTTCCTCCTCGATCCCGCACTCCTGCACTTCGGCCTTCTCTACCTGACGTCGCACCCGACCTCGGTCCGCGACGCGATCAAGACGCACCGAGGGGGCCTCGACCGGAATCCCGTTGGCTACATCCAGGAGAACAGCTCCCAGGCAGAAGCGCGAGTGCTCGCCGCCGCCGCGGAATACCTGGGTGCGAGCACGTCCGACATCGCGCTCACCGACTCGACGACCATGGGGCTCGGTCTGCTGTACAACGGGATCGACCTCCGGGCCGGCCAGGAAGCGCTCACGACCGAGCACGACTTCTTCGCCACGCACGAGTCGCTGCAACTGAAGTCGGAGCGGAGCGGGGCGACGGTGCGTCGGATCCGTCTCTACCAGGAGCCGGAAGACGCCTCCGAGGACGCGATCGTCGATGCTCTCCTCGGCTCGGTCGCCGCCAACACCCGAGTCGTCGCGATCACGTGGGTTCACTCGAGCAGCGGCGTCAAGCTTCCCGTTCGCCGCATCGCCGACGGCCTCCGCGAGCTCAACGCCGGGCGCGGAGGCGGCGAGCGCGTCCTCCTCTGCGTGGACGGCGTGCACGGGATCGGCGTCGAGAACGTGACGATGCCGGGCCTCGGCTGCGACTTCTTCGTCGCCGGCACCCACAAATGGCTGTTCGGGCCTCGCGGCACCGGCTTTGTCTGGGGCGACCCGACCGCGTGGCCGTACGCCGGCCCGACGATCCCTTCGTTCAGCGGCGGCGGCTACGGCCGGACGAACACGCCGGGAGGCTTCCACTCCTTCGAGCATCGCTGGGCCCTCGCCGAGGCCTTCCGCTTCCATCTTGCGATCGGCAAGGCGAAGGTCGAGGCACGCATCCACGCACTCGCACGTCGACTGAAGGAGGGCCTCGACGCGATGGAGCACGTCACGCTGAAGACACCGCTCGCGGATTCCCTCTCCGCCGGGATCGTCTGCTTCATGGTCGACGGCATGTCCGCTTCGGGAGTGGTGACGGCGCTTCGCAACCGACGGATCATCGCCACCGTCACGCCGTACAGCCCGTCGTACGCGCGGCTGGCGCCCGGGTTGGTGAACACCGACAACGAAGTGGACAAGGTGCTCGACGCGATCGAGTCGCTAAGACCTTGAACCTGACGCGGCTACACTGACAGCCGCGCGGCGAGGTAGCTCGGTTGGTAGAGCACAGGCCGGAGAAGCGATCTCGGTCGACGCCCTTCACGGTGAAAAGCGGGCTGAACTCGCCGCGCGGGAAGCGGGTTCCTCGAAGGGAGGAGCCACGGCTATTCACCCTCGTTGGGCCCGACGGAGCGATCCATCGCGAGAGCTTCGACGTCGGCGCCGGCGTGCTGCTGTGGAAAGGGACGGGATAGCGTTCCTCCTCCAGGGCGCTCCGAAGGCCAAGGCAACGCAACTCGCCGCGGAGGTCCAGTAACACACGTCTTGTGACGGCGGTCGCCTGGTTAAACGTCGATCCCGAGCTTGCGTAGCTCGAGGGTCGCGCTTCTCCGCCACCGGGTCGTGTCGGGGGAGAACGGCAGCATGAAGGGCATCCCGTTCGCCCTCCGGAGCGGCTTGCCGTCACGCAGGACGCGGTAGTGGCCGGGTGTCGGCTCGACCGTGAGGCCGACGGCTTCGAGGCGGCGAATG
>DASTYD010000042.1:0-3418 GCA_035765175.1 Gaiellaceae bacterium
GAAAGCTTCAAGCCCAGTCCCGCCGCCATCAGCCGGCGTGAGACGTTGTCGGTGCTCGAGCGCGGGTTGAGCCTCAGCGCCCACTTCGCAAGCACTTCGCCGATCGGCGCGACGAGGCGCTCCTGCAGGCCCTCATGGGGCGTGCCC
This sequence comes from Gaiellaceae bacterium, assembly GCA_035765175.1. Classification (GTDB taxonomy): domain Bacteria; phylum Actinomycetota; class Thermoleophilia; order Gaiellales; family Gaiellaceae; genus VAXT01. Next base: position 148 of record DASTYD010000042.1, read on the forward strand.
GACGGGAGCTCCATCTTGCCCCAGGTGGCGGCGCGCCGCACCGACACGTACCGCTGGCGGGCGGGCGCGGTGACGAGCTCGCCGATCAGAAACGCGGCGCCGGCGAGGCAGAAGACAGCGAGGATGAGAACCAGAGTCATCAGTTACCCCTTGAACGAGACGATTTTCTTGAGGAGCAGGGAGCCGAACGCCATCATCCCGAGGCCGATGTAGATGAGCATGTGGCCCGTGTCGGTGTGGTAGAGGGGATCCATGTAGGTCGGGTTGATGATCGTGATCGCGATCGCGATGAAGAACGGGAGCGCGACGAGCGTGTAGGCACCTGCGCGACCCATCGCCGTCAGGCCCTTGACCTTCCGTGCGAACTGCTGGCGCTGCCGGACCGTGTCGGCGACCATGTCGACGAGCCCGGCGAGGCTGCCGCCGACCTGCTGCTGGATCTTGACCGCGGTGATCACGAAGTCGAAGTTCTTCGAGCCGAGCCGCTCGGACATGTCGGCGAGTGCCTGCTCGACCGGCTTTCCGAGCCGTGCTTCCGCGAGGACCCGGTGGAACTCCTTGCTCGCCGGCGGGTTGCCCTCGTCGACGATCGTCTGCAGGCCGGCCTTGAAGCTGTGGCCCGCCTTGAGCGCCGCAGCGAGGGTGATGAGAACGTCGGGCAGCTGGTTCTCGAACGCCTTGAGCCGACGGCTCGCCTTGAACCAGACAAACGAGACGGGCGCGAAGGCTCCCGCGGCGAACGCCGCCAGGGCGATCAACATCGACGGGGTCGTGACCGAGGCGATGAGAGCGCCGACGAGCGCGCTTCCGCACATCAGGTAGAAGATCTCGACGGTTCGGACCGGCAGGTCGCTCCTCTCGACCAGACGATCGAGTCGCTTCCAGAGCTTCCAGCCCTCGAACGCGGTCTCGGTGGCGTTGAACAGCCCGGCAGCGGCCGCGAGCCTCTCCTTCTCCCGCTTCCGCTTCTGTGTCACGGGGTCCTTCGCGATGTGTGGTTCGAGCCGCTTCTTGAGCCGTGCGCCCTTCACGGTGGTCAGCGCGAGGGACGCGGCGAGGAGGACGATGAAGAAGGACACGATCGCCATCACCTGGGTCCCGAAAACCGTCTTGTAGAAGAACCCGGGCAGCAGCTGCGACGGCTTTTTGTCGTCGGCGCCCGGGCCGAGGCTCGCGGGAAGCGCGAGCGGCTGCGGGACCGACTTCTGGTCGTCCCACGTCGCCTCGAGGAAGGCGGTTTCGCCCGGCCGGGCCGCGGTCGCGTAGTCGAGCAACCACGTGCGGCGGAGCTCAGACGCGATCTTCGCGTACTCGGCCGTCAGGGTCGCGCTCGACGAGGTTCCGTGGTACGCGCCGCCCGTCTGTTCGGCGAGCTTGCGAAGCGGGGCGGGATTGAACTTCGGGCTCTCGATGGCGACGACGTAGATCGCCGTCCCCGCCTTGCGTGCGGCCGAGATCGCCTCGGTCAGAGAAGCCGAGCTGCGCGTCTCGTTCCCGTCGGTCACGGCGATGATCACGCGTGCCTCGAGCGGCTCGGATGCGAGTGTGTTCGAGGCGCGTACGATCGCGTCGTAGAGCGTGGTGCCCTGAACGGGGTCGACCTTGATCGACCTGAGAGCGCCGTCCAGGTCGCTTCGCTCCGTGGAGAAGGCGGTCAGGATCTGTGGCTTCGTCGCGAACGTCGCCACGGCGAGCCGGTCCGCTGCGGGCTTCGCAGCGAGGAAGCTCCGGGCCGCCACGATCGCGTTCGCGAGCGGAGCGCCGCGCATCGACTGCGAACGGTCGATCGCGAGGACGACGGACTTCTCGGCGCCCAGGTTCTCCGCCCGCTCGATCTGGACGGACGAGCCGTTCTCGCGCAGCTTGGGCGCCTGCGAGCTCGGAGCCGAGGTGAGGACGCTGACACGGAGCACGGGGAATGAGCCCGTGTCGACGCCCTTGATCGTGACGGCTGCGTTGGCCGCCGGCACGGCGAGGCACATCGCCCCCGCGAGGGCGATAGCGAGTAGACGCTTCGTGATCATGAGAACCCGCCGAAGTTCGCAACGGCCAGCGTCGACCGGTAGCCGGACTGCTCCTCTTCGAAGAAGTTCGGCGACAGGGCGACTCCGTGCGCTGCCATCTTGTCGAGGAAATGCGGCTTGAGGCCGGTGCACAGAAGCGGCGAGAGGAGCCTCGACGGACCGCTCGCTGCAGCTTCCTCGTCCGGCGGCTTCGCCACGAAGATGTCCTGAAGTGTGATCACGTCGGACTCCATTCGGAGCACCTCGGTGATGTGGGAGATCTTGCGGGAGCCGTCGACGAGGCGGGTGATCTGCACGAGCAGGTCGAAGGCGCTCGAGATCTGCTCGCGGATCGCCCGCAGGGGAAGCTCGACGCCCGCCGTGAGCACGAGGGTCTCGAGCCTGGAGAGCGCGTCGCGGGGAGAGTTCGCGTGGATCGTGGTCAGCGAGCCCTCGTGGCCCGTGTTCATCGCCTGGAGCATGTCCAGCGTCTCGGCGCCACGGACCTCACCGACGATGATCCGGTCGGGGCGCATGCGGAGGGAGTTCCGCACGAGCTCGCGGATCCGGATCTCGCCTTGGCCCTCGATGTTCGGAGGGCGAGCCTCGAGCGTGATCACGTGGTCCTGCTGGAGCTGGAGCTCGGCCGCGTCCTCGATCGTGACGATGCGCTCGTCGCCCGGCACGAAGGCCGAGATTGCGTTCAGCGTCGTCGTCTTGCCGGTACCGGTACCGCCGGTGATCAGCACGTTCAGCTTCCCGCGTGTGCAGGCGGCGAGGAACTGTGCCGCCTTCGGAGTCAGCGTCCCGAAGGTGATCAGGTCGTCCATCGTGTACGGGTCGCGTGAGAACTTTCGAATCGTCAGCGTCGGCCCGCGCAGCGAGAGCGGCGGGATGATCGCGTTCACACGGCTGCCGTCGGGAAGACGCGCATCGACCATGGGCGAGGACTCGTCGATTCGCCGGCCGACCTGGGACACGATCTTGTCGATGATTCGCAGGAGATGGGCGTTGTCGGCGAACGTCGTCTGGCTCCGCTCGATCTTGCCGTCGCGCTCGATGTAGATCCGGTCGAAGTTGTTGACCATGACCTCGGTCACCGAGTCGTCTCGAAGCAGCGGCTCCAGCGGCCCGTAGCCGAGGATGTCGTCCGTGATCTCCCGGACGATGCGCCGCCGTTCCTCGCGTGTGAGCGGGGTGCGGTCGAGCGCGAGCTGCTCCGTCACCTCGCGCAGGACGCGCTCGGAGAGGTTCTCGGTCGTCTCGGT
>DASTYD010000043.1:0-29284 GCA_035765175.1 Gaiellaceae bacterium
GGCGAGCTCGGCGGCGAGACCTGGTTCCGGCTCGGCGACCTCGACCTGGGACTGCACCTCGTCCGCACACAGGCGCTCCGCTCCGGGGAGCGGCTGTCCGGAGTCACGCAACGGCTCGCGGACGAGCTCGGAATCCAAACACGAGTGCTCCCGGCGACGGACGACAGGCTCCGCACCTGGCTTCGGACGCCGGCGGGCGAGTTCCCTTTCCAGGAATGGTTCGTCGCGCGCGGCCACCGCGACGAGGTCAACGCCGTGCGCTTCGAAGGCGAGGCTGACGCGAAGCCGGCGCCCGGTGTGCTCGAGGCGCTGGCGGAGGCGGAGCTCCTCCTGGTCGCGCCGAGCAATCCCTACGTCTCGATCTGGCCGATCCTCGCCGTCTCGGCGATCAGAAAGGCGCTCGGTGCCCGGCACGTGCCGGCCGTCGCAGTCAGCCCGTTGATCGGGGGACTCGCGGTCCGGGGCCCTGCCGACCGGATGCTGGCGCGCCTCGGCGGTGGCACGTCGCCGGCACACGTAGCCGGGCAGTACGCGGGGCTGATCGACGCGCTCGTCGTCGACGAGGCGGATGCGGACGACCTCGGCGGCCTCGGCGATGTCCGCCCGATCGTCACCAAGACGCTGATGGCCGATGCCCAGGCGCGGCGGCGCCTCGCAGAGGCCGCGCTCGGCGCGGTGCCCGCATGAAGGTCGCCGTGGTCGGCGGCACCGGCCCGTTCGGCTTGGCGCTCGTGCGTCGCCTCGTCGAAGCGGGGATCGACGTCACGATCGGATCGCGGGATCGGGAGCGCGCCGAAGCCGCGGCGACCGAGACCGGGGCCGCGAGTGGCACGGCGAACGCCGAAGCCGTCGCCGGGGCCGACCTCGTCGTGCTCGCCGTGACCGCGTCGGCCGCGCTGCAAACCGCCGCCGAGCTCGCCGAGTCGATCGGCGAGACGCCCGTCCTCAGCGTCGCGAGCGAGCTTCACTTCAGGGACCGCGTCGCGTTCCCGAGCGACAATCCGCTGTCGCTCGCCGAGCGAACGCAGGAGCTGCTGGACGGCCCGGTCGTGGCGGGCCTGCACTCGGTCGCGGCAGGCTCGTTGGCAGCCGGCGCCGTGGAGGGGGACGCGCTCGTCTGTGGTGACGACGCCGACGCGAAGGCGTCCGCGCTCGAGCTCGCGTCGAAGCTCGTGTCAGGCCGTGCCCTCGATGGCGGCCCGCTAGCTGGCTCCCGAGCGCTCGAGAACATGTGCGCCGTGATCGTCAATCTCAACCGTCGGTACGGCGGGCACGGCGGCCTGCAGATCGTCGGGCTGTGAGCGGCCTCGCGATCGCGCCGGTTCAGGGGCTACCCGAGCTCCGTGAGGGAGACGACCTCGCACGTCTGATCGTCGAACGAGCCGAGCTGCAGGAAGGCGACGTCCTCGTCGTCGCCCAGAAGGCGATCTCGAAGATCGAGGGCCGGATCGTCCGGCTGGACGAGGTAGAGCCCTCGGCGCGCGCACTCGAGCTGGCGGGCGACGGCGACCCGCGACGCGTCCAAGTGGTCCTCGGCGAAGCGAAGCGCGTCGTTCGCAACCGAGGCTCACTGCTCATCACCGAGACCCACCATGGCTTCGTCTGTGCCTCGAGCGGCGTCGACGCCTCGAACGCCCCGGAGCCCGGCGCCGTCGTGCTCTTGCCCGTCGATCCGGACGCTTCTGCGGCCCGACTCCGGTCCGCCTTGGACGAGCTGACCGGCTGCGAAGTCGGCGTGGTCGTCAGCGATTCGTTCGGGCGACCGTGGCGGCAAGGAACGACCGACATCGCCGTCGGCGCCGCCGGCATCGAGGTGCTGCGCGACCTGAAAGGCGCGCGGGACCCGAACGGCTACGAGCTGAGGTCGACCGTGATCGCGATCGCCGACGAGATCGCCGGCGCCGCCGAGCTCGTCATGGGCAAGCTCGACCGGACGCCGGTCGCGATCGTGCGCGGGCTCGAAGTCAGCGGGCACGGCACCGCGCGCGAGATCGTCATGCCCAGCGAGCGCAACCTTTTCCCATGACCGTCACGGAGATCGAAACTCCGCGCGGCCCTGGACGCGTTCACCTCCACGAAGCGCAGGACCAGCACGGAGCGCTGCTCCTCGGGCACGGGGCCGGCGGAGGGGTGGAGGCGCCCGACCTCGTCGCCGCGCGGGCCGCGGCCATCTCGGCGCGCTTCACCGTCGCGCTCGTCGAGCAGCCGTACCGCGTCGCCGGACGCCGATCTCCGCCACCGGCCGCGCACCTCGAGGCCGCCTGGATCGCGATCGTCGAGCACCTGCGCGAAGGACCGCTGACCGGCCTGCCGTTGGTCGTCGGCGGCCGATCGCTCGGGGGCCGCGTCGCCTGCCGCACGGTTGAAGCCACGGGCGCCGTCGCCGTGCTGTGCCTCGCATTCCCCCTCGAGCCACCGCCGCGCGCCGGCAAGCCACCACAGAGCCGCCTGGCCGAGTTGGACGCGGTCACGGTGCCGGCGCTCGTCGTTCAAGGCGAACGCGACCGGTTCGGGATCCCGCCCTCCAGCCCCTCGCGCGAGGTGGCGATCGTGGCAGGCGACCACGGTCTGAAGGCGGATCCGGAGGCCGTGACCGCGGCGATTCGAACGTGGCTCGAAACGGTGGTCGCCCCACTCGCAACAACGAGCTAGCGGCGGTTCGATCGGCGCATCTCGACAAAGGGTGAAGCCTGGCGCCTACACGGGTCGGCCGCCTGGTTGGTCGGCAAGTCGGTATTCCGGCCTCGGCGGGCGTGAGCAGACGTCGTAACCAGGGCGTAGCGACGCACTCGCAGCGTTTACCACGCCGTAACCGTTCTGAAAGACCTCCCGGGTCAACTGGCTGATCACGGAACCCCAAGACCCAAGGAGGAACACATGACTCCCACGCGGCGCACGATCAGCAAAGTCATCGGCCTCAGCATCTGCATCGCCGCGCTAGCAGCGCCGGCGGCAAACGCGGAGCCCCGCAGCATCGCCGACCTCGACCCGCAGCTCGTGGCGACCATTCAGAAGGCAGACCGGGCAACGATGAGCCCTGACGACCGGCCCCTGGCCCGAGGGATCGTCGCAGCCAGGACATCGGCAAGCCCCGACGACAGGGCCTTCAGCCGCACCCCGGCGCCCGAGACCCCGACCTCGTCCACTCCCGACGATCGTCCGTTCCCTCGCCTCTCCGAGCTGCCCGGGGCCGCACGACCGCTCTTCCCAACCGCGCAGGCCCCCGGCTTCCAGTGGGACGACGCGAGCCTTGGCGCTCTCACGACGCTCAGCTTGATGGTGCTTCTCGCTCTCGGAGCGTTCGCAGTCCGGCGGCAGACCCGACGAGTGACCGCTCTCTAGCACGATCCTCCGTCGGAGCAGGCAGGGCCCCCTCCAGGGGCCTGCTTGCCATGTCTTCGTTTCCCGGCGGATCATGTACAAGGCATGGAGTTCAAGATCCTTGGCCCGCTCGAGGTGCTCGACGACGGGCGGGAGCTGAACATCGGCGGCGCAAAGCAGCGCGCCTTGCTGGCCGCGCTTCTGCTCAATGCAAATCGCTCTGTCACGACCGACAGCCTGATCGAGGCGCTCTGGGGAGAACGGCCGCCGCAAACGGCGTCGAAGGCGCTCCAGGTCTATGTCTCGAGGCTCCGTAAGGCTCTAAGCCCCGAGCGCATCGTCACGACGAGCTCGGGCTACCGCATCACCGTGCTTCCCGAGGAGCTCGACCTCGAGCGCTTCCAGATGCTCGTCGGTCAAGGGAACCTGGATGACGCGCTCGAGCTCTGGCGTGGTGCCCCGCTGCAAGACCTCGCCTACGAGCCCTTCGTGCAGGCGGAGTCAGCGCGCCTGGAGGAGCTCCGATTATCGGCGCTCGAACAACGGATCGACGGCGATCTCGCGTCGGCGGGACGTAGTGATGTCATCCCCGAGCTGGAGGGGTTGGTGCGCGCGCACCCGCACCGGGAGCGTTTTCGCGGCCAGCTCATGCTCGCGCTCTATCGCGCCGGCCGGCAAGCGGATGCCCTGGACGCCTACAAGGATGCCTACCGGGCCCTCAGCGAACTCGGCCTCGAGCCGAGCAACCAACTGCGCTACCTCCAGCAGTCGATCCTCAACCAGGACTCGGAGCTCGCCGCCGCGGCGCCCGACACCAGCATTCCGCTTCCGCCGGGTACGGGCGCTTTGCCTGTCTGGCTCACCCCTCTCCACGGTCGATCGCGCGAGCTGTCCGAGATCGGCACGCTACTGCGCGGCGACGTGCGCCTGCTGACGCTGACCGGGCCCGGCGGGACGGGCAAGACACGCCTTGCCGCCGCGGTCGCTACAGACCTGGCTCCGAGCTTCGACGACGGTGTCCGTTTCGTTGCCCTGGCGCCCCTGGCGGATCCCGAGCTCGTCGTTCCGACGATCTCGAGGGCTCTCGGCATACCACTCAAGGTCGACGACGAACTGGCCGCGCTGAGGATCGCGCTCGCAGGGCGAAACCTCCTCCTCGTGCTCGACAACTACGAGCACCTACTCGAGGCCGCGCCGGTCGCGGGCGACCTGGCAGCCGCAGTCGACGGGCTGAGCGTGCTCGTGACCAGCCGCGCGCCGCTGCACGTTGACGGAGAGCGCGTGTGGCCTGTCGACCCGCTCGAGCTGCCGGCCGCGGACGCGGCTCCTCCGCCGGACGAGCCGCCCGCTGCGGTCGCCTTGTTCACCGACCGAGCACGCGCTGCACAACCCGGCTTCGCGATCGACGGCGAGAACGCGACTGCCGTCGCCGAGATCTGCGTCAGGCTCGACGGGCTTCCGCTTGCGATCGAACTGGCCGCCGCGCGGGTCAACGTGCTCCCACCGACTGCGATGGTCGGACGGCTCGACCACGCGCTTCCGCTGCTTGCTGCAGGCCCCAGGGACGCGCCGGAGAGGCAGCGCACGCTCGAGAATGCGATCGGTTGGAGCTATGACCTCCTCAGCGACCGGCAACGCGAGCTGCTGAGAGTGCTGTCGGTTTTCGCAGGAAGCTGGACGCTGAGCGCGGCGGAAGCTGTCGGCGACGCGAGCCTCGACGACGTCGCGGCGCTGGTCGAGATCAGCCTGCTCCGCTCCGCGCAGGTGGGCGACGAGCAGCGATTTTCGATGCTGAGGACGATCCGGGAGTTCGGGCAGGCTCGCCTGGCCGAAGCCGGAGAAACGGACGCGGCCAGGCTGAGGCATGCCGAATACATGCTCGAGTTCGCCCGCGCCGCGAAAGCGGAGGTGCGCGGGCCAAACGCAGCCGTCTGGCTGGCCCGCCTCGAGGTCGAGCACGACAATATGCGTGCGGCGCTCACCTGGAGCCTCGAGTCGGGCAACGAGGAGCTTGCACTCGAGCTCGCCGCCGCCCTGTGGCAGTTCTGGTACACGCATGCACACTTTGTCGAAGGCCGGCGCTGGCTCCGGTTATGCCTGGAGAGCGTTGACGATCCCGAGCCCGACCTGCTCGCCGGCGTTCTCGGCGGTGCGTCTCGCCTCGCCTTTCTCGTCGGGGATCTCGACGAGGCTCGTTCGCTAGCGGAACGCAGCCTGGACATCGTGCGGGAGCAGGGTGATCTCGTTCAGATTCAGGACGGACTCGGTGCCCTTGCGATCGTTCTCAGCGCGCAGGAAGACATCGACGGCGCCGAGCAACTCCGCCAAGAGGCCCTCGACCTGGCTCGACAGAGTGGAGATCGCACCCGTGAAGCCCTGCACATTCTCAACCTCGGCTACTTGGCTCTCGTGCGAGGCGACGTCAGAAGGGCAGAGCCACTGATGCGGGAAAGCGTAGAGGCGTACCGTGAGATCGAGGAGCACGAGGCCGAGTCCTTCGCCATCATGAATCTCGCCCTCTTGGAGTTTCGCGAGGACCACTTCGAGGAGGCGGTGCGATTGGTCGCAGTCAGCCTCGAGACGGGCATGACCGTCGGGAGCAAGCAGTCCCTCGCCTATGGGATCGAGTGCGTGGCGGTCTTCACAGCAGCCCGCGAGCGGGCGAGCGATGCAGCCCGACTCCTGGCTTGTGCGGAACGTCTGAGAGACGAGATCGGCCTCCGCCTCCAACCGTACGAGCAGGAGCTGCACGACCGCACGACGGCGCTCGTTCAGGAAGCGCTCGACGACGTTGAGCTCGCCAACGAGCGCGAACACGGCAGCAACCTCACCGCAGACGAGGGCTACGCATACGCACTCGCCGTCTGTGAGTCACTCTCCGACGGCCAGGCGCGGCGAGCAGAATGAGCCCTGGATCGCGCCAGATCTAGAGAGAATTCGGCGGCTATACTCGGAGAGCTACGCGGATGTAGCTCAGTTGGCTAGAGCGTCTGCTTGCCATGCAGAAGGTCGTGGGTTCGAATCCCATCATCCGCTCTCACTCAAGGAAGCCCCGCTAATCGGGCTTTTCGCTTCGGGCCGGGTCGGCCTGCTCGCTCATCTAGTCAGGTTCTAGTCAGGTCCGCGCTCTCCCTGGGGGTCGCCTAAGCGAGCCTCCACGTTGGCGACCGACAGCCCAAGCAGATCGCGGCCCGGCCCTTGTTAGACCTGACGCGTGCTATTCGGGGGCGGCAGGCGGAACCCGCTCTGCGTCATACAGCCTCGCTTTGACACCCGGCTGGGCGAACGCCGTGTGGACCCAAACGCTACGAATCACTAAACCGCTCCACCCCGAGCAGAAGCGGGCGGGGGTTGTCGGCGGGACGACGTGGCTGGGGGTCGCGGGTTGCTGAACGTCCCGCTCGACACGCACCCCCCACAGCCGCCGGTAAGGAGGAGAAGCTCTCGGGGGCTTGGGGCCAGCCCCAGAACCCCAGGCCAGGTCGCTTCGCCGCGACGACCTCGCATCGAGAGGCGCTGTGGCGCGCTTGACCATCGCGATACGCCCGGCATATGCGACGAACCACGTCAGGACGCCTCCGGCGATGAGGGCTAGGTGCCAAGTGGGCACCGTGCTGATTCTTCCGGGCCGCACGGACAACCACCGGAGCCGGGCGGTGAGCCGAACACCTCGCGCGTAGGACGCTTCCACAACCCGGCCCACGGTCGAGCCTGCCGCAACCTGACCATCAGGACGACGACCTCGGCCATAGCGAGCTTCTACGAACCGCCTGGGTGAGGCGCGACGGGGGTTGCGCACGTGCGATTTCGGGAGAGAGGATCTCCCGATGAGCGCCCAACGCAGGTTTCTCGCCATCGAACACGAGGTCTCGCTCATCCTGGCCGAGACTTCCGCCGCAGCCGAGGCGTACCCGAAGCTGCTCCAGACCGTCGGGACGTCGCTCGGCTGGGACTTCGGCGCCGTCTGGGAGGAGACGGGTGGGCCGGATGCATCCGTGCGCTGCACGGAGACGTGGTGTGCGGACGAGACGCGCCTCGCCGAGTTCGCGCGGACGAGCCTGGGCACCCTGCTCCCGCCCGGTCATGGGCTCCCGGGCCGCGTGTGGTCGAGCGCTGCCCCGGCGTGGATCACGGACGTCCAGTCCGACCCGAACTTCCCGCGGGCGAAGGCGGCCGCCGAGGCGGGGCTGCACGCAGGCTTCTGCTTCCCGATCCGGACGGCCCGCGGCGTCGTCGGCGCGATCGAGTTCCTGACGAGCAAGCTCCAGGAGCCGGACGAGGAGCTCCTGGCGACGACGGAGAGCCTCGGCAGCCAGATCGGGCAGTTCGTCGAGCGCAGCCGGGCCGAGGCGGCGATGCGCGAGCGCGAGGCACGCCACGGCGCGATCCTCGAGTCGGCCCTGGACTGCATCGTCACGATCGACGACCGCGGACGAGTCGTCGAGTTCAATGCCGCCGCCGAGCAGACGTTCGGATACGAGGCCGAAGAGGTCGTCGGCCGTGAGATGGCCGAGATCATCGTCCCTCCCAGCCTGCGCGAGGAGCACCGCGCCGGTTTCGGGCGCTATCTCGAGACCGGCGAGGCGCGAATTCTCGGCCACAGGCTCGAGATCACCGGCATGCGCGCAGACGGGAGCGAGTTCCCGGTCGAGCTGACGATCACGCGGATTCCCTTGCCGGGGCCGCCCGCCTTCACCGGATTCCTCCGTGACATCACCGAACGGAAACAGGCAGAGCGCGACCTCCGTGCGTCCCGCGTGCGGCTCGTCGGCGCTCAGGACGCGGAACGACGACGCCTCGAGCGCAACCTCCACGACGGGGCCCAGCAGCGTCTGGTCTCGCTCGCGCTCACGCTGCGCCTCGCCCGCGACGGGGTTTCCGACGATGCGCAGACCGTCGAGCTGATCGACCGCGCGCAGGAGGAGCTCCAGCTCGCACTGGACGAACTGCGCGAGCTTGCCCGTGGGATCCATCCGGCAGTGCTGTCCGAACGCGGGCTGGCTCCGGCGCTCCAGGGCGTGGCCGACCGCTCCGCAGTCCCGGTCGAGCTGATCTCGCTTCCGGACAAGCGGCTACCGGAAGCGATCGAGGCGGCTGCTTACTACGTCGTCTGCGAGGCTCTGGTCAACGTCGCAAAGCACGCGAACGCCTCCGGCGCACGGGTCTCGATTGCGGAGCTGGACGGCCGGGTCGTCGTTGAGGTCAGCGACGACGGCCTCGGCGGCGCGGAGGCCGACGGTGGGTCCGGCCTGCGCGGGCTGGCGGACCGAGTTGAGGCCCTCGACGGCCGTCTCGAGGTCGACAGCAAGGCGACCGGTACGACTCTTCGCGCCTCGATTCCGCTCCGGTAGAGCCCGGCGCGGTGCGGCCAGCCGCACCTCGAGACACAGGCTGGCCCCATTCCCACTCGCTCCCGCGGCTGCCAGCTTGCGGTCATGAACTCGACCGAAGGGAGAACCCAAGTGTCAGGCTCGAAGATCTCGATTGCCCTGGCGGCGGCCGCGCTTCTGGTCTCCGTCCTCGTCGCCACGCCGCTCGGCCAGGCGGCAAGCAGGCTCGTGCTGCCCAAGAACTCGGTCGGCACGAAGCAGCTGAAGAAGAACGCAGTGACCGCCGCAAAGGTCAAGAACGGCACGCTGCTGGCCGCCGACTTCAAGGCCGGTCAGCTTCCCGCTGGCCCGCAGGGGCCGAAGGGCGACCCCGGCCCGCAGGGGGCGAAGGGCGACAAGGGCGATCCCGGCTCGATCGCCGTCGTTCCGAGCGGGAAGACGATCCGGGGTGTCTACGTGCTCTCGTTCGACGCGGCCGCCGGCGCGGGCTCCACGTCGTTCTCGTTCGGTGCGATGTTGCCCTCCGCTCCGTCGGCGTCTCCGGCGAACTTCATCGACGTGGGAGAAGGCCCGACCGCAAGCTGCCCAGGTTCCCCCGGCAATCCGCTGGCGGCGCCCGGCAACCTCTGCGTGTACGAAGCTCACGAGTCGCACACCCACCCCGGCGCGACGATCTTCCACCCGAGCTCTGGAATCACGTACCAGGCCGATCCGTACGGAGCAGGGCTCTGGAAGACCTCCGTCGGAACGGGTCGCGCGGAGAGCTACGGCACCTGGGCCGCGACCGCACCGTAAGCAAGCCACCAACGGTCGAACGTGAGGGGCCGCCTCGGGCGGCCCCTCGTCGTACGGGCAGCCGCACCGCGAGACACCTGGTGGCCGCATGTTCGCGCGCCCTGCTCGCTGCGACGCTCCGGGTGACTCGACGAAAGGACGACATGACACCCGATCTCGCCACACTCGAGACGAGCTTCGACCTGATCGCGCCGCGAGGCGAGGAGCTCGTCGACACCTTTTACGCACGGCTCTTCGAAACCGCCCCGGGAGTCAAACCGCTCTTCGCGAACACCGACCTCCCCAAGCAGAAGTCGATGCTTCTTGCGACGCTCGTCCTGCTCCGGAAGTCGCTCCGCGATCTCGAGGCGATCACGCCGAAGCTCCGCCAACTGGGAGCGCGCCACGTCGCGTACGGCGCCCTGCCCGAGCACTACCCGGTCGTCGCCGAGGTGATGCTCGCCTCGATGGCCGAGATCGCCGGCGACGCCTGGACACCGGACGTGGAAGCAGCTTGGGCGGGAGCCCTCGGGCTCGTCGCCACCGCGATGCTCGAAGGAGCCGCGGAGGCGCAGGCCGAGCCGGCTCGCCGCCCGGAGCCGCGTCCCCCGTACGCAACCGTGGCCGCTACGGCCTGAACCCGATCCGAAGGAGAATCACGATGAAGAGCACGAAGACACCCACGATCATCGCGGTCGCAGCGCTCCTCGTTTCGGTGCTGGCCGCAACGCCGCTCGGCCACGCCGCCGGCCGGCTCGTCCTCGCGAAGAGCTCGGTCGGGACGAAGCAGCTGAAGAGGAACGCCGTCACCAGCGTCAAGGTCAAGGACGGCTCGCTGTTGGCGGCGGACTTCAAGGCCGGCCAGATTCCGCCGGGGCCGAAGGGCGATCCGGGCCCACAGGGGCCGAAGGGCGACGCTGGCGCTTCCGGCGCGACGAGGGTCGTGCAGCGGAGTGCGGACGGTCCGATAGTGGGAGCCGGAGGCTGGTCGAGGGCAGGGGCATCCTGCCAGTCCGGCGAGACCCTCGTCGGCGGCGGAGCAAGAGCCTTCTTCACGTGGCCCGCCGACGCGACACTGGTGATGAGCGCGCCAATCTCGGCCACCATGTGGTGGGTCGAGTTCAGGAACGACGGCACCGGGAGCACGATGTACGCAAGGGCCTACGCTCTCTGCGCAACGCCCTAGCGCATCGCTACCCCTGTAGGTAGTCCAGCTGGAAGGGCCGCTCTGTGCGGCCCTTCGGCATGTACGGGCAGCCGTACCGCGAGACACGTGCTGGCCGCATTCCCGCGAGCTCCCGTCGCTGCGAGCCTGAAGGCATGAACTTCACCGAAGGGAGAAATCAGTGTCACGCTCCGGAAACACCTCTCAGATTCGGAGAGCCGGCCATCGCCTTCTTCTTGCTGCCTGCCTCCTCGCCGTCCTACTCATTCCCGCCGCGCAGGCCGCACCGGGTGCGCTCGACCCGAGTTTCGGGACCGGCGGCAAGGTAACGACGGCACTCGGGCCGACCGATGCGGAGGCATACGGTCTCGCCCTTCAGCCGGACGGGAAGCTCGTCGCCGCGGGCTACGCCTCCAACGGCTCCAACAACGACTTCGCGCTCGCCCGCTACAGCCCGAACGGCTCGCTCGATACGAGCTTCGGCTCGGGCGGCAAGGTCACGACCTCCTTCGGCCCGAGCAGCCACGACGGCGCCAACGCGCTCGTCAGGCAGCCGGACGGAAAGCTGGTCGCCGCCGGCTACACCTCGGACGGCTCGGGCTACGACTTCGCGCTCGCCCGCTACAACGCGGACGGCTCGCTCGACACGAGCTTCGGCTCCGGCGGCAAGGTCACGACCCCGATCGGGTCGGGCCATGACCTCGCCTTCGCCCTCGTGCTGCAGCCGGACGGGAAGCTGGTCGCCGCCGGCGACAGCTCCAACGGCTCCGACCGCGACTTCGCGCTCGCCCGCTACAGCCCGAACGGCTCGCTCGACACGAGCTTCGGCTCGGGTGGCAAGGTCACGACGTGGATCGGCTCGGGCAACGACTCCGCCTACGCGCTCGCCGTACAGCCGGACGGGAAGCTCGTCGCGGGCGGTAGCAACCTTCAGGGCTCACAGAGCGTCGTTGCGCTTGCCCGCTTCAATACGAACGGCTCACTCGACTCGGGCTTCGGCACGGGCGGCAAGGTAGCCACCGCGTTCGGCGGTTATGCGTGGGCAACTGCGCTCGCGCTGCAGCCGGACGGAAAGCTGGTCGTCGGCGGGGCAGGCAGCACCGGCTCCCAGCAGGGCTTCGCGCTCGCCCGCTACAACCAGAACGGCTCGCTCGATACGACCTTCGGCTCCGCCGGCAAGGTCACGACCGCGATCGGCTCCAACGACGGCGCGAAGGCGGTCGCACTCCAGCCGGACGGCAAGCTCGTCGCCGCAGGCTACGCCCGGGCCGGTTCCGCTGACGTCTTCGCGCTCGCCCGCTACGGCGCGAACGGCTCGCTCGATACGACCTTCGGCTCCGCCGGCAAGGCCACGGCCGCGATCGGTTCGGACGACGACGCGAGCGCGCTCGCGCTGCAACCGGACGGGAAGCTGGTGGTCGCAGGCGGAACCTGGAACGGCTCCAAGGAGCAGTTCGCGCTCGTCCGCTACCTCGGCAACACGCTCACGGTGACGAAGACCGGGAGCGGCTCAGGCACCGTGACGTCGAACGCGAGTGGGATCAACTGCGGCTCCACGTGCTCTGCGCCGTTCCCCGCCGCCCCGGTGCAACTCACCGCAACTGCCACCCCGGGATCGTCGTTCACCGGCTGGTCGGGCGACTGCTCGGGCACCGGGCCCTGCACGGTGACGGTGAGCGCCGATCGCGCGGTCACGGCCACCTTCGAGAGCGACAAGACGCTCACGCTCGAGAAGGCAGGCAGCGGAACCGGGACGGTGACCTCGAGCCCGGCCGGGCTCAGCTGCGGCTCCACTTGCGTCCAGGCCTTCAAGCACGACACGGCCGTGACGCTGACCGCAGTCGCCGCTCCACGCTCCAGGTTCACCGGCTGGTCGGGCGCCTGCTCGGGCACCACGACCTGCACCGTGAGCATGACCGACGCTCGCTCGATCACCGCGACGTTCAAGGCCCTGTGCGTCGTTCCCAAGGTGAAGGGCAAGACGCTCCGCGCCGCCAAGCGGGCGCTCAAGAAGGCGCATTGCTCGGTTGGGAAGGTGACGAGGGTGTTCTCCACGCGGGTGCCGAAGGGCCGCGTCATCTCGCCGAAGCCGAGGCCCGGCAAGAAGCTCGCCCCGGGCGCCAGGATCAAGCTCGAGGTGAGCAAGGGGAAGAGGACGTAGAGCAGTCGAACCCAACGCAGGCTCGAGGAGAGAGGCGTCCGGCCGCCTCTCTCCTCCGTTCTCGGCAAAGAGTGTGGCTACCCGTACTACGGGCACGAGGGACCTCTGCGACCATCAGAGGATGGCCAGCATCGTGATCGTCGACGACGACCCTCGCTTTCGCGGGATCGCCCGCCGGCTGCTCGAGTCCGAGGGCCTGGAGGTCATCGGCGAGGCCGCGGACGGCCGCGAGGCGCTTGCTGTCGCCCGCCGGCTCGAGCCAGACATGGTCCTCCTCGACGTCCACCTCCCCGACATGAACGGGATCGAGGTCGCCACACAGCTCGCGTCAGGCGGTGACCGGCCCGCGGTCGTGCTCACCTCCACGCGCGACGAGTCTGACTTCGGGCCCGAGCTGGAGGAAAGCGGCGCACGTGGTTTCGTGCCCAAGGGCGAGCTTTCCGCGGAGCGGATCACTAGCCTCTGCGAATGAGCGACGACCGCAGGCTCCGCGTCGTCATCGCCGAAGACTCCGTTCTCCTGCGCGAGGGGATCGTGCGCATCCTCGAAGAGGCCGGCTGCGAGATCGTCGGCCAGTCGTCGACCGCGGACGACCTCATGCTCAAGGTTCGGAGCTACGACCCGAACGTCGCGATCATCGACATCCGGATGCCCCCGAGCCACACCGACGAGGGATTGAGCGCGGCGAAGGCGATTCGGGCCGACCACAAGGGCGTCGGCGTGCTCGTGCTTTCGCAGTACGTCGAGCCTGATTACGCGCTCGAGCTACTCGCCGAGGACGCCGAGGGAGTCGGCTATCTGCTGAAGGACCGGGTCGCCGACGTCGGCGAGTTCACGAGTGCGGTTCGGCGCGTGGCCGACGGCGGCTCGGCTCTCGATCCGGCGATCGTCACACAGCTCGTGGGCCGGAGGCGCGCGGACGACCCGGTCTCGTCGCTGACACCCCGTGAGCGCGAGGTTCTGGAACTGATGGCCGAAGGACGGTCGAACCAGGCGATCGCCCAGCGGCTCGTCGTGACCGAGCGCGCGGTCGAGAAGCACGTGACGAGCATCTTCGGGAAGCTCGGCCTACCTGCGGCCGCAGAGGATCATCGCCGCGTCCTCGCCGTCCTCGCCTTTCTGCGCGCGTAGGCCGTCAGTCGGTTTCGGCGTCCAGGGCTTCGTTGACCAGCCGGTCGGCGAGCTCGTTGTGCTCACGCCGGACCGCGGTGTAGCGCACCTTCACGATCTCGCCGGCGAGGTCCTGCGCCTCGTCCCAGAGCAGTCGCAGCGTGTCGTTCTTGATCTTCCACTCGCCGCGCATCTGGTGGACCACGAGCTCCGAGTCGGACACGACCTCGAGCTCGTCGACGCCCACCTCGACGGCCTTCCTGAGACCCTCGACGAGCGCACGGTACTCGGCGACGTTGTTCGTCGCCACGCCGATCGCCTCGCCGTGCGCGGCCAAGACCGTCTTGTCGTCGGCCTCGAGCACATAGGCGAACGCTGCGGGCCCCGGATTCCCGCGCGCGCCGCCGTCGGTGAACAGGCGCGCCTTCATGCCAGCGGGTAGAGATCGAACGCCGGCTCCTCGTACGGGTGCGCCTTACGGAGCGCGCGAACCACGTCCTCCTCACGGTCGGCCGGATAGACGGTCTCGAGGCGCAGCTCGGGCACGCGCTCCTCTCGCCCACTCTCGCCGATCGTCGGGTCCGTGCTCTCACCGCCGAGGAACGTGCCCGTCCCCTCCGTGTACCAGGAGCAGCGCTCGTACTCGCCGATCCGCCCGGCGCCGGCGGCGAACACCGCGTCGCGCACTGCGTCGAGCGCTTCGGGCGGGACGAAGACCACGAGTTTGCGGTTCACAGCCTGACTCTCCCACAAAGGGGAGGTTGAGCCCGTCCGGCCCGTGTGCTTCAGTCGCCCCGACTCAACAAGGAGGCAACTCGTGAGCAACGGCAACACCGGCCCTCTGGGGCAACAGCGCGGCGTCGGCTTCGTGATTCTCCTGACCATCGTGACGCTCGGCATCTACAGCCTGTACTGGGTCTACAAGACCCAGGAGGAGATGAAGCAACACACAGGCGACGGGCTCGGCGGTGTCCTCGGGCTCGTCATCTGGATCCTTATCTGGCCCGTCAGCGCCTTCGTCATTCCGTCGGAGATCGCAACCATGTACAAGCGAGACGGGCGCGAGCCTCCCTTCTCGGCCTGGGTCGGCCTCTGGCTGTTCCCGTTCGGGATCCTCCTCATCCCGGCGATCGTCTGGTGGGTGAAGGTCCAGGGCGCGCTCAACCGGTACTGGGAGGCGAAAGCCCCGGCAGGCGCTTCGGCGGCTGCTCCGGCAGAACTCTGAGCCGTTAGCCCGTCACCGGCGCGGAACGCCTGCCGACCAGGCCGGCCGCTGACACGAGCGCCCATGCGGCCTCGAGCACGAGGAACCCCCACTGCTCCTCGTGCCAAGCGCTGCCCGCGAGGACGACCGCGCCGACGAGGTTGAGGAGCAGGAACGGCACGCCTCGCGGCGCGAGCGTTCCAAGTTGAGCGAGCGCGTAGGCGATCAGGATCAGGAACGCACCGACGAGCTGCACTGCTTGAGCCATTCGCGGCCTCCTTCTAGGCGCGGGGATGGGCGTCCACGCGGCGGATCCAGGCTTCGAGCAGGGGATACCGGCCGTCGACGGCGAGGAACTCACGGAGGATGAGATGGAACTCCTCGGTGTCCGTCTCGTCGTAGAGGACGCCGTATTTCAGGAAGGGGACCGCGGCGCAGTCGGCCGCCGAGAACTCCCCGAACAGATAGTCCCGGCCGGCGAGCAGCGCCTCGAACAGGTCGAGCGAGCCGGTGAGCTCCCGGCCGAGCTCCTCGATCCGCCTTCGATCCGGGTCAGCCTTGCCGCGCTCCGCCTCGATCTCGTTCGGCGGCCGCTTCCACACGCGGTTGAACCAGTCGAGGAAGACCTCGAGCTCGGCTCGCCTCGCCCCCTCATGCGGAAAGAGCGCCGGCTCCTGCTGGAAGTCCTCGAGATAACGGAGGATCTCGGTCGAGTCGAAGACGACCCGCCCGTCGTCGACCAGGACGGGGACGAGCGACTGGCCGCTGACGCGCTCGACGGGGCTCCGATCGGCCGGGTCGACGTCCTCCCACTCGACGTCTAGGCCCTTGTGCGCGAGCGCGAGAGAGATCCGCTCGACGTTCGTCGAGAACGGGATGCGGTAAACCCGGAGCACGCGCGCCACGTTAACGTCTGCCCGACGTGGAGCGAGTCGTCGGGATCGGCGGAGTCTTCTTCCGGGCGAAGGATCCCGAAGCGCTGCGTGGGTGGTACGCCGAGCACCTGGGCATCGACGTTCAGGACTGGGGCGGCGCAGGCTTCGACGGCGGCACCACGGTCTGGTCGATCTTCGCCGGGGACACCGACTACTTCGGGCCGTCCGGACAGGCGTCGATGGTCAACTACCGCGTCACCGACCTCCACGCGATGCTCGCGCAACTCCGGGAAGCAGGTGTTCCCGTCGAGGAGAAAGTCGACGACAGTGAGTTCGGCCGCTTCGGCTGGGCGACCGACCCGGAAGGGAACCGCTTCGAGCTCTGGCAGCCGCCTGCCGAGGGCTAGCCGCCGAAGCCCACGAGGACCGTCTCGCTCGGGTCGCGCCCCTCGGCCTGCGCGTAGAGCGACGCGAGGGTGCGCGAACCAGGCGATTCCTCGTCGACTCCGTGAGCAGAGAGCCACTCCGAGGCCTCCTCGCGGCTGAGCGCATCGAACATCACGTTCGCGGCGCACCGCCCCGGCCGTGCGACAGCTGGATGGAGCTTCTTGATCTCCTCGTTCGTCGTCACGAGCACGATCACGCGCAGTCCCTGGCCGATCAGACCGTCGACGACGTTCAGGAACCGCGAGAGACCCTGGCCCGTGCGCTCGCGCGCGTCCGCACTCAGCAGCTCTCCCGTGTCCTCCATGACGAGCAGGCGCCAGAGCCGGTCGTCCTCGCCTCCGTCCTCGTCGTAGTCCTCGATGTCGTGAAACATCGCGACCCCGACCGACGGGCCGTACCGCTGGCCGCCGACCATCATCGGAAACGGCGGCTCGAGCAGCACCGACATCAGATAGTCGGCGTGCTCGCCGAAGAACGAGTCCGGATCGACGATGTAGTGGATCTGACACCACTCGCGCCATTCCCATGCCAGCGCCCGCAGGGCAAAGGTCTTGCCCGTGCCGGCCTCCCCGTGCCAGAGGACGAGCTGCCCGCCACGCGCGGGCTGGAAATCGGCCATCAGCGCAGCGAGCTGATCGCGGGTTCGCGCAGCGTAGTTGACCTCGATCTCGTCCCAGGCGGGCACGGCGATCGGCCGCCACGAGGGGCGAGGGCCCTGGGGCGTATACATCCAGAACGTGACCGGAACCTCATGCGACGAGCTGGGATCCGGCGGCGGGAAGAGCTCCTCCAGACGCTCGATGACCGCGGTGACGGCGTCGCGGTCGCGGCCGGCCGCGGCGACGGTGATCTGTGAGCCCCACAGCGCGACCTCGTACAGCACGCTGTCTGCTTCGAAGAGTGCGCTTTCTCCGTGGTGCGACGTCGCTCGCGCGACCGGCGTACCGACCGCCTCCAGCGACTTGACGCTCGTCGGCCAGCTCGCCGAGCGAATCTCGTGCAGGCCCTCGGCCGCTGCCTTGTCCATCAATAGGGCGCCCGGAAGGTCCTCCGTCTGGGAAACCTCGTGGCCGAGCCGAATGTTTGCTCGCGGTGGATCTGACATGCCTAGAAGCTAGCTCACTTGTTCGCGAGCCCACTTGCAGGGCACGCGCTTCACGGGCTGAGCCGGTAGAAGCGGTAGAAGTCGTTCTCGATCGGCAGGACCTCGAACCCGCCGAACCCGGCTTCCTGTGCATAGCGCCGGACCGTGTCGGAGCGCATCACCGTCCCGGTGCCCGCGGCGCCGTCGCCGACCATGCCGACCGGCAGGCAATGGAGGATGCTGAAGCCGTAGTACATGCGCTCGATGTCGTCGCCGAGCGCCGGGAACGAGTCGGCCACGCGCTCGTCGCCCACGACGACCGTGCCGCCTTCCCCGAGCAGGCCGCGGCACGCGCGGAGGACGTCCACCGGATACGACATGTCGTGCAGCGCTTCGTGGATGTAGACGAGGTCGTAGCGTCCCTGCAGGCCGGGGTCGGCTGCGTCGCGTTGATGGAAAGTCACGCGATCGTCGAGGCCGCTGCCGGCGAGGTTCTCCTGGGCCGCCGCGATCGACGCCTCGTCGAGGTCGAGCCCGTCGACCACCGCCTTCGGATACGCCCGCGCGATGGCCATCGTCGAATAGCCCTGGCCGCAGGCGACGTCGGCGACTCGGGCAGGCGGGTCGGATTCGAGGCGTTCGTGCACGTCGGGGATTGCGGGGAACCACTCGCTGCCGAGGAAGTGGTCGAACAGCGGGCGCGTGAACTCGGCCTGGCCCTCGTGGAGGTCCGCGCCGTAGGCGGCGTACGGGACGCCGTCACCGCTCCGAAATGCAGCTAGAAGCTGGTCGATGGGGCGCACGCAGGCCACGACGAGCTTCCCGAAGGGCGCGACGTAGTTGAGGCTGGCCTCGTCGGTCAGCGCTTCGTCGTGGCCGACGGGCAGCGTGAAGCGGCCGTGGTCGTCGAGCTCGAGGATCCCGGTCGTCACCTGCTGCTCGAGCCACTCGCGCAGGTAGCGCTCCTCGAGTCCCGTTGCCTCGGCGAGCTCCTCCGACGTGGAAGCCCCGCGTTCGGCGAGGGCGCGGTAGAGCCCGAGCCGGTCTCCGAGGTAGACGGACAGGACGTCCATCGCGCCGAGGGTCGCGCCGAAGAGGCGCTCGACGAGAGCGTCTCGCCGTTCAGAGGGCTCGGCCGGCAACGGCTACTCGGAGGTGTCGATCTGGGCTTTCTGGAGCTTGCCCGAGTAGTCGACGTAGATCGATTTCCACTCGGTGAAGAAGTCGAGCGCCGCCTGGCCGGCCTCGCGGTGCCCGTTCCCGGTGTCCTTGACGCCGCCGAAGGGCAGGTGCACCTCGGCGCCGATCGTGCCCGCGTTGATGTACGTGATTCCGGCCTTCAAGTCGCGCATCGCGCGGAAGGCCTTGTTCACGTCGCGCGTGAAGATCGAGGAAGAGAGCCCATACTTGATGCCGTTCGAGACGCGGATCGCCTCGTCCACGTCGCCCACCTTGATCACGGCCGTCGTCGGCCCGAAGATCTCCTCCTGGGCGATCCGCATCTCGGGATCGACGTCCCCGAAGATCGTCGGCCGGTAGTAGAAGCCCTTGTCGAGCCCGTTGCCGGATGCGACCTCGCCGCCGGTGAGGAGCGTCGCGCCTTCGTCCATGCCGATCGTCGTGTACGAGTGGATCTTCTCGAGCGCGGCCTGGTTGATGACCGGCCCGACGTCCGTGTCCTCCTCCCAGCCGACTCCGAGCCGGAGCTTCTCCGCGGCGCCGACGAGCCGTGAGGTCAGCTCGTCGTAGACGCCCTCTTGGGCGATCACACGGCTCGCGGCGGTGCAGCGCTGGCCGGAGGTGCCGAACGCCGACCAGAGGATGCCCTCGACGGCCAGATCGAGGTCGGCGTCGTCGAGGACGATGATCGCGTTCTTGCCGCCGAGCTCGAGGTGGATGTGCTTGAGCCGGTCGGCGCCTGTCTTCGTGACCGCGACGCCGGTCTCGCGGGAGCCGGTGAGCGAGATGACCGGCACGTCCGGATGCTCGACGAGCGCGTTGCCGACCTCTGCCCCGCCGCCGTGCACGATGTTCACGACGCCGGCGGGGACGCCCGCCTCGACGAGGATCTCGACGTAGCGCTCTCCAAGCGTCGGCGTGTCCGTCGCGGGCTTGAAGACGACCGTGTTGCCGGAGACGAGCGCGGGCAGCGTTTTCCAGCTCGGGATTGCGATCGGGAAGTTCCACGGCGTGATCACGCCGACGACGCCGATCGGCTGCCGGACGCTCATGTTGAACTTGTCGGGGAGCTCCGAGGGCGTCGTCTGGCCGAAGAGGCGCCGGCCCTCGCCGCCCATGTAGTAGGCCATGTCGATCGCTTCCTGGACGTCGCCGCGCGCCTCGGGCAGGACCTTGCCCATCTCGCGGGCCATGAGCTGGGAGAGGTCCTCCTTCTGCTCGGTCAGGAGGTGCGCGAACCGGAAGAGAATCTCGCCGCGTCTCGGCGCGGGAACGAGGCGCCAGTCCTCGTAGGCGGCTTTCGCGGCGGCGACTGCGCGCTCGACGTCCTCGGCGGACGAGCGCGGGAAAGTGCCGATCGTGTCGCCGTTCGCCGGGCTCGTGCTCTCGAAGGTCTCACCGGAGGCGGCGTCGACCCACTCGCCGTCGATGTAGTTCTGGAAGCTTTTCGCGCCGAGAATCGCCATCGGGGCGATTCTAGTCTGCGGCTTCGCCCTCGCCCTCGGCCTCGAGGAACGTGCCCGGGATGCGCGGCCGGCGCCGGTCGCGAGTCACGCGCTTGCCTCCGGTCTCGCGCGGCCGGCCCTTGCGGCGGTCCGGCCCCTCGCGGCGGTCGACGATGACGGTCACGTTCGGGTTGTCCTTGTAGTACTCGACCATCTTGTCGAAGAGCTCGTCCGCGAGCTCGCGGGGGATCACGCAGTAGATCACCCGCTAAGTGTAAGGCGGTATTCCGCCAGAGACGCGCGATCTCGGGTACGACGCGCCCATTCTCGCCGCGGTCAGCGGCGAGAATGCGAAGGGTCACCGTCCCAGGTGACGCGAGCCGCGCTGAGTGGTGATTTCTCCGGCTAAGCCGGGCTATCTCCGGCACGACGAGCCTATTCTCGCCGCGGTCAGCGGCGAGAATGCGAAGCGTCACCGTCCAGGTGACGCGAGCGGCGCTGAGTGGTGATTTCTCCGGCGTCCAGGTGACGCGAGCCGCGCTGAGTCGTGAGTTCTCCGGCTACAGCCGGGCTATCTCCGGCACGACGCGTCCGTCCGGATCGACGCGCGCGTTCCACATCCGGAACGAAGGCTCGAGCTCCTCGAGCTCGTGTCCCCGTTCGGCGAGGCGGACTGGCTGCGCCGAGTCCGGGAGCACGCGGTACTGGTACCACGAGATGTCCCAGGCCACGGTGACGACGACCTCCATGTTCACGCCGGAGAGCGGGACGACGCTCACGTTCGGCTTGCCGAGGCTCTTCCCGATGCCGCCGACGGTGCGACGATACGGGCTCGCGTTGAACAGGTCCGCTGCCTCGACCATCGCGCGCTCGTGGTCGGAGAGCCGGCGGAGGATCGGCTCCGGGGCGACTGTCTCTTCGGGCACCGCGCGGCGCGGATCGAGGAACGAGGCGAGGCTGAAGCGCTTGCGGCGCGGTTCCTCTGCGAAGGTCGGTGTGGTCGGGCTGCCCTCCTTGAGCCAGCCCTGCTCGGCGGCGATTTCCTGGCACAGCGGGCAGACGTCGAGGAAATCCCCGCCCTCGGGCGCGAATCGCGTGGTGCGCTCGCCGTCGAGCAGGGTTCGCTCGCAGATCGCACACGTCTGGACGGCGAGGGCGCGGGAAGACCGCATCGCGGGCGACTATAGCCCCAACTGCCTGGCCTGGGCGGAATGCTACGCTCCAGCTATCTGTGTTTTACACTGTAACTTGCTGAGAGTGCGATGAGAAGGCGCATGGAGCTCCCTCGCGGGGCCCGCGGACGGCGTCGCCTCGGGCCCGGCCGGTGGCAGGTTCGTGCGCGGCTCGAGCGGTTCACGGAACCCGCCGTCCTGCTCGTTCTGCGCGATAGCCCGGGCCACGGCTACGAGCTTCTCGACAAGTTGCAGGCGCTCATGCCTGCGGAGCGCATCGACATGGGCAACCTCTATCGAATACTCCGTTCACTGGAGCGCGACGGCCTCGTCGATTCGACCTGGGACGACGACGCCCCCGGCCCGGCCAAGCGGATCTACGTCATCACGCAGTCCGGCCGCCGAGTTCTCGCCCAGTGGGTCGAGGCGTTCAGCAAGATCGAGCGCCAGATCGAGCAATTCAGAAAGCGCTACGACGAGCAAAGGGGGTGAACATGCACCACGGACGTAGACATTTCCGTCGTCGCGGTGTCGGTCAGCGCTGGTACGAGCCCGAGCGCGTCCTCGAGCGGCTCGAGGAATACCAGCGAGACCTCGAGCAAGAGCTCGCCGACGTCGCCGACCTGATCAAGCGGCTGAAGGATTCGCAGCCCCAGACGGCCTAGGCCGTACGTCCCGCCGCGGAGGTGGGTTCATCCCGCCTCCGCCTCCGGGCTTCGGCCAGTCCGCCGCCAGCGGAGACCAACCGTCGCCCAACGTCCACAGGAGTTCGGCGAAACCTAGACCTTCGCCTCTTCCTTCTCTTTCTTCGACTCCTCGATCAGCTTCTGCGCCACGTGGCTGGGAACCTCGTCATAGCGCAGGAACTGCATGTGGTAGTCGCCGCGGCCGCCGGTCATCGAGGTGAGCGCCTGGCCGTAGGTCAGCATCTCCGCCATCGGCACCTCGGCCTTGATCCGGGTCATGCCGCCGCTCGGCTCCATTCCCTGCAGCCGCCCGCGCCGTGAGTTGAGGTCGCCGTTCACCGAGCCGACGGTCTCGTCGGGAACCGTCACGTCGACGTCCATGATCGGCTCGAGGAGCACCGGGTCGGCCTGCTCGTAGGCCTGCTTGAAGGCCATCGAGCCGGCGACCTTGAACGCCATCTCCGACGAGTCGACCGTGTGGTACGAGCCGTCGACGAGCTGAACGCGCACGCCCTGCACCGGTGCTCCGGCGAGCTCGCCCTTGAGCATCGCCTCCTGGATGCCCTTGTCGACCGCCGGCCGGAAACCCTGTGGAATCACGCCGCCGACGATCTTGTCGACGAATTCGTACCCCGTGTGCCCCTCGATGGGCTCAAGGAGGATGTGGCAGTCGCCAAACTGGCCGCGTCCGCCGGTTTGCTTCTTGTACCGACCGTGCCCCTTCGCTTGCTTGCGGATCGTCTCCAGGTACGGCACGCGCGGCGGGTTGAGGTCGACCTCGACCCCGAACCGGCGCTTGAGCCGGTCGACCGCGACCTCGACATGCATCTGCGTCATCCCCGAGAGGAGCTGCTCGCCCGTCTGTGAGTCGCGGCGGAGCTGGAGCGTCGGATCCTCTTCGCTCAGGCGGCGCAGCGACGTCGCGACTTTCTCCTCGTCGCCCTTCGCCTTGGGCGTGATCGCGAAGCTCATCACGGGCTCGGGGAAGTCCAGGCTCGGCAGGTCGATCTTCTGGTCGGAGTCGAGAAGCACGTCGCCGGTCATCACGTCCTTCAGCTTCGCGACCGCGCCGATGTCGCCCTCGCCGAACTCGTCCGCGGACTCGTGCTCCTTGCCCTGGAGCGCGAGGAGCGCACCGACGCGCTCCTTGTCGTGCGTCCTCGCGTTCGCGAGCGTCGCGTCGGAGGAGATCGAGCCCTGGAGGACGCGGAAGATGTTGATGCGTCCAGCGAAGGGATCGGCGACGGTCTTGAAGACGAAGGCCGCGTCTGCCGCGCCCTCGATCTCGATCGGCGCGCCCTTCTTCGCCGGCGACGGCACGCCCTCGACGAGCAGGTCGAGGACAGCGGTCGTGCCCAGGTTCTTCGTCGCGACCCCGCAGGCGACGGGGAAGAGCTCGCCGCGGGTGACGGCGGCCTTGAGCGCCGACGCGACTTCCTCGGGCGAGAGCTCCTGGCCGTCGAGATACCGCTCCATGAGAGCCTCGTCGGTCTCGACGACCGAGTCGAGCATCTGGGTGCGGTACTGCTCGACCTGGTCCGACATGTCTGCGGGAATCTCGCTGGGGCTCCCTTCCTTGGCGCTCTCGGGGCTCGTGTATGCGGTCATGTGCAGGAGATCGACGATTCCGGTCAGCTCGTGCTCGGCGCCGATCGGCAGGTGGATCGCGACACACTGGCTGCCGAACTGCGACCGGAGCTGCTCGAGCGTGCGGAAGAAGTCGGCGCGCTCGCGGTCGAGCATGTTCACGAAGACGACGCGCGCGAGGCCGAGGTCTTCTGCGCGCTGCCAGTTGCGCGCGGTCTGCACCTCGACGCCCATGACGCCGCTGACGGTGACGAGCGCACCTTCGACGACGTGCAACGCAGCGATCGCGTCCCCCTGGAAGCTCGGCTCGCCCGGCGTATCGATGAGGTTGATCTTCCGTCCCTGCCACTCCAGGTGAGTGAGCGAGTCGGAGATCGACATCTCGCGCTCCTGCTCGTCCTCGTCCCAGTCGGAGATCGTGGTGCCCTGCTCGACGACGCCGAGGCGATTCGTGGCGCCTGCCTGGAAGAGCATTGCCTCGACGAGCGAGGTCTTTCCCGTCCCGCGGTGACCGACGACGGCGACGTTGCGGATCTTTCCGGGCTCGACTGCGGGCATGCGATTGCTCCTCCTGGCTGGTTTGGCGCGATCTTAGCGAGGCACCCCCGCCCCAGATGGTCTGTCTTTCGGTGCAGAACCGGCACACACGAGTGCGGATTTCCCGACTAGGCTCGCAGCGGGGAGGAGGCTGGGTGCGCCTTAATTAGGAGCTCAGTCGCCGGAGTCGCGCGCGGGCGTACCGGCGAGGCGAGCCTTCAGGCGCAGGATCGCCTTCGTGTGCAACTGGGAGACCCGCGACTCGGTCACGCCGAGCACCTCGCCGATCTCGCGCAGGGTCAGCTCCTCGTAGTAGTAGAGCGTGACGACGAGCTTCTCCCGCTCCGGCAGCCGCGCGATCGCCTCGCCGAGCGCCTCCTTCAGCTCGGTCTGCGCCAGCGCGGCCTGCGGCTCGGGGCCCGTCGTGTCCTCGATCGTGTCGATGAGCGCGACCTGGTCTCCGCCTGACGACGAGATCGTCCACAGCTCGTCGAGCGCGGCGATCGACGAGCGGGAGATCTCCGTCAGGCTCTCCTCGAGCTCCTCGACCTCGATGCCGAGCTTCTCCGCGATCTCCTCATCGGTCGGCGCCCGGTGCAGCTTCGCCTCGAGCTCCGCGATCGCACGCTCGATGTGGCGCGCGCGAGCTCGAACGGATCTCGGAACCCAGTCCATCGCGCGCAGCTCGTCGATGATCGCCCCCTTGATGCGCGCGATCGCATACGTCTCGAACTTCACGTCGCGGTCGGGGTCGTAGCGCTCGATCGCGCCGATCAACCCGAGCAGGCCGTACGAGACGAGGTCGCCCTCGTCGACGTGCGCCGGCAGGCCGCTTCCGAGCCGCCCTGCGACGTACTTGACGAGCGGCGCGTACGTCAGAATGAGTCGGTCGCGCACCGCCTGGTCACGCGAATCACGGAACTCCTGCCACAGGGCCGCGGTCTCGTCGGTCTGCGCCACGGGCTAGAGAATACGGCCCTCGGCCGTCGAAGCCTCAACGCCCACGTTTCACCAGGAGCGCGCGCAGCCCGAAGCTGCCGATCCAGAGCGCCAGGACGGCCGCCGCCACGCCGATCACGACCGCCGACCCGCCGGCCATCACCGCGGTGACCGCGATCCCGACGAAGAAGACGGCAAGGAAGAGAAAGAGGACCCCGAGGGCCCGAGCCTGCGATGCGGCCACCGCGCGACTCTACTGGCCGGAAAACCGCGACTACAATCGGTGAGCAACCCAGGGGCGTAGCTCAACTGGCAGAGCACCGGTCTCCAAAACCGGGGGTTGCAGGTTCGAGTCCTGCCGCCCCTGCTGGGCACATCGAGCATGATGAGCAACGCTGCTGCCACTTTCGCTTTCGCCGACATCGCCGGCTTCACCGCTCTGACGGAGGCGCACGGAGACGAGGCGGCTTTCGCCCTCGTCTCTGACTTCACGAAGGCCGTGAGAGCTGAACTAGGCTCGGTCCATGGAGAGCACGTCAAGACGATCGGGGACGCGCTCATGCTGCGGATCCCGGATCCTGGGGACGGGATCGTCCTTGGCCTTCTGATTGCCAACGACCTGATGCTCGACCACGGAGCGCCGGCCGTTCGAGTCGGCCTCCATCACGGACAAGCGGTCGAGAACGAGGGCGACTATTTCGGCGCCGCCGTCAACTTGGCCGCGCGGGTCTCGGCGCTCGCCACAGGTGGCGAGGTGCTGGTCACGGGAAGCACCGCCGCGCTCGTCCCGGACCTGGCTGGAGTCTTCTACGAATCTCGCGGGCGCCAAACGCTCAAGAACATCGCGGAACCCGTCGAGGTGTTCGCGGCTTTGCGACTTGGCAGCCTGAGCGGAGAGGCGTTGCCGATCGACCCCGTCTGCCGGATGGCTGTGAACCCCGATCGCGCCGCTGGGCGACTCGTGCACGACGGCAGCGCCTATTTCTTCTGCTCGCTCAGCTGCGCGGGCGAGTTTGCACAGCAGCCTGACCGTTTCACCGGTTAGAGCGGTCGTGGAATGACGGCGGTCGCGCGCAAACTGCAGGCGCTCTTTCGCGTCCACCCCGGCGAGGGAAAGACGCTTGGCCTAGCCATAGCCGTTGCGTTCCTTGCCGACGCCGCGATCATGATCGCCCAGAGCAGCATCGACGCGCTCTTCTTCGCGCGGTACGGCGTCGAGAATCTCCCGAAGCTCTACCTCATCGTCGGCATCGCAATGTTCTTGACCACTGGCGGTGTCGGCGCGCTGCTCGCACGCGTCGGTCGCGAGCGAGTGTTCGTCATCATTCCTGCCGCGATCTCCATGGCCGCGCTGGTGGGGCGCGCAGCCCTCGAGACCGAGGCCACCTGGGTGTACGGCGCGCTCTGGATTCTCCAAAGCGTGGCCGAGTTCACCTGCCTGCTCGCGATCTGGGGGCTCGCCGGCCTCGTCTCGGACACACGGCAGGCAAAGCGGTTCTTCCCGCTGATCGCAGCGGGAGGCGTGGTCGGCCTCATCGTGGGCGGCCTCGTCACAGGCCCCCTTGCCGCAACACTCGGGTCGGAGAATCTCCTTCTGGTCTGGGCCGCGCTGATGGGCGCGGCTAGCGCCGTGGCCTGGCGGCTCACCTCGGCACGACCCTCGACCGCCGAAGCGCCACGTCAGAGGCGTCAGCCGCCGGGCCTTCTCGCCGCCGTCCACGACGTGCGTGCCTCCCCACTCCTCCGTTGGATGAGCGCAGGCGCTCTCCTCACCTCGCTCCTCTTCAGCCTCCTCTACCTCCCGTTTTCGAAGGCGGCTGCCGAGCGCTATCCCGACGCCGATGAGCTCGCGGCCTTCTTCGGCGTCTTCTTCGCGGTGTCGATGGGGACAGCGCTCGCGCTCTCGCTTCTCGTCACCAGCCGGCTGCTCGGCAGATTCGGGGTCCCGACAGTCGTGCTCGTCCTGCCGGTTCTGTACCTCGTCGCGTTCGGCGTGCTCGCGGTTGCGGCGACGTTCGCGACCCTGGCCGCGTTTCGATTCGCGCAGATCGCCTGGCGGAGCGGCGGCGCCGGCAGTACCTGGGAGGCACTCGTGAACACGATCCCACCCCACCGCCGAGACCGCGTGCGCGCGTTTCTCACGGGCGTTCCGACCCAAATCGGAACCATCGTCGCCGGCGCCGTCGCCCTCGTTTCGCAGCGACTCGACGAGCCCCGTGTGCTGTACGGCGCGGGTCTCGTCGGCTCCGCACTCGCAGTCGCCTCCATTTCGCGGATCCGCAGCGCCTACCCGCGAGCCCTGGTCTCAGCGCTGCGCGAAGGGCGCCCGACCATCTTCGGCACGCCCGCGGGGCCGAGGGCTTCGATCCTGAACGCCGACGCTGTCGGACTCGCCGTACTCCTGGAACACCTCACCGACCACGAGGTCACCGCGCGACTGCTAGCCGCAAACGCCCTCGCCGATCTCGACCATCCCGAAGCCGTCGAAGCGCTGGCCTCTTCGGCAGCGGAAGACGACGAAGCTGAAGTCCGGCTGGCTGCGCTGACGTCGCTCGAGCGCGTGGATGCGAAACGTGCCGCCCAAGTCGCAGCCGTTCGTCTCTCCGATCCTGACTCATCGGTCCGCCTCGCGGCTCTTGGGGTCTTGGCCCGCGCCGGTGTGCAGCCCGCGCCCGAAACGATCGACGACGAGGAAACCTCAGTCCGCGCCCTCGCCGCCGCGATCCTCTTCGAGCACGAAGCGCGCGCGCAGTCCGTGCTCGAAGCAGTCCTTCGCTCGCCGGATCCGTCCGTTCGAGAGGTCGGATATTGCATGCTCGCCACCGCCGGCGAGCCCGGAACACGGCACCTTGCGCTGGCCGGCCTCGACGACCTCGACTCCCGAGTGCGCCGCGAGGCCGCACACGCGATCGCCGCTGCTGCGAAGGAAGACGCGGTCGAACCACTCGTCGCGTTGCTCGCGGACGACGACGCCCTTGTACGTGCCTCCGCGGCGGAAGCGCTCGGAGAGGTCGGTGAGCCCGCCGTCGAGGCCGTCGTCGACGCGGTCTTCGCCGAGGATTACCAGGAGGCAGCGCTGGTCGCGCTCCAGCGCCTCCCGTTGGACGGGAGTGCCATCCGCCTTCAGAGGTTCGCTGCCGAGGCGGTCGCGCGCGCGCTCGAAGACGCAAAGCTGCGCAGGAAGCTCGGTGGGAGCGAGGACGCTGCGGTTGGGTTGCTGCACGATTCGCTCCGGGCTCGTGAGGAGCGCAACGCGTTGGCCGCACTTCACGCGGCTGCACTGCTAGGCGCACGTCGCGCCAGTGTCTTCGCCGCGCTCGAAAACCTCGTCGTGTCCGACCCAGCTCAGCGCGCAACGGCACTCGAGGTCATCGAGACGGTAGGAGATCCGGCGATCGTCCGTCCGCTCCTGGCGCTTTGGGAGTCGCGCGCGGCAGATGGCTTCGACGCCGAGGTGCTCGATCAGCTTCGCAACGACCCGGATAATTGGATACGGCAGTGCGCCGAGTTCGCCAAGGGCGCGCTACTCGAAGGAGGAACGATGACCCACACCCTGACGACGAAGGTGCCCGTGGTGGAGCGGGTGATTTTCCTGCGCAAGGTCCCCCTCTTCGAGGCGCTCCCGCCGCAAGAGCTCGAACCGATCGCAGCCGCCGCCGACGAGGCGTTCTTCTCGGAAGGCGAGCTGCTTGCGGCCAGAGGCGAGCCCGGCGACACGCTCTACGTCATTGTCGACGGCGAAGTGCAGGTGCTGGGCTCCGGCGAGCAAATACTCGCTGTTCGTGGCCCAGGCGACTTCATCGGCGAGATGGCGGTGATCTCGAGCAAGCCTCGTGCGGCCTCGCTCTTGGCAATGTCGGACGTCCGTGTTCTCGAGTTGCACAAGCCAGCGTTCGAAGCGATCCTGCGCGAGCGGCCCGAGACCGCGCTCGCGATGATGCGAATCCTTTGCGACCTGCTGGCGAGGTATGCCGCACCGACCGAGTAGACGCGCTCGCGCGTCCTCGCCCTGCCACACCTCTAGGCCCTCCCGCACCGCTACGGCTGCGATAAAGGAGCAGCGCGAGGAGGTCTCGTCGATGTCGCACCTGCTCGCGACGGTGGAGCGGGCCGGCGACAACCTGCTGCTCGTCGAGGAGCTCCTCGCCCGGACCGCCGCCGAGGCGAGCCCGCTCGAGGCCGGCGCGCCTCCGGCCGCGGGGGGAGCCCTCTAGACGCGAGCGGCGACGCGCGAGAGGAACTCGCGGGTCGCCTCGATCAAGGGCTCC
>DASTYD010000044.1:0-22123 GCA_035765175.1 Gaiellaceae bacterium
TGCGACGGTCGCCGACTACGACGGCATCCATGCCCAGGACGACCGCTTCGTCGTCCTGCCAGGGCATGAAAATCCGGAGATCGAATCGGTCGTCGAACGTCGCGCGGAGTACCTGGTAGTCGACAAGTTCGGCGAAGCCGAGGAGATCGCGGAAGAGTCGGAGTAGTCGGCGGACCGCGCGGCTCGCTTTGTCGAGCAGAGGCGCGAAAAAGGCGCATACGGGATTCGAACCCGTGCCGCCGCCGTGAGAGGGCGGTGTCCTAGGCCACTAGACGAATGCGCCGGGGGTTCGAATTGTAGCCGCGTCTCTCGGGGCTTGGCCGGCGGCATGACTGCCGCCAGCACCGGGCTCGTGCTGGCTGACGACCTCCGCGGCAGATCGTCATGCGAGCGAAGCGAGCGGATCTGGCGCGGCTGACTAGGTGTCGCGAGCGGCGAGGCCCGGTCCGGGCTCTTCGACGCCCGTTTCCGGCGGTCCGACTGGTACGACAGGCTCCCTCGTACGCAGGTACAGCTCGTCGTAGAGCAGCGCCGCTATCGCGCCGCCTGCGAGCGGGCCGACGTACCAGATCCAGAAGTCGTCCCAGGTGCCCGAGACGAGCTCGGGCCCGAACGCGCGTGCCGGGTTCATGGCCGCTCCCGTGAGCGAGTAGCCCATCAGCATGTCGACCACGATCACGAGCCCGATCGCGAGCCCCGCAATCGAGCTGTACGTGCTGCGCGGGTCGGCCGTCATCGCGAACACGACCCAGACGAGGAAGAACGTCAGGAGCGCCTCGACGACGAGTGCCGGGCCGATATCGATCACGCGGACGGCTGGAGCGCCGAGGTTCGTCGCGTCCCGCGTCGCCTCCGGAAAGATCCACCGGAGGAGCAGCGCCGCGAGCACCCCGCCGGCGAGCTGCGCGACCCAGTAGGCCAGTCCGAGCAGAAGAGAGATCCGGCGCGTGAGCATGAAGCCGAACGTGATCGCCGGGTTGAAGTGGCCGCCGGAGATGTGCCCGACCGCCGAAACCATGACCGCGATCGCAAGGCCGCTCGCCAGCGCGACCTCGAGCGTTCCCGCGTCGGCCTGCGGGCCGACCGACATGATCGTTCCGGCGCCGGCGAAGACCAGCGTGAACGTGCCGAGCAGCTCGACGAACGAACGACGCCACGTGTCCGCCAGGGGCGGGAGCGGGCCGACAGCTGGAATTCCAGGGATCCTCATCTGGACGGAAGCGGGAGCCTATACAGATTTTCGGACGGCGCTCAAGATCCTTCGTTGAATCAATCTCGATTACCGTGTAGAACGAAGGTTCACGCGCCATTTACTGGAGTTGGAGGGTGGGGGCTGATGAATCGACTCGTGAGTACTTCGGTGAAGCGAACGGCGCCACGCGTCGGGTTGGCGGCAGCCCTCCTCGCCGGCTTCGCGCTCCTCTGGGTGGCAGGCACTGCCCGCGGCGCCCCTTCGCGGCAGCAGGCCGCTGCGATCGACGTCACTCAGACGTGCTCTCCACATCGCGTGAGGGCCGGGGCGACGATCGAGATCGACGCCGTGGTTGCAAACACCGGCGACGTGGCTTTCACCACGGTCGCGATCAGAGCCGATGCAGGAACACCGCTCGTCGACGGCGACGACTTCAACCCGGAGCTGCAGAGCGGTGACGACGGAGACGGCCTCCTCGAGCCCGCCGAGCGCTGGACGTACGCCGGGTCGTACGTCGCCCCCCGCGAGGACGTCACGAACATCGTCGACGTCGACGCCTCCGCTCCCGGAGACGTGGCCGTCAGCGACCTCGCCAACTGCGCGACCGACGTGATCGAGCAGCCCCAGCCCGGTGTGATCGTCGGCGCAAAGGCCGAGAGCGGCCGGGTGCTCATCAAGGAGCCCGGCCAGAACAAGTTCATCGAGCTCGACGGTCAGACCGAGATTCCGGTCGGCTCCAGAGTAGACGTGACCCGGGGGGTGATTTCGCTGACCGCGGGCCTCGGCGGCGGGCGCACCAACTCGAGCAAGTTCTTCTCCGGCCTGTTCACGATCCTGCAGAAGAAGACGCGGAATGCGATCACGACGCTGCGCCTCGAAGGCGGGAACTTCCGTGCGTGCGGCCGGGGCTCGCTGAGCGCGCTCGGAACCGACGCCAAGCGAAAGCGCCCCGTCCGCAAGCTCTGGGGAGACGGCAAGGGCCGATTCACCACGAAGGGGCGGTACAGCTCGGCGACCGTGCGCGGGACGAAGTGGCTCGTCCAGGACCGCTGCGACGGCACGCTGACCCGCGCCCAGCGCGGGGTCGTTCTCGTGCGTGACTTCCGCACGCGGAAGACCGTCATCCTTCGCGCGGGGCGGGCTTACTTGGCCAGGGCGCCCGGGGCGTAGCCCAGGGCTCTCCGCTCCTCGAACGCCGCGTCGCTCGCGGCCTCGATCGACCAGATCTTCACGGGCTGCGAACGGCCGCGAACCTCGAACTCGTCGATGAAGACGATGTCCTCGACCTCGCGCTGGAGCCGCTCGCGCGTCGAGTCGGAGAAGAAGAGCAGGTGTGTCTGGCCCTTCGTCATCCCCTGGATCCGCGCCGCGGTGTTCGTCGTGTCCCCGATCGCCGTGTACTCGAGGCGACGCTCGGAGCCGACGTTGCCCGAGACAACCATGCCGGTGTTCAGGCCGATGCCCATCTTGTAACCGTCGCTCACTTCCTGCTCGCGCAGCCAGGCGTTCCACTTCGGAAGTCGCTCCGTGAGCATCTCGCGGGCGGCCGCAACGGCGCGGTCGGCATGGTCGGACTGCTCGATCGGTGCGCCGAACACGGCCATGATCCCGTCGCCCTCGTAGGAGACGAGCGTGCCGCCGTGGCCGAGGATCGCCTCGCTCATCTCCTCGAGATACGCGTTCAGGCACTCGATCACCCTCGCCGGCGGAAGCGACTCGGCGAACGTCGTGAAGCCGCGAAGGTCGGTGAACATGACCGTGCTCTCGAGCGAGACACCGCCGAGCCGGAGGTCCGAGTCCGTCCGTGCCAGCACTTGCTCGACGACCGTCTCCGGCACGAATCGTGAGAAGACGTCCCGCACGCGCTCGCGCTCGAAGGCGGCGAGCAGGTAATGGGCGCCGAGGGCGCCGACAGACGCGGCCACGAGCGTTCCGAATGGATAGACGAACGACACGATCCAGCCCTCCTGGAACAGCAGCTGCGTCAGCACCATGTAGGCGAGGGCAGCCGCGAGCGAGAGGACGAGCGTCCCCCGCAGCGAGAAGCGGAGCCCGGAGAGCGGCGCCAGCAGCCCGAGCACGATGATCAGCACGATGTTCACCCAGCCCGGGACGGTGTTCAGTGGCTGCCCACGCAAGACGGTCGAGATCGCGTTCGCCTGGATCTCCGGCCCCGGCATGAGGTCGTTTCCGAAGGACACCGGATGCTCGTCCTGGAACGTCGACGCCCACGGGCCGACGACGACGATCTTGCCGCGGAAGAAGCTCGGGGGGACCTTGCCGTTGACCGCGTCCGAGAAAGAAACCGACTCGAACGTCCCGACCGGGCCGCGATAGTCGATCCACGTCGTCGGGAAACGCTCGACTGTCTTGCCCCGCTCACGTTCGGCCGCAGCGACGGCCAGCGTCTTCAGGCCGTCGATCTCGTAGCGCATACGGCGGAGGTAGCCGCCGGGGTCGGGCGGAAAGTAGGCGTTGCCGACTGTTCCGTTGTACTGACGCACGACCGCGTTGTCACCGAAGACCGGCGCCCCGGTCGTGGCGAGGACGACGTTGCCGGCGTCGGCAACCGCGGTGATCAGCTCGTTGTCGTCCTCCTCGCGCCCCGGCTTCGAGGGCTCACTGAACTGGACGTCGTAGATGATCACCTTCGCTCCGTCCTTCTTGAGCTGCCGGATCAGGTCGGCGTGCTCCGGACGGAAGTCCTCCCAGCGCTTCTGGAGGTCGCTGAACGTCTTGTCGTCGACCTTGACCAGGACGATGTTGGAGTCGGGGCTCTGCTTGCCGCGGATCGTGAATCGGGCATCCACCGATCGGAGGTCGAGGTCACGGAAGACATTCGTTCCGTACGCGAGCAGCCCGAGGCCCGTCGCCGCGAGCCCGACGGCGACGAACAGCGCGGTACGGAGTCGTGCCCGGCCGTCCATGGCTCAACTTTGTACGAGGAGTGCGTTCTCGCACAAGCCGCAGGCGCTACACGAGGTGCTACCGGCGCGGGAGGTTGGGGAAGCCCCAGACCAGGATGAGCACGCTGGCGACCAGCAGAACCGTGCCCAGTGTTGTCGCGGTCATCGCTGTCATAGATGCCGTTCCCCGGGAGTTCCTTCGGAAACGTGCTCTGAATATCGGCGCGGAGGCGCGAAACCGTTAGAGCTGGGCCATCCCTCGCGCAACGGCCCTGGCTGCGTCCACCATCACGAAGGTGCGGCTGTTCTCGAACACGAAGTGGAACTCGCCGAAGCCGGCCACGCCGATGCGCTCCCGTGCCGCGACATAGCTGTTCCGCCACTGGTTGACTCGGGCGCGCGGCCAGCCGTTGACGTTGCCGCCGAGGCCGACGCCGATGCGGTAGCCCGGCGTCATGCCCGCGACGTAGCGCCCGGCCAGCCGGCGGCGCACCGGGCCGCCCGAGGCCAGCGCACGCTGCCCGTCGGCCTGCGTGCGCGCGGCGCGAGCCGGGTCGCCGGTGAAGTTCGGAAACTCCTCCCCGACGATCCGGAACGAGGCTCGCTCGAGCTGTTGCCAGAACGCTCTCAGCTCCGCCGTCAGGGGAAGCCGGGCGAGGTTGAGCGCCTGCCTCGTCGCCCAGACGAAGCCCTTGCCTTCGGAGTCGCCGAGGACGCTGCGGCCGAAGGTCAAGCCCTGCAGCACGCCGCGGACGAACTCGCGGTGCTGACGGCCCTGCGGCCCGCCAAGCTGCGTGCCGAGCTCGTCGAGCTGCCACGAGTCGACGGTGATCCCGTCGGCGCGCGCGTGGCGGATCGTGTCGCGGTACCTGCGGCCGAGCTCGATGCCCCAGCCTGTGCGCTGCGCGGTCGAGAGCCGCATCAGCTGCGGCTCGTCCGGGATGCGACCGGAGAAGCGGCGGTCGACCCGGCGCTCCTCGTCGGGTGTGAGCCGGCGCTCTTCCCAGGCCTCCGTGCGGATCTCCGCCTTGAACATCGGCGAGTAGCGGCCCTGTTGGTACGTGTGGACGGTGATGCTCGCCTCCCGGTTCACGCCGTAGCTGCCGATGTGCACGCGGACCCCCGCGGGCATCCCCGAGCCCGCGATCGCATCCATCAGCCGAACGAGATCGTCGAGCTCGAAGTAGGAGAAGAGGGCGGCCCGAACCGGCAAGGGTCGAAACGTAACCCGGAGAGCACCGACAGCCGCCGCCGAGCCGGGCTCTGCCCGGCGGGAGGCTCACAACCACAAAGACCAAGCGACCCATCAGCGCAAGCGGCGGCTCCGCCAACGATGGAAGTGAGCGAACGCCCGAAAGGAGGGGGCCCGTGGGGGAACCAGGGGTTCACCCACGCAGCGCGAGCGCAGAGAGCGCGTAGCTGCGGGGCTAGGATTCGAACCTAGACTACCCGGTCCAGAGCCGGGCGTCCTACCATTAGACGACCCCGCAACGAGCCCGAATTCTAGCGGCGGAGCTCGTACTTCACGTGCTCGAGCCCGTAGACGTGCGTGAGGCCGATCTCCTTCATGTTGCATTTCTCGAGCACGCGCCTCGAGGCGCCGTTCGACTCGAGCGCGACGGCGACGATCCGCTCGAGGCCGAGCTCGTCGAAGCCGAACGCGAGCGCGGCGACGGCGGACTCGGTCGCATAGCCGCGGCCCCGGTGCTCCTTGAGGAAGCGGTAGCCGACTTCGACCTCAGGCCCGCTTTCGAGGTGCTGCAGTCCGGCCGCGCCGATCGTCACGCCCGTCTCGAGCAGCTCGACCGTACAGAACCCGAAGCCGTGCTCCTCGTGATGCGCAATCTGCCGGGCGAGCTTCTCGCGGTTCTCGTCGATCGAGGAGCGTGGCGCGCCGTACCAGACCTCTTCCGCGTCGACGTAGATCGCGTGCCAGGCCTCGAGATCGTCGAGCGTCGGCGGGCGCAGCAGCAGCCGCTCGGTTCTCAGCGGCAGCGGCACGGCCGGGGCTCAGGCGACCTCGGCCCAGTCTCCGTACAGCGAGGTGTAGAGGCCCCGCTTGGCCATCAGCTCGTCGTGGGTGCCCTGCTCGACGATCTGGCCGTGCTCGAGGACGACGATCAGGTCGGCGTCGCGGATCGTCGAGAGTCGGTGTGCGATGACGAAGGCGGTCCGATCGGCGAGCAGCTTTCGCAGCGCGACTTCGATGCGCCGCTCCGTTCCGATGTCGACGGACGAGGTCGCCTCGTCGAGGATGAGGATGCGCGGGTCGGCGAGCAGCGCCCGGGCGAACGCGACGAGCTGGCGCTGGCCGAGCGAGAGCCGCGTGCCGCGCTCCTGGAGGTTGGTCTCGTACCCGTCCTCGAGCGCGAGAACGAACTCGTGGGCGCCGACGGCCTGCGCCGCCGCGGCGACCTCGGCCGGATCCGCATCGGGGCGGCCGAAGGCGATGTTGTCGCGAACCGTGCCGGCGAACAGGAAGCCCTCCTGCGGCACGACTCCGAGCTGGCGGCGAAGGGACCCCTGCGTCACGTCGCGGAGGTCGACGCCGTCGATCGTGATCCGCCCCTCACGCGGGTCGTAGAAGCGCGCGATGAGCTTCGCGATCGTCGACTTGCCCGCGCCTGTGTGGCCGACCAGCGCGACCGTCGTTCCCGCGGGGACGTGGAGGTCGATGCCGTGCAGGACCTCGGGGCCGTCGCCGTAGCCGAAGCGAACGTTCTCGAAGGTCACGTCGCCGTTGATCTGCTCGAGATCACGGGCGCCGGCGTCGTCGCGGACCTCCGGCTCCTCGTCCATCACGTCCATGATCTTGTCGAGCGCCGCGACCGCCGAGAGGAACGTGTTGTAGAGCTGCGAAAGCTGCTGGACCGGGTCGAAGAAGTTCGACAGGTAGAGGACGAACGCGAGCAGTGTTCCGACCGAGAGGCTGCCGCCGACGGCCAGGTGGCCGCCGTAGCCGATGACGATTGCCGTCGCGAGCGCCGAGAGGAAGTCGACGAACGGGAAGTAGAGCCCGTTGAGGACGACCGTCTGTTGGTTCGCCTCCCGGTAGTGCGCGTTAACCTCGCGGAAGATCCGGTCGTTCGTCCGCTCACGCCTGAACGCCTGGATGACGCGCATGCCGCCGATGTCCTCGGCGAGCGTCGCCGTCACGAGGCCTAGCCGTTCCCGGACTGCCCGGTAGGCGCGCGCCGAGTAGATGCGGAAGAAGGCCGTCGCGACGAACATGAGCGGCATCACGGTCAGCGTCGCGAGCGCGAGCCGCCAGTCGAGGAAGAAGAGGATGACCGAGGTGCCGAGCAGGAAGAGCGTGCTCTGGACGAGCGTCGTCACTCCGTCGGTCACGAGCTGGTCGAGTGCCTCGACGTCGTTCGTGAGCCGGCTGATGATGACACCCGCCCGGTTGCGCTCGTAATAGCCGAGTGACAGCCGCTGCAGGTGCCGGAAGAGCTTGTTGCGCAGGTCGGCCAGGATCCGCTCGCCCGTCCAGCCGGTGAAGTACGTCTGCCCGGCGCTCGTCGCGAGGTTCAGCACTCCCGCCACGACGAACAGCGCGACGATGATCGTCAGGAAGCGCAGGTCTTCCTGGCGGATGCCGTCGTCGATCGCGAGCTTCGCGAGGTACGGCGGAGCGAGTGCGGTCGCGGTTGCGGCAAACAGGAAGAAAAGTGCGAGCGCCGTCTGGCGCTTGTACGGAGCGGCAAGCATCGCGAGCGTCTTGATCCGCCGGGCCGTCCGCTGCCACGACCAGTCGTCGACGTGCGCGTCGCGCTGTCGGGTGAGGTGCCCGCCGGGCTGCCAGACCCTCATCCCGCTCTCGCCTCCACGCGGTCCGCGAACTCGCGCTCTAGCAGGCCGTGCTCGTGGATGTCGCGGTACACGGCGTTGGTCTGGAGCAACTCCTCGTCCGTGCCGCGCCCGGCGATGCGGCCGGCGTCGAGCACGATGAGCTCGTCGGCGAGCGAGATCGTCGAGAGCCGGTGGGCGATGATGATCGTCGTGCGGCCCTTCATCGCCTCGCGCAGGCCGAGTCGGATCTTCGCCTCGGTCGTTGCGTCGACGGAGGCGGTCGCGTCGTCGAGGATCAGGATCCGCGGCTCCATGACGAGCGCGCGGGAGATCGCCAGCCGCTGGCGCTGACCGCCGGAGAGCGTGATCCCACGCTCGCCGATCACGGTCTCGTAGCCGTCCGGGAGGCGCTCGATGAACTCGTGCGCCTGCGCGAGCCCGGCTGCACGGGCGATGTCGTCGTCCGTCGCGTCCGGCCTCCCGAACGCGATGTTCTCGCGCACGGTCGCAGAGAAGAGGAAGGGGTCCTGGGAGACGATGCCGATCTCGCGCCGCAGCGACGGGAGCTTTACGTCGCGCACATCGGCGCCGTCGATCGTCAGCCGGCCCTCCGTCACGTCGTAGAAGCGCGGGACGAGCGAGGCCAGCGTCGTCTTCCCCGACCCGGTGTGACCGATGAGCGCGACTGTCTTCCCCGGCTCGAGCTCGAGATCGATGTCGTGCAGGACCGGGCGGCCGGGTGCGTATTCGAAGGTGACGTGCTCGTAGCGAACCTGCCCGTCACCCGGCGGCATCTCCGTCGCATCCGGCTTCTCCGAGATCTCCTCGGGCTCGTCCATGACCTCGAAGATCCGCTCGCCGGACGCGGTCGCGCGCTGGGACTGGCCGACCCACATTCCGAGCATGCGGAGCGGCATGACGAGCATGACGACGAGGATGTTGAAGAAGAAGAACGACCCGAAGTCGAGCGTCCCGTCCGCGACCATTCGGCCGCCGACGAGGAGGACGCCCGCCTGCATGATCAGCGGCAGGAACGAGAGCAGGGGCACGTAGAGCGCGCGCTGCTTGTTCGCGTCGATGCTGCGGTCGAAGACCCGTTCGGTGCGGTCGGAGAACTTGTCGAGCTCGTTCCGCTCCTGCGCGAAGGACTTGACGACGTGGACGCCGACGATGTTCTCCTCGGCGACGGTGGAGACGTCCGCCATTTTCTGCTGCACGTCTCGCAGGACCGGGTGGGCAACGCTCGAGTAGCGGTACGCGATGATCACGATCAGCGGCGTGACTGCGGTCGCGACGAGCGCAAGACGCCAGTTGACGATGAACATGATCGCAGTGGCCCCGACGATCGTCAGGACGTTCTGGAAGAGGAAGACGAGCCCGTAGCCCAGGAAGAAGCGCACCGTCTGGAGGTCGACCGTCGCCCGCGAGAGGAGCTGGCCCGTCTGGTGTCGGTCGTAGAAGCCGAAGGAGAGGCGGAGGAGCTTCGCGTAGAGCGCGTTGCGCATGTCGAACTCGACTCCGAGCGCCTGCCACCCCGAGATGAGCCGGCGGCCGGACATGAAGAGCGCGCGCGCCACCCCGACGGCGAGGACGAGCGCGGCGATGACGTAGAGCTCACGCGGCTCCGGGGCCGTGAGCGCCTCCCCGAGCCCCGTCCCGGTCAGGTACGCCATCCCGATCGCTGCCGCCTGGGAGCCGACCGCGAGCGAGATCGAGACGACCAAGGACCACTTGTACGGCTTGAGAAAGCCGAGCAGGCGAATGAACGTTTGGCGATACGGCGTCGGTCGCGTTGCCACGGTCGAAATCTAGCCTTCGCTACTTGCCTTGCGACCTCGCGCGTCGGGAGACTTGGGCCATGAGCTCCGAGTTCCCCCGCGAGGAGGCGTTCGACGAGGACTACCTCTACTTCTACGAGGAGCTGCTGACCCCCGAGCGGGCCGCTGCCGACGTGGAGCTCGTGTGGAGGCTGCTCGAGCTCGAGCCCGGCCTGGAGCTGCTCGACCTCGCGTGCGGACACGGGCGCATCGCGAACCCGCTCGCCGAGCGCGGCGTTCGCGTGACCGGGCTCGACGCGACGCCGCTCTTCCTCGACCTCGCGCGGAAGGACGCGGCCGAGCGCGGGGTGGAGGTCGAATACGTCGAGGGCGACATGAGATCGCTGCCGTGGACGGAGCGGTTCGACCGCGTCCTGTGCTGGTTCACGTCGTTCGGATACTTCTCGGACGAGGAGAACCGGCAGGTGCTCGCGGAGGCCTACCGGGTGTTGAAGCAAGGTGGGTTGCTCGCGATCGAGATGAACAACCTGCTCCGCCTGATCCAGGTCTACGCGGACGAGGTGATCACCGAACGAGGCGAGGACAAGATGATCGACCGGCACCGCTTCGACATCCAAACGAGTCGCTCGCTCGACGAGCGGACGATCATCCGCGACGGCAAGGAGCGAACGTTCGAGTTCTCGGTGCGCATGTTCACGCCCGCCGAGCTCCGGGGCTTTCTGCTCGACGCGGGCTTCCGCGAGGCGATTGCGTACGGAGACGACGGCGTCCCGCTGACGCTTGAGCATGAGGGCCGCCGGATGACCGTCGTCGGCCGGAAGTAGACGTCACACATTCGGCCCGTTCGCGTCACCCACGCGTGACGGATTCCTCGTTACGATCGCAGTGGGGAGGAGGTCGGCGGTACCGGAACTAAGAGGCGTCGAGGACGCGGAGCTCCGCCTGGATCAGCTCGACCGCCCGCTCGACTCGCGCGCGGTTCTCGGCGGAGTTCATCCAGCGACTGACGCCGGACGGATGCGGTAGCGGCACGACGGCCCCGTCGTTCTGCTCGAACCGTTCGCCCACCGCCGCGTCGAGAGCTGTCAGACCGAGGAGGCGCCGGATCGCGAGCCCGCCGACTGCGACGACCAGCCTCGGCCCGAGC
Organism: Gaiellaceae bacterium; assembly: GCA_035765175.1. Taxonomy (GTDB): domain Bacteria; phylum Actinomycetota; class Thermoleophilia; order Gaiellales; family Gaiellaceae; genus VAXT01. The sequence continues at coordinate 10,816 of DASTYD010000044.1, forward strand.
AAGCGGAGCTCCCACTCGCGCCAGAACGAGCAGAGCTCCTGCTCGGTGGCCGTCGGGGTCCGGTCGCCGCCGCCTCCCGACGGCCGGCCCGGATAGCAGCGCGTCACAGACGCGCAGTAGAACGTCGCGTAGAACTCGTCCTCGTCCATGGCGAGCCAGCGCCGCAACGTCTGGCCGGCGCGGCCCCGCCACGGCCGCCGTTCCTGGCCCTCGACGACCCCCGGCGCCTGGCCGAAAATGTATGCGCGCTGGCGCGCGTGCCCTTCGAGGACGGGGAGCGACTCGATCCTGAAGCCGGCCTCCGCGCATGCGCGGCACCCGCGGTTGTCGCGCTGCAGCGAGTCGAGGGAGCGATAGGACGAGCGCCGGCGGGTCAAGCGGGCGCGCGAACGGCGACGAACCAGTTGCCGGCGAAATAGACGTCGCCCTCGAGCTCCGCCGCGAGCTCTTCGCTCGTGAAGTAGCGCTTGTATACCTCCCAGCGGGAGCCGTCGTTCAGCACGCGCTCCTGCCACGCGATCGGCTCGACGCCGTCGTGGAGAGCGGAGTCGACGACGACGAGCTCGCCGGCGACACGGCGCGCCTCGTCCAGGAAGCGAGCGCGCTCGGGTTCCTCGAGGTGCCCGTAGAAATGACCGGTGACGAGACGATCGAATGACCGGTCGTCGAACGGGAGCGAGAGGGCATCGCCGACGGCGAACTCGCCGTGCGGGACTCGCTCGCGCGCGATCTCGAGCATCGACTCACTCGCATCGAGCCCGACGATCTCACCCGGGAGATGCTGCGTCATCCACCCGGTCCCGCACGCGACGTCGAGCGTTCGCAGCGGCGGGAGAGCCTCGAGCGCAACCTCGAGCCGCTCGCGCTCCGCATGCCAGTCCGGGCGGTCCCGCTCCGCGAAGAGCCCGGTTCCGTACACCCAGTCGTCGTATTCGCGTGCACGAGCCTCGTAGTACGCCTTCACGCCTCAAGCGTAGTCAGGGAATGCGCAGTGCTCTCCGCGCCAGCGAGGACGAGCCTACGCGCTGCGCTCCGCCCAAACGTGCGGAGCGCAGCTGACCTCTCCGTCTACCGAGCCGAGCTGGTTGGTGTGCTGCGACGGCGCCGGCCCTGTGTTCTGCGGGTCGATCTCGACGTCGAACGGCCATTCGAACGCGCCGCGCCGGTGGTCGTCCTGCGAGTTGCCTTGTGAACTCGACTCATGAGGTCCTCCGGCAACTCAGTGGCGCGGTCCTTTGCCTGCTTGGCGACGTTCCCCGCTTGACGCCGCAAGGAGCCGCTCGCCCCCAGGAAATACACGCCTGCAGCCGCCGCCGGGAGCAGGACCCAGCGCGCCCGAACCCCGCCCTGGCGATTGCCTCGTCCCTGGGCGGCATCGGTGACGTCGGCAAATCGTTCTGCGAGATCAACCAACCGCTCGGAAAACCGATCGATGTCAGCCATCTTCAGACCCCTCTCTCAATTCGAAAATGTAAGAAGAGGGATCCCCGGCAAGAACCGTTTCAAACACCGAAGTCCGAGGCTGGCCGCGGGCTCTGGGAGGAGCTCGTCCGGCAGCGGCTCGCAGGCTCCTAGAGTACGCGCGTGAGCCTGCCGCTCGAATCGGTGCCGAACTTCTCGGAAGGTCGGGACACGGCCACGATCGAGGCGTTGGGCAACACGCTCGGAGAGAAAGCCGAGCTCCTGGATGTCCACTCGGACGCCGACCACAACCGCTCGGTGTTCACACTCGTCGGGGACGAAGACCAGCTTGTCGAGGCGCTCCTGGCGGGGGTCGCCTGCGCGCGCGACCGCATCGACCTGAGCCGACACGAGGGCGCGCATCCGCGAATCGGCGCAGCCGACGTCGTGCCCATCGTGCCGATCGCCGACGGAGACATGCCGCGCGCACGCGAAGCCGGTCGTGAGCTGGCCCGCAGGATCGGCGACGAGCTCGAGCTCGCGGTCTTCCTGTACGGCGAGCTGTCTCCGGGGCTCGGCCCCGCCTTCTTTCGCAAGGGCGGACCGGCGGAGCTCCAGCGGCGAATCGACACGGGTGAGCTCGCTCCGGACTACGGCCCGAAGCGGCTCGACGAAGCAGCCGGCGGCGTGCTCGTCGGTGCGCGCCGCCCGCTCATCGCGTTCAACGTCAACCTGCGCGGCACGCTCGACGCGGCCCGGGCGATCGCAGCCGTGGTGCGCGAGTCGGGAGGCGGCTTCCCCGGGGTCCGTGCGCTCGGCCTCGACCTGCCCAGCGTCGGCCTCGTCCAGGTGAGCATGAACGTCGAGGACTGGGAAGCCGCCGCGCTCCACGAGATCGTGGCGCGCGTCGACGAGGAAGCCGTGGCGCACGACGCCGAGGTGATGGGGTCCGAGCTCGTCGGGCTCATGCCCGCGGGCGCGGCCGCAGCCGCCGCTGGCGCGATGCTCAGGATCGACGGCTTCGACTCGTCGCGGGTACTCGAGCTCCGCCTGCTCGACTGACGAGGAGCCCGGTCAGACCTGTGAGCGGGATCGCCACGGCCGCGGCCGCGAACACGTCGGCCGGCGAGGTGACGGCGAAGAGGGGCGACACGAGCAGCAGTCCGGTGGCGTGGGCGCCTCGGTGAACGAGCGCGACGAGCCCGGTCACGCGCCCGAGATAGCGATCCGGCACCTCCTCCTGGGCCGCCGAGTTGATGAGCACCCACGAGGACCCTTGTCCCACGCCCGCGACGAGCCCGGCCGCGAGGGCGACCTCGAGTGAACCGGCGACTGCGAACAATCCGTAGGACGGCAGGTAGAGCGTCCAGGCCAGCATGCTCGCCTGGGCCTTCCGCCGGACCGGAAAGCGGGCGAGTGCGGCGCCGGCGCAGATCGACCCGAGCGCGTATGAGGCCGCGACGAGCGAGAAGCTGCCGGCGCCGAGGTCCAGCGTCGACCGCACGAGCTCGGGGACGCCGACGATCCACGTCCCCGACGAGATCGTGACCGCGACCCCGAGCACGACGACCGAAGCGGCAAGCGCCCGCCGGGGCCGGAGTGCGGAAAAACCTTCGCGAATCCGTGGATGCTCCTCGTCGGCAGCCGTCTGCGCCCGCCCCTTTGCGCGCACCCCGGCCAGCAGGAGTGCGGACAGGAAGAACGACGCCGCGTTCAGCGCGAAGAAGGCGCTGATCGGAAGCACCGTCAGCAGCAATCCGGCGAGGGCCCAGCCCCCGACGGAGAGGGCATCCGCCGTCGCGCGTACGAGCCCGTTCGCCTGCTGGACATTTCGCCGGTCGACGAGCGCCGGGAGGAGGCCGCCGTATGCCGGGTCGAAGTAGCTCGTCGCGGTCGTGATCACGAACGCGGCCGCGACCAGCGCCGCTAGAGGGAGGTGCCCAGACAGTCCGGCGATCGCGACAGGCACGAGCACGAGCGCGCGGACGAGATCTGCGCCGATCATCACGCGTCGCCGGTCCCAGCGGTCGGCGACGACACCGCCGTGGAGACCGAACACGAGCGCCGGCACGCTGTCGGCGAGCCGAACGGCGATCACGCCGAGCGGCCCGCCCGCGACCAGTGCGAACCACATCAGGGCGATGTACTGGAAGGCGTCGCCGAGCTCGCTGATCGCGACCGCGGCGTAGGCGCGCCGGAAGTCCTGCCTGCGCAGGAGCGAGGCGGCGCTCTCGCGCCGAGGCGCCTCCTCCGCAGGCGCCGTCGTCAGCTCGGGACTGACCGGTTCTGCCATCGCTGGAGGGGAGGCTAGACTCGCCGCCATGGCCCGGACGACCGCGGTCCGCCTGACCGGTGAGGACCTCACTGTCTCCGATGTCTGGGAGGTCGCGGCCGGCAATGCCGGCGCGGAGCTCGACGATGTCGCCCGCGAGAAGATGTCCGCGGCGCGCGCGGTCGTGGAGGAGGCGCTCGGACGGGACGAGCCGACCTACGGCGTGACGACCGGCTTCGGCCGCTTCGTGTCCACTCGTGTGCCCGGCGAGTTGGCCGAGGAGCTGCAGCTGCGCCTGCTGCGAAGCCACGCGTGCGGCGTCGGCGAGCCGTACCCGGAGGAGATCGTGCGCGCGGCGATGGTCATGCGGGCGAATGCGCTCGCGAAGGGCTACTCGGGGACGAGGGTCGAGGTCGCGGAGCTGCTGCTCGAATGCCTCGGCCGCGAGGTGATTCCCGAGGTGCCGAGCCGAGGCTCGGTCGGCGCAAGCGGCGACCTCGCGCCGCTCGCCCACCTGGCGCTTCCGCTCGTCGGCGAGGGCCGTGCGCGCGTCGACGGAGAGCTGCTTTCCGGCGCCGAGGCTCTCGAGCGGGCCGGTCTGGAGCCTCTGCGCCTGCAGGCGAAGGAAGGGCTCTCGCTCGTCAACGGCACTCAGTTCATGGGCGCGTTCGCCGCGCTCGGCCTGGTACGGGCGACGCGCCTCGCGAAGGCGGCGGACATCGCCTGCGGGCTCTCGGTCGACGCGCTCCAGGGCTCCCGCGGGAGCTTCGTGGCGAGGATCCACGAGCTACGGCCGCTCCCGGGCCAGTCCGCATCGGCCGCGAACATCCTGAGGCTCCTCGAGGACTCGGCCGTCGCCGAAGCCCACCGCTGGTGCGATCACTTGCAGGACGCGTACTCCCTGCGCTGCGCCGCCCAGGTGCACGGCGCGTCACGGGACCTCCTCGCCTATGTCGACCGGACCGCCGGCGCCGAGCTGAACGCGGCCACGGACAACCCGCTCGTCTTTGCCGAGGACGGGACCATGCTCTCCAACGGCAACTTCCACGGCCAGCCCGTGGCCTTCGCTCTCGACGTGCTCGCAATGGCGGCGAGCGAGCTCGCGAACATCTCCGAGCGGCGGACGGAGCGGCTCGTGAATCCGGCGCTCTCGGACGGCCTTCCTCCGTTTCTCGCGAGCGACGGAGGGCTCAACTCGGGGTTCATGATCCCCCAGTACGTCGCCGCGTCCCTCGTCAGCGAGAACAAGGCGCTCTGCCATCCCGCGAGCGTCGACTCGATCCCGACGAGCGCCGGGCAGGAGGATCACGTCTCGATGGGCAACGCGGCGGGACTGAAGGCATGGCAGGTCCTCGCAAACGCCGAGGGCGTGGTGGCGATCGAGCTGCTCGCGGGAGCGCAGGCGGTGGAATTCCACGCGCCGCTGAAGCCCGGCGTCGGCGCGCGGGCGGCGCGCGAATTCGTCCGGTCGATCTCGCCGCGGCTCGGCGACGACCGTTCTCTCGCGGAGGACATCGACGCGCTCGCGGCCGCGATTCGCGACGGCTCGCTGATAGGAGCGATCGAGGCCGAGGTCGGTGAGCTCCGGTGAGAAGCGCCCAGCTCCCGATGCCGAAGCGCCCCCTCCGGGACAGCGCGATCTTCTACGGCGTGCTCTCGATCCTGTTCGTGCTCGTCGTGTGGGCGACGGGCGGCGCGGTCCTCCCACGCTGGGACGACGCGCAGCACGAGATCGGCGGCTTGCCGATCGCGATCATGTTCTTCCTCGTCGCGACCAGCTACAGCTGGTGGCGGTTTCGCCGGCGGATCGAGGAAGAGGAGAAGCAGGAAGCGAGCGGGTCGTGACCGCGATCGACACCCTCGAGCAGACGGTCGAGTCTCTCTGCGGCGATCTCTCCGGCATCCGCGCGCCTCGGGGCGGCGAGCTGAACGCGCGCTCGTGGTCGACCGAGGCTCCGCTGCGGATGCTGCTGAACAACCTCGACCCGGAGGTGGCGGAGCGGCCCGAGGAGCTCGTCGTCTACGGAGGCTCGGGAAAGGCGGCGCGGAACCACGACGCGCTGCGGGCGATCGTCCGCTCGCTCCTGACGCTCGGCGAGGACGAGACGCTCCTTGTCCAAAGCGGAAAGCCCGTGGGCGTGCTTCGCACCCATCGTGGGGCACCGCGCGTCCTGATCGCGAACGCACTCCTGGTTCCACGCTGGGCGACCTGGGACGAGTTCCGGCGCCTCGAGGCCGAGGGGCTGACGATGTTCGGCCAGATGACGGCCGGCAGCTGGATCTACATCGGGACGCAGGGAATCCTGCAGGGCACGTACCAGACGTTCGCGGCCGCGGGCGAGCAGCATTTCGGGTCCGCCGACCTCAACGGGCGGACGATCCTCACCGCCGGCCTCGGGGGCATGGGCGGGGCCCAGCCGCTGGCGGCGACGATGGCCGGCGCCGCGATCCTCTGCGTCGAGGTCGACCCGGCGAGGATCGCGCGGCGGCTCGAGACGAGGTACCTCGACCGCTCGACGGACTCGATCGACGAGGCGCTCCGGCTGATCGGAGACGCGGCCGGCGAAGGCCGCGCGCTTTCCGTCGGGTTGCTCGGGAACGCCGCCGAGGTGGTTCCCGAGCTCGTGCGCCGCGGCGCTCGGTTCGACCTGGTCACCGACCAGACGGCTGCCCACGATCCGCTCGAGGGGTACATCCCGGCGGGGTTGTCCGTGGAGGAGGCCGCGGGCCTGCGCTCTCGAGACCCCGCCGCGTACCTGCGCCGAGCTCGCGAGTCGATCGCGCGACACGTCGAAGCGCTGCTCGAGTACGTCCGAGCCGGAAGTTATGTTTTCGATTATGGCAACAATCTTCGCGGGGAGGCCTATGAGGGTGGCGTAGAGGATGCGTTCACATATCCGGGCTTCGTCCCGGCGTATATCCGACCGCTCTTCTGCCGCGGAATCGGCCCGTTCCGCTGGGCCGCCTTGTCAGGAGACGAGAGCGACATCGCCGCGATCGACACGGCGCTGAAGGAGCTGTTCCCGAACGACCGGCTTCTTCAGCGCTGGCTCGAGCTAGCGCCCGAACGAGTGCAGTTCCAGGGTCTGCCCGCCCGGATCTGCTGGCTCGGCCTCGGGGATCGCGCGCGGGCCGGCCTTGCGATCAACGAGCTCGTCCGCGCCGGCAAGGTGAAGGCGCCCGTCGTCATCGGCCGCGACCACCTCGACTCGGGCTCCGTCGCCTCGCCGTACCGCGAGACGGAGGCGATGCAAGACGGCTCCGACGCGATCGCGGACTGGCCGATCCTCAACGCGCTCGTGAACGTGGCCGCCGGCGCGACGTGGGTCAGCGTCCACCACGGCGGCGGCGTCGGCATCGGCAACTCGATCCATGCGGGGATGGTCGTCGTCGCCGACGGCACTGACGAGATGGCCGAGCGGCTCGAGCGTGTGCTCACGACCGACCCTGCAACGGGCGTCCTCCGGCATCTCGACGCCGGCTACGAGGACGCGCTCGAGGCTGCGGCCGCGGGCGGTCTCGAGCCGCCTATGCGGCCCGCTGGCCCCGAGTGAGCTCGAGCGGCGAGCCATCGCGCCTCCTCGTGCGCGACCTGAGGCAGGTCGCCTCGCCTGCCGGAGCAGGCGCGCCCCTGCGTGGCGCGGCGCTTCGTGACGTCGACGTGCTCGAGGACGCGTTCGTTCTCTGTGAGGACGGCCGCATCGCCGAGGTCGGCCCCATGCGCGACCTCGGCTCGATGGACGGCGACGTGGAGGAGGTGGACGGCCGCGGGCTCTGTGCGATCCCGGGCCTCGTCGACTGCCACACGCATCTCTGCTTCGCCGGCGATCGCGTCGAGGAGTTCGACCTCCGCGCGCGCGGGGCGAGCTACGAGGAACTGCACGCCGCCGGCGGCGGGATCCTGTCCTCGGTCCGTGCGACCCGGGCCGCGGGCGAGGACGTCCTCGACGACGCGGTCCGCCGACACCGGGAATGGATGCTGCACGCGGGCACCACGACGTTCGAGGGGAAGTCGGGCTACGGGCTCGATCGTGACACCGAGCTCGCATCCCTGCGCGCGATCGGCGCCGCGGGCGGCATCCCCACCTGGCTCGGCGCGCACGCCGTCCCAGCTGAGTACGACGACACGGACGCGTACCTCGACTTCGCGATCGACGAGGTCCTGCCCGGCGCGGCGGGGATAGCGGAGGCCGCCGACGTCTTCGTCGAGCGCGGGGCGTTCAGCGCGGAGCAGGCTCGACGCTATCTGGAGGCCTGTCGGGAGGCAGGCCTCGGGCTCCGCCTGCACGGCGACCAGTTCTCGGAGCAAGGGGCGATCGGGCTCGCGATCGAGCTCGGCGCGCGCTCGGTCGACCACCTCGAGGCGACGGGCGAGGACGGCATCCGGCGCCTGGCGGCGAGCGAGGTCGTCGGCGTCGTCCTGCCGATCGCTGCGCTCGTGCTCGGCCGGCCGATGCCCCGGGCACGAGAGCTCGTCGACGCAGGCGGTGCGGTCGCGCTCGCCACGGACTTCAACCCCGGCAGCGCGTTCTGCGAATCGCTTCCACTGGTCTGCTCGCTCGCCTGTACGCAGCTCGGGCTGTCGCCCGCCGAAGCCCTCGGCGCGGTCACGGTCAACGCCGCGCACGTGCTGCGGCGTGCCGACCGAATCGGCAGGCTCGCGCCCGGCTTCGACGCCGATCTCGTCCTGCTCGACGCACCCGATTGGAGGTACCTCGCCTACCACGTGGGCGGGGAGGTCGTGAGCGGCGTGGTGCAGTCCGGCCGTCTCGCCTGGCGCCGCTAGGGTTGCCGCGTGCCCAGTCGCAAACAGCGCCGGCGGCGCGCGAAGGAGCGTCGCCACGAGTACGAGTACGTCTACGTCGACGAGGAAGGGCGCGAAGTCGAGGTCGAGCCCGAAGAGTCGAAGGCCCCGGCGCGAAAGGACCGGCGGCCGGCGCGCGCAGGCGCAAGGGGCCGCGTGATCGAGCCTCCGTCGTGGCGACGGGTCGGCCGGCGCGCGCTCATCTTCGGCCCGCTCATGTTCATCACGATCCGCCTCCTCGAGCGCGGTGAGCCGATCGCGGCGAGCCTGTTCCGCACGATCTTCCTGCTGCTGATCTTCCTGCCCTTCAGCTACGTGATGGACGCGGTCATGTACCGCACCTACCAGCGGCGCATGAGCCGCGACTCGAAGCCCTAGCGGGCCGGCCCGCCGCCGCCGCGGTAGTGGCCCTCACCCGGCCAGGGCGCGAGCATCAGCAGGAGCTTGGCGCCGGAGTCGCTCGCGATGACGTGGCGCTCGTCGGGCTCGAACGCGACCAGGGTCCCGGTATCCGCGTCGATCGCCTCGCCGCCGGCCTCGATCCGCGCCTTGCCGTCGACGACGACGATGAACGCATGCTCCTTCACCTGGTGGTCGCCGAGCTCCTGGCCCGGAGTGAGCCCGATCAGGACCACCCGAGCCTCGTCGTCGGAGTGAAGCACGACGGGCGACCGGCTCCCGTCCGGCGTCTCGATCTGGGGCAGCCGCCAGCTGCGCACGGGGCGATCCTATCCCGCCTCCGGAAGGCGCAAAGGCCACGGTTAGACTCGCGCGATGCCGAAGTTCGAGGCCCCGAGAGGAACCCAGGACATCCTGCCGGCGCAGCAACCACTGTGGGACCGCGTGATCCGTGGGGCGGAAGGCCTCTGCTCCGCCTACGGCTACCGGCGGATAACCACGCCGATCTTCGAGGACACCGAGCTCTTCACGCGCACGTCGGGCGAAGGCTCCGACATCGTTCAGAAGGAGATGTACACGTTCACCGACCGCGGTGACCGCTCGCTCACGCTGCGCCCGGAAGCGACGGCGCCCGTGGCGCGCGCGTACATCGAGCATGGGCTCCACCGCGAGCCGCAGCCGGTGAAGACGTTCTTCATCGGGCCGATCTACCGCTACTCGGCGCCGCAGCGCGGCAAGTACCGGGAGTTCTGGCAGCTGAACGTCGAGGCGATGGGCTCCGACGACCCGGCGATCGACGCCGAGATCATCCAGCTCTACGGCGAGCTTCTGAATCGACTCGGGATCGAAGGCGCGTGGCTCGAGCTGAACTCGATCGGTGACCGGAACTGCAGGCCCGCGTACCTCGACCAGCTCAACGCCTGGCTCGACGAGCACGCGTCCGAGCTCGACGAGGAGACGCTCGCCAAGCGCACGACGAGCCCGCTGCGAGTCTTCGACAACCTGCCGCAGAAGCCGGAGGCGGTTCAGCGCGCTCTCGGCGAGGCCCCGAAGATCGGCGAGTCCCTGTGCGAGGAGTGCCAGGCGCACTTCGACGCGGTGCGCCGCTACCTCGACGCGTACGGCGTCGAATACCGTCTCGTGCCTACGCTCGTTCGCGGGCTCGACTACTACACACGCACGACGTTCGAGTTCATGGCCGATGCCCTCGGAGCGCAGCTGTCACTGGCCGGCGGGGGCCGTTACGACTATCTGATCGAGGAGATCGGCGGCCCGCCGACGCCGGCGGTCGGCATCGCGAGCGGCCTCGAGCGTCTCGTCCTCTCACTCCAGCAGCAGGGCGTGGATGCCGAGCCGCCGACGATCGATGTCTTCTTCGCAGTCGAGGACGCCGCCGCGCGTCCGGAAGTGCTCGCCGCGCTGGCGGATCTACGACGGCGAGGCCGGGCCGCGGACACCGACTACGCGGGCCGTTCGTTGAGGGGCCAGCTCACTCAGGCCGGGCGCCTGGGCGCCGGGGTGACCCTGATCGTGCACGCCGACGGTGCAACCCTGAGACGCGCGGGTGAGAAGGACGAGCAGTTCCCGTCGCTGGCCGAGGCGGTGGCGAGCCTGTGACGGCCTGGCGCGATCTCGGAGCAGGCGAGCTCCGCCCCGACCACGTCGGCGAGCGCCACACGATCGCCGGCTGGGTCGCGCGACGACGCGACCACGGTGGCCTGGTCTTCGTCGACCTGCGCGACTCCACGGGGATCAGCCAGCTCGTCGTCAACCCGGAGCGCTCGCCCGAGGCGGCCGCTGCCGCGCACGACGTCCGGAACGAATTCGTTCTCCGCGCAACCGGGGACGTCGCCGCCCGTGCGCCCGAGAACGTCAACACGAATCTCCCCACGGGCGAGGTGGAGCTCCAGGTCGACGAGCTGGAAGTCGTCTCGACGAGCCCGCCGCTCCCGTTCCAGCTCGACGAGGAGAACGTCGACGAGACGCTGCGCTTCCGCTATCGCTGGCTCGACCTGCGCCGGGACGCGTTGCAGCGGAACATTCGAACGAGGGCGAAGCTCGTCTCGATCATCCGTCAGGAGATGGACGCGGAGGGTTTCGTCGACATCGAGACGCCGATCATGGGCAAGCCAACGCCGGAAGGGGCTCGCGACTTCCTCGTGCCGACCCGTCTGCAACGAGGCAAGTTCTTCGCGCTCCCGCAGTCACCGCAGATCTACAAGCAGCTGCTCGTGATCTCGGGCTTCGAGCGCTACTACCAGATCGCGCGCTGCTTCCGGGACGAGGATCTCCGCGCCGATCGCCTGCAGGAGCTCACGCAGCTCGACGTCGAGATGGCCTTCCCCGACCAGGAGTACATCCTCGCGCTGACCGAGCGGATCGTCACCCGCATCTGGCGCGACACGATCGGGGTCGAGCTCGAGACGCCGTTT
>DASTYD010000045.1:0-27906 GCA_035765175.1 Gaiellaceae bacterium
GTCGCGTCGAAAGCCGTCTGCGTAGCCCACGGGCACGATCCCGACCCAGGTCGGCTCCCGCGCGACGTAGGCCCGCAGGTAGCCGGTGCTCTCGCCGGCCTCGAGGCGCCGAACCTGCGCGAGGTGGCTTTCCCAGCGCAGGACCGGCTCGAGCCCGTCCGCCGCGGGCGGCTCCCCGAACGGCGACAGGCCGTAGAGCGCGATCCCGCAGCGCGCGGCGTCGAAGTGGGACTCCGGGAAGCGCAGCACCGCCGCACTGTTCGCGATGTGCCGGACGAGGTGCCCGAAGTGCGCCGTCGCCTCCTCGAAGCGCGCGATCTGCGCCCGAGCGAAGTCCGGGTCGGAGTCGGCCGTCGCGAGGTGGCTCATGAGCCCGACGACCTCGGCTGGCGGCGCGGGCAGCTCGGAGAGTCCCCAGCGGCCCATACCGGTGTCGAGCTTCAGGTGGACGCGAGCCCCTTCCGGCACGGCCGCGTCCCAGACGGCGAGGTCGAGGTCGGCCTCACGGGCCTGCGCGATCTCGCGGCCCGAGCTCGGGCCCATGACGAGGATGCGGACGCCCGGAAACTCCCGGCGGAGCGGGAGCGCCTCGGCCACCGTCGCGACGCACAGCGCCTGCGCGCCCTCGCCGAGCGCCGCGCCCGCGACGTCGCTCGCCCCGTGCCCGTAGCCGTTCGCCTTGACGACGGCCCACAGCTCGGACCCTCCAAGCACGCTCCGCAGCCTCCGCACGTTGCGGCGGACGGCGCCGAGGTCGATCGTGATCTCCGAGCGGTGCATCCCTAGGCGGCGAGCACCTGCGGCAGCGCGTCGATCAGGTCGCTCGCGATCAGGCCGGCATCGTAGGACGCCTCGATCGCCGCCCAGTGATGGGCCGTGGCCGCGGCCGCGGTGGCAAGTCGCGCCTCCAGCCCCTTGGCGAGGAACGCGGCGACGATGCCGGTCAGAACGTCCCCGGTGCCGGCCGTGGCCAGGCTCGAGTGCCCGCCGTCGACGAGGATGCCCTTTCCCGGCGCCGCGATCAGGTTGCCCGTGCCCTTGAGCAAGACGACGCAGCCGAACCGGTCGACGGCGCGGCGCACCGTTTCCAGGCGGTGTGCGTCGACCCACTTCGCCTCCTCGCCGATCAGTCGGCCGAGCTCCGCGGAATGGGGTGTGAGGACGCGCGGCGCGGGCCACTCGCCGGGCTCGAGCTCCCAGAGCGCGTCCCCGTCGACCACGACCGGCAGCTGCGCCTCCGCGAGCAGGCGCCCGACGAAAGCCTTCGTGCCCTCGCTGCGCCCGAGGCCGGGCCCCACGGCGAGCGCGCCGGCCTTCTCAGCGAGCTCGATCGCCGCGGCCGCGGCGGATTCCGTCACGAGCCCGTCGCCGTCGGCGGGCAGCGGCCGCTTCACTGCCTCCAGCACCCAGCGCTCGAAGATCGGAACCGCCGGCTCCGGCCCGGCGAGCACGACATACCCTGCGTCCGCGCGAAAGGCCGCCTTGGCGGAGAGGCACGGAGCCCCGGTCATCCCCGGCGAGCCGCCGACCACGACCACGTGCCCGGCCGTGTACTTCGTGTCCTCCGGCCCGCGTCGAGGCACGCGGTCGAGGATCTCCCGAGTCACGCGCGCATGCTCGGTCTCGACAACTTCCAGTCCGATGTCCACGACCTCGAGGTAGCCCGCGAGATAGGCGCCCGGGGTCACGTAGTGGCCGACCTTGGCGCCGTGGAACGTCACGGTCATGTCCGCGTCGACTGCCGCCCCCGCCACCTCACCCGTCGAGGCGTCCACACCGGAGGGGAGGTCGACCGCGAGGATCGGCGCACCGAGACCGTTCATCCGTTCGATCAGCCGGGCCGCGCCGGCACGCGGCTCGCCCTCGAAGCCCGTCCCGAACAGGGCGTCGATCAAGACGTCCGGGTCACCGAGATCCTTCTCCTCGTCCTCGGGCTTCGAGTCGACGACGAGCACGTCCCGGCCCGCCTCCTCGAGCACCCTGGCCGCGACCTTGCCGTCGCCACCGTTCGAACCGCCACCGCAGACGACCGTGAACGCCTGCGCGTTGCCGAAATCCTCGAGAGCGTGCTCGGCGACCGCGCGGCCGGCCCGCTCCATGAGCTCCTCGACGGTCCCGGGGTAACGCTCCTCGGCCGCGCGCATCTCGGCCGCGGTGTAGAGCGGCTCAAGCATCCCGGTCGCCGACCAGGCAGACCGCCGTCGCGAGCCCTTTCGAATGAGACATCGAAAGGTCGATCGCTCCGGCGCGAACCTTCTCGGCCCAGGCCTTCGTCCGGCCAGAGAGCTTGACCTCGGGCTTGGGACGGCCCGCGATCTCGATCTCACGCCAGGTGAAGCGGACACCGCAGCCGAGTGCCTTCCCGACGGCCTCCTTGCCGGCGAAGCGCGCCGCGTAGTGCTGCGCGGGGTTGCCGCGGCTCTCGCAGTACTCGCGCTCCGCCTCCGTGAAACACCGCGCCGCGAATCCCGAATAGCGCTCCAGGGCGTGCGCGATGCGCTCGATCTCGATCAGGTCGACGCCGACTCTCACAGCGTCCTCGCGAGGAAGTCGGGCACGTCGCCGAGCGTGTCCACGACGGCGTCGGGCTTGACGAGCGCATCGTGGAGCGCGCGCTCGCGGAACTTGCCCGTGCGGACGAGGATCGTCTTGAGCCCGCAGCTCTTGGCGCCGGCGACGTCGGCCTCGAGGTCGTCGCCCACCATCCAAGTCAGCTCCGCGTCGGCGTCGATCGCCTCCAGGGCGACTCCGAAGAAGGCCGGGCTCGGCTTCCCGAGCACCGTCGCCTCGACCCCGGCTGCGTACTCGAGGCCCGCGACGAAGGCGCCGGAGTCGAGCAGCGGGCCGCGCGAGGTCTGCCACCACCGGTTCTTGTGCAGGCAGTAGAGCTCCGCACCCGCCTCGAGCTCGGCAAACGCGCGTGCGAGGTTCATGTAGCTGAAGACGCGGTTCGGCTCGTCGGTCTCGTCGGCACCTCCAATCAGCACCGCTTCGGCTTCCTCCCCAACGAGCTCGACACCCTCCAGCTCGGGCCTGATCGCGGCCATCGTGAGCGCGAGCACGCGCTTGCCGACTAGAGCCCGCGCGGCGGCGCGGGGAGTCGTCTCGAGCTCTTCGTCGTCGAGCGTGACGCCGAGCGCCCGCAGGTCCTCGGCGAGATCGGCGCGTGAGCTCGTCGTGTTGTTCGTGAGGAAGCGCAGGCGATGCCCGTCCTCTCGCAGCCGGCGCACGGCCTGGCCGACCCCGTCGATCGGGCGGCCGGAAACGTGGAAGACGCCGTCGACGTCCAGCAGAATGGCGGCCATGGAGCGCGAGTCTATTCGCGTCACGCGCTCGGTCTCCATCCCGCTCTCGGAGATCGACCTGCGCTTCTCTCGGTCGAGTGGGCCGGGCGGCCAGCACGCGCAGAAGACGGAGACGAGAGTCGAGGCGATCTTCGACGTCGAGGGCTCGTCGGCGCTGACATCCCGTCAGAAGCAGCGGATCGTCCGGAAGGTCGGCCCGGTGCTGCGCGCCCTGGCCCAGGACGAGCGGAGCCAGACGAGAAACCGGGAGCTCGCGATCGAGCGGCTGACGGCTCAGCTCGCCGGTGCGCTCCGCGTCGAGAGGCCTCGCGTCCCCACGAAACCGAGCAAGGCTGCGGTCGAGCGGCGCCTCGAGCAGAAGCGCAGGCGGAGCGACGTCAAGCGGCTCAGGCGGCCCCCCGGCTAGCACAGATCGCGCTTGCCACCCCTGGCGAGCTACTCGGCGGATCGACGACGACGCCGGTAGGCCCGAGTCTTGAGCCGGTTGCCGCACAGTGACATCGAGCACCAGCGGGCCGACCGATTCTTCGACTCGTCGTAGAACGCCCAGCGGCAGTTGCGACAGGCTTTCAGGCGCTCCCAGCTGCCGTCGAGCATCGCGGTCACCGCGACGCTGACGAGCTCTCCGCAGAGACCGTCGACGCCACCAGCCGTGGGCTCGAGCCTCGGCGCGCCTCGGCGGTCGAAAACGACGGCCAGGCGCGCCGCTCGCGCCGCTTCGGTGAGAACCTCGAGCGCCGCCGCATCCCGTCTTCGGTCCCGGTTGGCTGCGAGCAAGGCACGGAACGCCTCGCGCAGCTCGAGAGCACGCACGAGATCTCGCGGCTTGAACACCGTCCCCGCCGGAACCAGGCGCCGCTCGAGCGCCCAGGCGGCGAGCGCGCCCGGATCGCCGAGCCACTCGCGCTCGTGCTCGAGGTCAACGGTGTTGACGAGCGACTGCACGAGTAGCAGCGGCGGCGGTGCCGCCTTCGGTATGTCGTAGCGGGGAGCCTTCGACACCTGCAAAAATACTTTACCGGTGTTTAGGACGACGTTCGTGCGCCGCCTGGCCGCCCCGGTCAGGATCGGAATGCTCCGCGTGATCGCGCGTCCAGCCGCGTTCGCCCTCATCGGCGCGGGCGTGGCTCTCGCCGCGTCGGCGCTGGCCACCGTCTCCGCGGCGAGCCTGGTCGTGCAAGAACGGGCCGTCGCGCGCGCCGTCGGCGCGCTTCCCCCGGAACATCGCGCGGTCCGGGTGACGTGGGTAGGCGCCGGCGCCGCACGCGAGGATCGCTGGGCGTCCCTCAACCGTCACGTGCGAGCCCGGACGAAGTCGCTCGGAGGCCGGCCGCCGACGGCGATGATGATCTACCGAGACACGCGGTTCGGAAGGCAGGTCGTCCGGCTCGGCGCGATCGACGGTCTGGAGCGTGCCGTCGTGCTGTCTTCGGGGCGCTTTCCGCGGCGGTGCACGCCGGATCGCTGTGAGGTGGTGGCGATCGGCGAGGGCAACGTCAAGGCAGTCGGTTTGACCGTCACCGGCCGCGGCTCGCTGAGGGCGAACGCCGCGGGGTCGTTCTTTCGAAGCGCGGCTCAGAGCGGACGGCTGCGCCTCGCAACGGGAGTTGAGCGGGTCTCGGGGCTACCCGAGCTGGCCAACTCGTTCCGGACCTACACTTGGATCGCCCCTCTGCGATCGAGCGACGTCAGAGCCTGGGACGTCGACGGCTTCCAGGCTCGAGTCGATCGCGCCCGAACGCGGCTCGCGGCGAGCTCTCTGAACTTCGGCCTCGCCGCCCCGACGGTCGAGCTCGCGACGGCCGGTGCGAAAGCGCGGATCGCGGGCCGGCGGCTGCTCATCGTCGGCGGCCAGGCCGTCGTTCTGCTGCTCGCATTCGTGCTCCTCGCTGCGACCCGGCTACGACGCGGCGCCCGGGCCAGCGCGCAGCGACTCGACTCGCTCGGAGCGACGGGCTGGCAGACGAGGCTCGCCGCGCTCGCGGAAGCGGCCCTCGTCGTGGTGCCGGCGACCCTCCTCGGCTGGCTGCTCGGAGCGATCGCCGCCGTCGCGCTCGCCGAGGCGACAGACGTCCCCGTTGGTGGGCTCGTTTCACGCTCGGTCACTTCGCCTACGGCCGCTGTGCTCGCGCTCGTCGTCGCCGCAGCGGGCACCCTCGTCTTCTACCTCGGGTCACGTGCCAGGCCGGTCGCCGTCGGCGGTGCGGCGATCTCGATCGCGGACGTTGCCGGCGCCGGGGCGCTGGTGGCCGTGCTCGTCGCCTTCGCGGTCGGAGGCGCCGATGCCGAGTCGCTGGCGACGAGCCGCGGGACCGGGGTCGTGTTCTTGCTCTTGCCGGGGTTGATCGCGCTCGCCGCGGGAGTCGTGATCTCGCGGGTGCTGCAGCCGGTTCTTCGGGCCTCCGAGCGCGCGGCCGCAGAGCGCTCACCGTCGCTCAAGCTCGCGCTCCTCTCGCTTGCGCGGGCCCCGGGGACGGCCACCGTTGCGATCGTCTTCGTCAGCGTCAGCATCGGGCTCGCCGTCTTCGCTGCCACGTACCGGTCGACTCTGGTCCGAAACGACGCCGACCGGGCCGCCTTCGCAGTCCCGCTCGACTACAGCGTCCAGAAGGACCTCAGGTTCACGTCCAGCGGGACACCTGTGGGCGCCGCCTACGCCGAGCGCTTCGGCGCCGTGCCGGTCGTCCGCCGTCTGGGAGAGGCGCCGTCGCTCGACCGGGCGGCCGTGACGCTGCTCGGCGTGCCCTCGACCGACATCACCCGCCTTCGCTGGCGCGACGACTTCGCGTCCGAGCCTGCCGGCGCGCTCGCCGAGCGCCTTGGAGGACCGCCGGTCGCGCTCCGCGGCACCCGGATCCCGGCCTTCGCGCGCGAGCTCCGGCTTCCGGTCACGATCCGCGGAGACGCGATCCACCTCTCGGCCAACGTCCGCACGAGACAGGGCCGCTTCCTCGCCCTCGACCTCGGTGAGCCTGCGAACAACGGCGCGTCCATTGCGCGCTCGCCGCTGCCGGCGGCTGCCCGCGGGGGACTGCTCGTCGGGTTGTTGGTCGAGTTCTCGAGAGCCGAGGAGTTCACGGCCGCGCACCGGGAGACCGGCGGTGATGTTCCCCCGAACGCCGTCTTCCGCTCAGGCACGCTCGAGCTCGGGCAACCGGTGGCGGTGGGACGGCGCGGAGCCGAGCGACTCGCTGTCGACTACCGCGGGTGGGTCGGTGCGCGAGGTGAGAGGCCTCCAGCGACGACCGGACGGACGGTGGCAGTCCGCTACGTGCTCGTGCAGGGCCAGTTCTTTCGGCTGCGGCCGCGCCAGCCGACGGACGGGGTCCCGGTTCCGGTGATCGCTTCCACCTCGCTGACGAGCGCCCTGGAGGAGAACGAGGTGCTGCCGCTCCACGTCGGGACCGCTTCGGTGTCCGTCCGCATCGCGGCGACCGCTCGCCGCTTCCCGTCCGTGACCGGCGACTTCGTCGTCGCCGACCGCTCGCGCCTCGAGATGGCGCTGAACGCCGCTGCCCCCGGCTCCGCGCTCGCCGACGAGGCTTGGGTCGACGGGCGTCCTGGACTTGCGTCGCAACTCAGGGAGGCGGCGCCCGCACCCGTTCGCGTCATCTCCCGGCGCGCGGTCGAGCGCGAGCTCCGTTCCGACCCGCTCGCCCGCGGCGCGCTGCTCGTCTTTGCGGCCGCGGCGGTCCTCGCCCTCGGCCTCTCGCTCGTCGGGCTGGCCCTCGCGGTCGCGGTCGAGCTCCGCGACGAGACGGGTGAGCTGTTCGACCTCGAGACGCAGGGGCTGGGCCCGGCTGCGCTGCGGCACCAGGTCCGGCTGCGGGCGGGTGTCCTCGTTGCCGCCGGCCTCATCGGAGGGCTGGCGATCGGCGTCGCGCTCGCGCTCGTGGTCTTGAAAGCGCTCGCCGTGAGCACGAACTCGACCGAGCCCGTGCCGCCGCTCGTGCTGGCACCCGACTGGCCGGCTCTCCTGGTGGGCTCCGTGCTCTTCGCCCTGCTCGCTCTCGGCGTCCTCACGGCGCTGACCCGGACCGCATTCCGCGAGCAGTCCCCGACGTCGAGGGCGGAGGCGGCATGACACCCGCCGTCGAGCTCGAGGACGTCTTCCGCGTCTATGCCACCGACGAGGGGACAGGGGCCGCTCTCCAGGGGCTGAGCTTCACCGTGCGCGAAGGGGAGGTCGTCGCGGTGCTCGGCCCGAGCGGATCCGGCAAGACGACGCTGCTCAGGATCCTCGCCGGGCTCGACCGGCAGTCAGCAGGCCAGGTGCGCGTCGGTGGTGTCGACCTGCGGCGGCTTCGCGGGCGGCGGCTCGATCACTACCGGAGCCGCAAGCTCGGCTACGCGGACCAGCGCTACTCGCAGGCGCTCGCCCCGGAGCTGACCACCGCCGAGCTGGTCTCGCTCCGGCTCGCACTCGCCGGAGAGTCGCCGGGCACACAGCGCCGTCGTGCGGCCGAGCTCCTGCGACAGGTCGGGCTGGCGGATCGAGCCAATGCGTATCCACGTGAGCTCTCGGGCGGCGAGCAGCAACGGGTTGCCCTCTGTGCTGCACTCGCACACCGGCCCGAGCTCTTGCTCGCGGACGAGCCCACAGGCGAGTTGGACGCGGAGAACGCGGCGGCGGTCTACGAACTGATCGGCGAGCTCGCCCGCGCACAGGGAACCACCGCGATCGTCGTCAGCCACGATCCAGGCTCGGCCACGATCGCCGACCGGATCGTCCACATCCGCGACGGGCGTGTGAGCGCGGAACAGGCCGATGAACGCTCCGAGAGCGAGGAGATCGTCGTGGCCCGCGGCGGTTGGCTCCGAGTCCCGGAGGAGCTCCTCCGGCGCGGTGGAATCGGCTCGCGGGCGAGGGCCAGGCTCGCCCAAGAAGCCGTCGTGATCGAGCCGACGGAAGGCGCAAGACCCGGCGCCACGCCCGAACCGCCTCCTGCGCCGGGGCCCGTCGCGCTGACGGACGGGGTCGCGGTCGAGGTCCGCGGCCTCATCAAGCGCACCGGGGCTGGCCGTGGAGAGCGGACCGTCCTTTCCGGGCTGAGCGCCGCGATCCGGCCGGGCCGACTGACCGTGGTCACGGGGCCCTCCGGCTCTGGGAAGACGACGCTGCTGCACCTCCTCGCGGGGCTCGATTTGCCGAGCGCCGGTGAGGTGAGCGTGCTGGGGACGAGGCTCGACGAGCTCGATCGAACGGAACGAGCTGCGTTCCGCCGCGAGCATCTCGCCGTCGTGCCGCAGGAACCGCCGCTCGTCACGTTCCTGAGCGTCCGGGAGAACGTCGAGCTCTTCCTCGGGCTGCGCGGCGCAGAGACCGGAGATGGCATCGACCGGATGCTCGCGCTCGTCGGGCTCGAGCAGCTTGCCGCACAGCGAGTGTCCCGGCTCTCGACCGGCGAACAGGAGCGGGTCGCCATTGCACGTGCTCTCGCGTCCGGGCCCGACCTCGTGCTCGCGGACGAGCCGACGGCAAGGCTCGACTACGCAAACGCACTCGCGATCGGCGAGCTCCTCTCGCGCATCGCCCGCGACCGCGTGATCGCCGTCGTCTGCGCGACGCACGACCCGGCCGTCATCGAGCAGGCGGACGCCGAGCTCTCGCTCGCCTAGGAGGCGTGCTCGATCGGCTCGGGCACCGCTCGCAAGTAGCTGCGCAGCACCTTCCGCGCGTAGAGCCGCTCGCTCGCGGCGCGATAGAGCGCAAGCGCGTTGTCACCTTCCTGAGGGAAAGAGGCCCAGCCGAGCGTCGCTTTCGTGCGGTCGCCGGCGAGCATGCGTTCGAGCTTGGTTGCGAGCCGCGCCGCGCCGTCCTGGTTGTGGACGGAGGCGAGGATGGCGAACTCGTCGCTCCCAACGCGAGCCACGTCGTCGTCTGAGCCGAGCGAGTTGGCGAGACTGTCGGCGAGGCGGCGGAGCGCGTCGTTGCCGGCGCTGAATCCCTCGTCGCGGTTGAAGTCCCTGAGCGCATCCATGTCCGCGACGAGGAGCGCGAACGGCCGGCCGGCGCCGAGCCGCCTCGTGATCGCGGCCTCGAAGGCACGCGTGTTGGGCAGACCCGTGAGGACGTCGCGCTCGGCAAGGACGCGCAACTCGTCGACCATCGAGCGGTGGTGTGAGGCGAACCAGCCGATGAGCGCACCGATCGTCACGTAGGTGAGCCCGCGGGTGATCGTCCCGGTGGTCAGCAGCTCGTTCGACGGAACGTGCTCGTTGAGGAGGACCCCTGCGACGTAGAGCGCCGTCGCGGCGGCACCGGCCAGCGCGCCGATCCCGGCCCCGCCGGCCATCGCCGCGAGCGCGATCGCGAGGTAGTAGAAGTGCCCGATCCCGAGCCCCGGCCGCTCGTAGACGACGAAGCAGACGAAGGCGATCGCCGAGCAGGCGAGCGAGGCGCAGACGAGCAAGCGTCGCGAGAGGGCCGCAGGCATCCTGCTCCGCAGGGTCGCGGCCCGAGCGGGCGGTGTCGTCCCTCCAACGGGTGAGCTTCAGGCTGTGCGCAGGGCGTCGATCGTCGCGGTCTTCACCAAGCCGGAGACCTTCCGTGCCAGCTCGCCGTCGGACGTGACGAAGGCGTCTGCCTGGAGCTGCGTCAGCGCCACGTATTCGGCGTCGAACGTCGTCTCCCAGCCCAGCTGATCCGCGACCCGCCATGCCGTCCGCTGGAGCACTTTGTCGCCGAGAAAGCGAACCTTCAGCGAGTTGATCCGCGTCAGCCGCTCGATCCCTTCGGCGGCTGAGATCTCACCGCGTCGAGCCGCCCCGTACAGCGCAGCCAGCGCTTGCGAGCGGACGAGTGTCGGAGCGACGAGCCTGTGCTCGGGAGCGACCTCGATCTCGCCGGCCGCAACCCGGAGCAGCGTCTCGCAATCGACGACGAAACGGGTCACGCCGCGGAACGCTACGCGTTTGCTACCGACCGGGGCGCTCGACGCCCAGCGGCGCAGCGAGCGTTTCGAGCGGGGACACGGGGACGAATGCGCTGGAAGTCCTGATCGGAGAGCGAGAGCAGCCGCATCGGCGTCTGCGCGACCACTGTGGCCGTTCGTTCTCCCGTCAAGAGCGCCGCGCAGCTCGCAGCCCTTCTGGGTCGTGTCGCCCGGCTACTCGACCGTGACCGTCTTCGCCAGGTTCCGCGGCTGGTCGACGTTCAGCCCTCGCAGGCGCGCGATCCGGTACGCGAGCAGCTGCAGCGGCACGATCGCAAGCACTGCCTGGAGGAACGCCGGCGACTTGGGGATGTAGATGACGTCGTCGGCGTGATGCTGGATGTCCTCGTTGCCGTCGGTGGCGATCGCGATCACGTGCGCGCCCCGGGCCCGGGTTTCCTGGATGTTGGAGACGACCTTGTCGTACACGTGCGAATTCGTCGCGATGCAGACGACCGGCGTGTCCTCGTCGAGGAGCGCGATCGGGCCGTGCTTCATCTCGCCTGCCGAGTACGCCTCGGTCGGGATGTACGAGATCTCCTTCAGCTTCAGCGCGCCCTCGAGCGCCACCGGCAGGCCGATGTGGCGGCCCAGGTAGAGGAAGAACGGCCGATCGTAGAACCGCTGGGCGATCTCCTCGATCGGATGGCTCCCGTCGAGGAACGCCTGCATCTTCTCGGGCAGCGAATAGAGCTGGTCGAGGATGAACTCGATCTCCTCCTCGGCGATCGTCTTCTTGAGCCCGGCGAGCTTGAGCGCGATGAGGCTGATCAGCGCGACCTGCGCCGTGAACGTCTTCGACGCCGCGACGCCGACCTCGAGGCCGGTTCGCGTGTAGAGCACCGAGTCGACCTCACGCGTGAGCTGCGACCCCATCATGTTCGTGATCGCAACCGTGCGCGCGCCCTTCTCCTTCGCCAGCTTCATCGCCGCCAGGACGTCTGCCGTCTCGCCGGACTGCGAGATGCCGATCACGAGCGTGTCCTTCGAGAGCACGGGATTGCGGTAGCGCCATTCGCTGGCGATGTCGGGCTCGACCGGGATCCGCGCCCACTCCTCGATCACGTACCTGCCGACGACGCCCGCGTGGTACGAGGTGCCGCAGGCGAGGATCACGATCCGGCGCAGGTTGCGGATCTCCCGGTCCGTGAGGCCGAGGCTCTCGAGGACCAGCTTGCCGTGCCGGACCCGGTCGCCGAGCGTCTCGTGCACGCCCTCCGGCTGCTCGTAGATCTCCTTGAGCATGAACGTCTCGTACCCCGACTTCTCGGCGGCGTCCGCGTCCCAGTCGACCTCGATCACGTCTCGCTCGACGGGCCCGTTCTCGACGCTCGTGAAGGTCGCGCCCTCCGGGGTGATGGAGACGACCTCGCCGTCCTCGATCAGCTGGATCTTGTTCGTGTCGCGGAGAAAGGCCGCCGCCGCTGAGGCGAGGAACATCTCGCCCTCGCCGACGCCGACGAGCAGGGGGCACTGCACTCGCGCGCCGACGAGCTCCTCCGGGTGGTCGTGGTGGACGACGACGAACGCGAAGTGCCCCTCGAGCTCGTTGTACGTCGCCTTGACCGCCTCGGTGAGATTCCCGTCGTAGTGCTCCTCGAGCAGGTGAACGACGACCTCGGCGTCGGTCTCCGTGCTGAAGACATGGCCCTTCTTCTCGAGCGAGAGCTTCAGCTCGCGGAAGTTCTCGACGATGCCGTTCAGCACGACCGCGAGCTTGTGCTCCTCGCAGCCGGTGAGCGGATGGGCGTTCTGCTCCGAAACTCTGCCGTGCGTGGCCCAGCGCGTGTGCCCGAGGCCCGTGGACGACAGCGAGCCGTTGTGCTTCGCCACCTGCTTCAGGTTCTTGAGGTTGCCGACCGCGCGGATGTAGTCGAGCCCCTCGTCCTCGAGCATCGCGAGGCCGGCCGAGTCATAGCCTCGATACTCGAGGCGCTCCAGGCCGTGGATCAGGAGAGGCTTCGCCCTGCGCGGCCCGACGTATCCGATGATCCCGCACATGCTCTCCGCAAACCTCCCTTTTGGACGCGAAAAGCCCGGCCATCGCGACCCCCAACGGCGGAGGCCGGGTCAACCGAGCTCTCGTCGAACGAGGTCGGAAATGCTAGCACAGAGACGCGTTGACTCTTGGAAATCCTCCGTTTCAGCTAGGACCCGGACAACCGGCTCGGTTCCCGAAGGACGGACGAGAATTCGGCCTCGTTCAGCCAAATCCGCGTTCATCCGCTCGACTTCGGCGATGAGGGTCGGCGGGATCTCCTTCGACTTGACGGAAACGCTTGCCTGGGCCTGCGGATAGCGGGGCATCACGGCCGCCGCCTCGCGAAGGGTCCGGCCCTTCAGCGCTCCGCACAGGAGGAGCCCGGCGGCCAGGCCGTCGCCCGTCACGTGGTCGCGCAGATAGATGATGTGGCCCGACTGCTCGCCGCCGAGGACGCCGCCCGTGCGGCGGAGCGCCTCGAGCACGTAGCGGTCCCCGACGTCGGTCGTCTCGACGCGGATTCCGTGCTCGCCCATCAGGCGGTGGAAGCCGAGATTCGTCATCGAGGTGACGACGACGATGTCGACGCCCAGGTGGAGGGTGAGGACGGCGAGGATCTGGTCTCCGTCCACGGTCTCGCCTTCGGCGTCGACCGCGAGCATGCGGTCTCCGTCGCCGTCGAATGCGATCCCGAGGTCGAAGCCGCCGTCGCTCACGACGCCCTTCAGGAGCGAGAGGTCGGTCGCCCCGCAACCGACGTTGATGTTCGTCCCGTCCGGGTCGGCGCCGACCGCTTTCACCTCGGCTCCCAGCCGCTCGAACGCCTGGGGCGCGATGCCGGAGTAAGCCCCGTTCGCGCAGTCGACTGCGATCCGGAGGCCGCTGAGATCGCTCCCGAACCGCTCGACGACGTGCTCGAAGTAGCTGTCCGTGGCGACCCCGACCCGATCGATCCGGCCCACCTGCTCGGCCGGCTCCGCTTCGAGCAGCGCCTCGATCTCCTCCTCGGCCGCGTCGGTCAACTTGCGGCCCTCGCCGTCGAAGAGCTTGACGCCGTTGTACTCGGGCGGGTTGTGCGAGGCGGAGATGACCGCGCCGAGGTCGAGTGCAAGCAGCGCCACAGCCGGAGTCGGCAGCACTCCGCCCAGAACCGCGTTGCCGCCGGCGGAGGCCACCCCCTCGGCGAACGCCTCCTCGAGCTCGGGACCGGAGCCGCGGGTGTCGCGCCCCACGAAGACTCGTCCGCGGCCCGACCACAACGCCGAGGCCCGACCGAGCCGCCCGACGAGGTCAGCGGTCAGGTCCTCGCCGACGACCCCGCGAACGCCATCGGTCCCGAAATATCGTCTGGCCACGGCGGCGGAGCCTATCCTGCGTTCGGTTTGGCGCGGATGTATCACGTCACTTCTTCGCTCAACCGAGCATCGATTGAGCAGAACGGTCTCGACGTCGCCCGGATGGGCTCCGCGTCGGGTATCGCTGGGAGCGAGGTTCCTGAAGTCGATGGTTGCTTTCTTTGCGTGGATCAGAACGACATCCGATGGTTCGTCGAGATGAACAGCACAGGTGGAGGCGTTGACGTCTGGGAGGTGGACACGGACGGACTCGAGTTGGTCGAGGCGCCCGAGGGCTATCCCTACTACCCGGGCACAATCCCGCCGTGGCGGCTGCGACTCATGGACAGGGGATTGCGACAGAAGAAATGAGAGCGCGCGGAGACCGCGCTCTCCGCGCGCGTTCCACCCGCGCGTGAGCGCGGGTCTAGTCAAGACAAGCGCTAAAGCGCAGCTTTAGCGCTTACTAAACTGCGGGGCCTTGCGGGCCTTGTGCAGGCCGGCCTTCTTGCGCTCGACCTTGCGCGCGTCGCGGGTGAGGAAGCCCTCGCGCTTGAGCGGAATGCGCAGCTCCGGGTCGGCCTCGACGAGGGCGCGGGCGATGCCGTGGCGCACCGCGCCTGCCTGTCCGGTCGGCCCGCCGCCCTGGACGCGGACGCGCAAGTCGTAGCGCCCCTCGGCGCCTGCGAGCTTGAGCGGGGCGAGCACCGTCGTCCGGTGCGTCGCGCGCGGGAAGTACTCCTCGAGCGTTCGGCCGTTGATCCAGGTCGTCCCGTCGCCGGGCCTCAGGATCACGCGGGCGACGGAGGTCTTCCGCTTGCCCGTTCCCTGGTACTGCGCCTGCTCAGCCATTTCCGTTCTCCAGCGGCAGCGGCTTCGGGGACTGGGCCTCGTGCGGATGCTCGGGGCCGGCGTAGATCTTCAGCTTCAGGAGCTGGGCGCGGCCGAGGCGGTTCCGCGGCAGCATGCCCTTGACCGCCTTGCGAAGCACCTCGGTGGGACGCCGCTCGAGCTCCTCGCGGAGCGGACGGCTGCGCAACCCGCCCGGGTAGCCGGAGTGGCGGTAGTAGAGCTTGTCGTCGAGCTTCTTCCCGGTGACGGCGATCTTCTCGGCGTTGACCACGACTACGAAGTCGCCGGTGTCGACGTGTGGCGTGTACTGCGCCTTGCCCTTGCCGCGGAGCGTGTCGGCGATTCGCGTGGCGAGCCGGCCCAGGGTCTTCCCCTCGGCGTCCACGACGTACCAGTGGCGCTCGATCTCGCCGGGCTTTGCGTTCCACGTTTTCTGCATAGAAGCGGCGGACCGAAGCCCGCCGAGCCGCGATTCTACCAGCCCCCTCGCTTCCCTGACCGTCGCTCCCCTCCCACCCGGCGAAGCCGGGCTCCCGGGAATGACTCGGAAACCGAGGGTCCCGCCATGCTCGATCAGGAACTATCAGCCCGTTGCTTCGGCCGCTGGCCGGAGCCGCGCCAGGAAGATCGCCGGGGCTACGGCGAGCATCGTGGCGCCTACCGCCAGGGCGGCCACGCCGAGGACGTCGAGGGCGACACCGCCGAGAAGCGCGAGCCCCGCTCCGGTGAGACCCGCGAGCAGGTCGTTCAACCCCAGCACCTTGCCCCGCTCCGCCGGCCGGGTCGCGTCGGCGAGCTGCGCCGTCGCCGAGACGAACGAGAGGTTCCAGCCGAGACCGAGCCCGAAGAGGAGCGCCGCCGTTGCAGGCACGCTGTCGAACCACATCAGTCCTGCGCACGACACCGCCATGATCGAGAGGCCGCCCACGAGCGACGGCGAGCGGCCGATCCGGTCGATGAGGGTGCCGATCACGAGCACGAGCGCGTACATGCCGAGGACGTGAGCCGCCACGATCAGGAAGACCGAGCCTTGATCGTGGTGATGGTGGTCGACGACGACGTAGCCCGTGAGGTTCATCACCGAGACCATCACGCCGAAGCTCACGATCGCCGCCAGCATCGACGGAATCACGCCGGGACGCCGGAGCACCTCGGAGAGCGGCGCCGCACCGGTGGGAGCGGGCGTCGGGCCGGCGGCCGCGATCTTCTCGCCGATCACCTTCGGATCCGGCCGCACCATGAGCGCGATCGCGAGCGCAACCAGGGAGAGCCCGGCCGCGACCAGCCACGGCAACGTCAGCGTGTCAGCGGCGACGTCCTTGTCCGCGAAGAGCGGGCCGAAGACGGCGGGGCCGAGCACCGCCCCGAACACGGACCCGAAAAGGACCAGCGAGATGCCGCGCGCCCTTCGCTCCGGCGGATACATGTCGCCCGCGGCAGTCCGGATGAGCAGCGTGACGGCGCCGGACACCCCGATCAGCACGAAGCCCGGGATCACGAGGAGCGTCGAGCTCCAGTGCGTCCCGCCGGCGGTCAGCACGCAGCCGACCGAGCCGAGGGCGAAGCCGGCGACGATCACCGGCACGCGGCCGTAGCGGTCCATGGCCCGTCCGGCCGGGAAGGCGGAGAGCGCCGACGCCGTCAGGTAGATCGCCGGC
This sequence comes from Gaiellaceae bacterium, assembly GCA_035765175.1. GTDB lineage: Bacteria > Actinomycetota > Thermoleophilia > Gaiellales > Gaiellaceae > VAXT01. The sequence goes on from DASTYD010000045.1 coordinate 16,066, forward strand.
CCCGCTCCGAGCAGCACCTTGAAGCCCGTGACCAGCACGAAGGTCAAGGACAGGACGGCCGCGCCGAGCGAGAGAACGGCGAGGTAGACGGCGAGCACCGAGGCGAGGAGGAAGGTGTTCCGCTTGATCGGCAGCTGCTCAGGCACGGCGCGCAAGCCCCTCGCGAAACGCCGCCGCTCCGCCGTGCGAGGGGTGGCGGACTCCTGGGAGGTCGAGCGCGGCCTCTGCAACCCGCCCCACCGGCACGACCTCTCGCCCACGGGCGACCTCGTCCAGGAACGGGCGCGCCGCGGCGATCTCATCGGCGTGCGGCCTGCGGTTGGAGGACGGCTCCCTGGGGCGATGCGGGTGGGTCGGCACGACGTTCCAGAGCAGGACGTCATCCTCGAGCCCAAGCTCGCGAAGAACGCGGTGGACAATGGTCGCCGTCGCCTCGGCGGGGCCCGCGCCGGTGAGCTGCCGCTCCGAGGTGAAGGGCAGGCCGCTCACGCGCGCACCGCGGTAGCCTGCCGCCTCTCCGACGAGGAGAAGCTGAGCGCCCGCACGGCGTGCGAGATAGTCGGACAGACGCCTCCGCCGGGCCGCCGAGCACGCGTACTGGTTGAACGTGTCGCCGATCTCGGCGGCAGCGAGCCGCGCCACGAGAGGGAGTTCGGCCACGGCGCGATTGTAGGCTTCGGCCGATGCGGCTCCTCCCGATTCTCGTGCTGCTCGTGTTCGTCGCCTTTCTCCCGAGCGCGTACGGGCGCGCCGGCGGGGACCCCGGCGTCACGAACGACCAGATCCTGATCGGGGGCACCGTCCCGCTCAGCGGCGACCAGGTCGCGTACGCGGCTGTCGCGCGCGGCGCGGACGCCTACTTCAAGCACGTCAACTCCCGCGGCGGCGTGCGCGGCCGCCAGATCAAGTACCTGTACGTCGACGACGCGTACAACACGGCCGAGACGGTCCGCAAGACGCGAGAGCTCGTCCAGGACGACAAGGTCTTCGCGATCTTCAACAGTGTCGGCACCGAGCACGTGCTCGCAGTCCGGCCCTACCTGAACCAGGCAGGCGTCCCGCAGCTCTTCGTCGGGAGCGGCCACTCACGGCTTGCCCTCGAACGCGACCGCTACCCCTGGTCGATGGGCTACCTGCCCCGGTTCGCGGGCGAGGGGGCCCTCTACGGGCGCTACGTGGCGCGCACGCGCCCGAAGGCGAAGATCGCCGTGCTCCACGAGGACTCCGAATACGGCCAGGACATGTTCACAGGGCTGCGCCGCGGCCTCGGGAAGCTCTCGACCCGGATCACCGCCGTCCAGACGTACGACCTCACCGATCCCGATCTCAATTCGCAGATTGCCCGCCTCAAGGCGTCTCGCGCGGACACAGTCATGATCTTCGCGCTCCCCACGCAGACGATCCAGGCCTTCCTGGCGATCCACAAGCTCGGCTGGAAGCCGCGGATCTTCGTGAATGCGGTCTCGATCGACCCGTTCGTGATGGAGGTCGTCCAGCGGAACACGAGCAAGCGGCTCGTGGAAGGGGCGATCTCGAGTCAGTTCCTGAAGGACCCGACCGACCCGGCGCTGGCGCGCGACCCGGGAGTCAAGCTCTACAAGCAGATCCTGCGGCGCTTCGTCCCGGGCGCGAAGGTGAAGGAGGTCGCCCACCTCTACGGGATGGCGGTCGCCTTCACGATGGTCGACGCGTTGCGCCGCGCGGGAGCGCAGCCGACCCGGGCGAGCCTGCTGCGCGCCGCCACGCACCTGAACGAGCGCGCGAACCCGTTCTTCGCGAAGGGCATCGCCGTGCGGACGGGGCCGGACGACTACTACCCGGTCGAGCGCACACGGATGCTTCGCTTCCACGCGGGCCGCTGGAGGCAGGTCGGCGCCCTCGTGGCGATTCGCTAGGCGTCACCGCCCGTTTGTTCCGGGGGGGTCGGTGGGTACCTGGTAAGCGACCGGACCACTCGAGACCATCCTTCAGGAGGACGAATGAGGATCAAAGGGGTCGTTCGAACGCTTTCACGCCGCGTCCCGTCGCCGGCGATGGTCGTGGCATGTCTCGCGCTGACGGTCGCGCTCGCCGGAACGAGCTATGCCGCGGTCAGGCTTCCAGCCAACAGCGTGGGCACTGTGCAACTCAAGCGCGCAGCCGTGACCGGCGCGAAGGTGAAGAAGAACACGCTTACCGGGACTCAGATCCGCGAGTCGACGCTCACCATCGTGCCCGCGGCGCTCAACGCCGACAGCGCCGACAGCGCCGACAGCGCCGCTGTGGCGAGGTTCGATTACCAGTCGGCCGCCGTATCCGTTCCCGGCGGCACCGCGACCGCGACCCGCGGAACGGCGACTTGCCCGTCGGGCCTGTTCGCCACCGGCGGCGGGGCCAAGATGGCTGATCCGAACAACGGCTTCATCGGCGACACGAATCCGGTTGGAAGGACCGGCTGGGAAGCGACGGGCTTCTCGGCACCAGGCGTGACGCAGAACATGACCGTCTACGTCATCTGCGCACCGGCCGCGTCCACGACGCCGTAACTACGGAGGTCCGGGTCCGCCTGCCCGTTTCGAGGGCGGCGGACCCGCGACTCGTAGGCTTCCCACGATGACGGCCGCGCCAACGGCATCCGAGCTCCTCACCGTTCGCACGCTCACGGACGGCGGACAGCAGCCTGCCGAGATCGCTCACGCCGTGGCCGAGTTCCTGGGAGCAGCGAATCGGACGCTCGACATCGCCCAGTACGACTTCCATCTCGCGCCCGAAACCGCGGAGATCGTCGGCGGTGCGATCAAGGACGCGGCGAAGCGCGGCGTGGCCGTTCGGATGATCTATGACGTCGGTCACCGCAATCCGATTCCGGTGCCACCTCCGCCAGAGCCCGACGTCGAGTTGATCTCGTCGCTGGGGGTTCCGCACAAGCCCGTTGCCGGCGTCCCCGACCTCATGCACCACAAGTACGCAGTGCGGGATGGAAGCGGCATCTGGACCGGCTCGACGAACTGGACCGACGATTCCTGGTCGCGCCAGGAGAACGTGATCGTGACGCTCGAGTCGCCCACGTTGGCGACGGCTTTCGCCGCGAACTTCGACGAGCTCTGGTCGAAGACCGACGTCGAACAGAGCGGCTTCGTCGACCCAGATCCGGCGCGCGTCGGCGACGTGCAGGTGCGGGCCTGGTTCACTCCCGGCTTCGGGGAGGCGCTGTCGCGGCGGATCGCAAAACGCATCCGGCGCGCGAAGCGTCGCGTACGGATCTGCTCGCCCGTGCTGACCGTGGCGCCGGTCCTGTCGGCGCTCTGCGAGCGCGTCTCCGACGACCTCGACATGGCGGGCTGCCTCGACCGACCGCAGATCGAGGGCGTGATCTACCAGTGGCGGAAGGACGGGAACGCGGCGTGGAAGCTGCCGCTCCTCGAACGCGCGCTGGAGGCGCCGTTCTCCGCGAAGCCGTCGACTCCATATGGCGCCGGCTCCGTCCACGACTTCATGCACGCGAAGCTGACCGTCGTCGACGACGTCGTGTTCACGGGGAGCTACAACCTCTCCCGCTCCGGCGAGCAGAACGCCGAGAACGTCCTCGAGATCGAGGACGCAGCCCTCGCCGACCGCCTGGCCGTCTACGTCGACGAAGTCCGGGCCCGCTACCCGCGCTACACCGCTGCACAGGGTCAGACCCGGTAACGCTTCACGGGGTCAGACCCCGTTAGGAAAGGCTCGCGCTTTGTCCACGGCGGGCCGGCCACGTCACCCACTCCGTTCAGCGAGTCGGGCTCGGATGTCAGAGCCTCGCCCACAAGGTGACGTTCGGCATCGGGGCCACCGCCCGGAACAGCTGGCGGGAACTACCGAGCGCCGCGGGCGGCCAACGCGCAAACCAGCACATCCGTGGAAACAGTGAAGCCGCATCCGCGTCCTCCCGGATGCGGCCGCGTGCTCTGATTGCGAGCCTGCCTGTCACTTTTTTGAGCCTGCGGCGAAAGGGGGGCCGTCATGGCCCGCAAGCTCGCGATTGTCGCTCTCGTCGCGCTGAGCGCCGCGCTCTCACTGACGCTGAGCGGGCCGGCGGCTTCACCGGGAGCAGGCCAAGTCTCTGCCGCGTCGCCCAAGCCCGGCGATCTCGATGCCACGTTCGACGGGGACGGCAAGGCCCTCACTGACCTCGGCCACAGCGACGCGATGGAAGATCTCGCGGTCCAAAGAGACGGGAAGATCGTGGCCGTAGGCCAAACACAGGACGGTTTCACGACCCACTTCGCAGTTGTGCGCTACGAACGCAACGGATCGCTCGACCCAAGTTTCGGAGCAGGAGGCAAGGTCATCACCGACTTCGGCCGCATCGAGAATCGCGCCTTCGCCGTCGCCCTCCAGAGCGACGGCAAGATTGTCGTGGCCGGCCTCGCTGGGACGGGCGCCGCGTCAACCGGAAGCGATTTCGCGCTCGCTCGCTACAACGTTGACGGCAGCCTCGATGCGTCGTTCGGCATCGGCGGGAAGGTGGTGACCGACTTCAACTTGACGCACGAGTTGGTGTTCGCGACTGCGATTCAGCCCGACGGCCGGATCGTCGTTCTGGGTTCCACCAGGCCGTTCGGCCCGGTTACGACGAACCCGTACGACTTTGCTCTTGCTCGCTACAACTCAAACGGCAGTCTCGACACGAGCTTCGGTGGCGACGGGAAGGTTTCGACCAGCTTCGACCCGGGTTGGACAGATCGGGGGTGGGGCCTCGCGCTAACGCGAGACGGCAAGATCGTTGCCGCCGGATACGCGTACAACCCCACAGCCCCAGGCCCGGCCGTGATCGACGTCGCACGCTACAACCCCGACGGGAGCCTCGACGGGAGCTTCGGCGGCGACGGCACGGTCGTCACCGCTTCGAGCGACAGCAGCGCCTACGGGGTTGTCGTGCAACCTGACGGACGAATCGTCGTCGCTGGGTACGCAGACCTGAAATTCGCGCTCGTCCGATACACCGTTGACGGCAACCTCGATACGACGTTCGGCACCGGAGGCATCGCGAGTCAGGGGTTCGGCACGAAGGTCGCGTGGGCGGAAGCCCTCGCGCGCCAGCCGGATGGGAAGCTCGTCGCTGCTGGAGTTACGAGACCGAGCGACGGGTCCTTGGACTACTCCTTCGCGGTCGCTCGCTTCGAAGCCTCGGGCAAGATCGATAAGAGCTTCGGCGGCGGGGCGGTTACGACGGACTTCGGCGCGAGCACAACTGACGAGGGGCGTGGGCTCGCGCTTCAACCCGATGGCAAGATCGTCGCCGGGGGTTACTCATCTGGAGACTTCGCCCTCGCCCGCTACCTGGCCGCCCCATCGTGTCGCGTCCCTAACCTCCTGGGTAAGAAGCTTGGTGTCGCCAAGTCGTCGATCACCAAGGCGCATTGCAGCGTCGGCAGGGTGAAGCGGCGGGCCTCGAAGAAGGCTAAGAACCGCGTCATCGCCCAGAGCCCGAAGGCGGGAGCGACCTTGCCGAACCTCAGCAAGGTCAACCTCGTCGTCAGCAAGGGCCGGCGTCCATGACCGTCCCGTCGGGACGTCGACTGAGACGATCGTCACGCTTTATTCGCGCGGTCTGAGCCCGTCAAGGTCAAGTGGCTGCAGCGATGAGCAAGCCGACGAGCAGGATCACGCCGAGAACGAGTAGCCCGAGCGTCAGGGCGGCGCCGAGGAGGATCCGCCTCGCCTCGCGGCCAAGCCGCTGCGGCAGCGGGCGCGGATCGTCCGCGGTCAGCAGCCGGTAGGCACGGCGCACGGCCCACATTCCGACGAGCTTGTAGACCATCGTTCGAGGCGGGGTATGCCCCGCCGGGCCGGGACTTACTCCCACTCGATGGTCGAAGGCGGTTTCGACGAGATGTCGAGCGCGACCCGGTTGACCGCCGGGATCTCGTTGATGATCCGGCTCGAGATCGTCTCGAGCAGGTCGTAGGGAAGCCGCGCCCAGTCGGCGGTCATCGCGTCCTCCGACGTCACGGCGCGGATCACGATCGGATACGCGTACGTCCGCTCGTCGCCTTGCACGCCGACCGAGCGGATCGCCGGCAGCACCGCGAAGCTCTGCCAGAGGTCCCGATAGAGCCCGGCACGCCGTACCTCCTCCTGCAGGATCGCGTCCGCCTCGCGCAGGATCTCGAGCCGTTCCTCGGTCACGTCGCCGATGATCCGAATCGCGAGCCCGGGCCCCGGGAACGGCTGGCGCCAGACCATGCGCTCCGGCAGGCCCAGCTCCTCCCCCACGCGCCGCACCTCGTCTTTGAAGAGCAGCCGCAGCGGCTCGACGAGCTCGAAGTCGATGTCCTCGGGCAGGCCGCCGACGTTGTGGTGCGACTTGATCGTCGCCGCCACGCTCTCGTCGCCGCCGGACTCGATCACGTCCGAGTAGAGCGTGCCCTGGACGAGGTAACGGATCTGGCCGAGTTTCTCGGACTCTTCCTCGAAGACGCGAATGAACTCTTCGCCGATCGCGCGGCGCTTGTCCTCTGGGTCGCTCACGCCCGCCAGCCGGGAGAGGAACCGTTCCTCTGCTTCGACGTGCACAAGCGGGACGTGGAAGTGGTTGCGGAACGTCTCGACCACCTGCGCGGCCTCGTCTTTCCGCAGCAGGCCGTGGTCGACGAAGACGCAGGTCAGCTGGTCGCCGACCGCTTTGTAGACGAGGAGTGCAGCGACCGCGGAGTCGACGCCGCCCGAGAGCGCGCACAGCACGCGCTCGTTCCTCACCTGGGCGCGGATCCGTTCCACCTGCTCCTCGATCACCGCGGCCGCCGTCCATGTGGCAGGCGCGTCGGCCACCGAGTACAGGAAGTTCTTCAGCAGGTCGTTCCCGTACGGCGTGTGGACGACCTCGGGATGGAACTGAACGCCGTAGAGCCGCCGCTCCGGATCCTCGAACGCCGCGATCGGGGTCGACTGAGATGACGCGACGACGTGCGCCCCCTCGGGCGGCGCGGTCACGGAGTCGCGGTGGCTCATCCAGCCGATCTGCTCGGCCGGCAGATTGACGAAGAGCTCACCCGCTTCGGCCCTGAACTCGGTCTTGCCGAACTCCGAGACGCCGGTCCGCTCGACCCGCCCGCCCAGCTCCTGCGCCATCAGCTGCATCCCGTAACAGATGCCCAGGGTCGGAATCCCGAGCCCGAAGATGCGCGGATCGACCTTCGGCGCGCCCTCCGCGTACACCGACGCCGGTCCGCCGGAGAGCACGAGCGCCAGCGGATTTCGCGCCGCTAGCTCTTCGGGCGAGATGCCGTGCGGGACGAGCTCCGAGTAGACGCGGCACTCCCGCACCCGCCGCGCGATCAGCTGCGAGTACTGCCCTCCGCAGTCCAGAACGAGCACCGGCCGCTCTTCGGCGGCCGGCTCAGGCGCTGGCAGCGGAACGACGTTGCTCAACCCATCCCCACTTTCTGAGACTGCTGGAGCACCTTGCCCTCGGTCTTGATCGACGGCGCGAGCATGATCTCCGCCTTCTGGAAGTCGTGGATCGATTCGTAGCCGCAGGTCGCCATCGACGTCCTGAGCGCGCCCATCAGGTTCAGCGTCCCGTCGTTCTCACGCGCGGGCCCGACGACGATCTCCTCGAGCGAGGCGACCTGCTCGGTCTGAACGCGCGCGCCGCGAGGCAGCGTCGGGTGGAACGTCGCCATCCCCCAGTGGTAGCCGCGGCCCGGCGCCTCCTTCGCGCGCGCGAGCGGCGACCCGACCATGACCGCGTCGGCGCCGCAGGCGATCGCCTTCGAGATGTCACCGCCCGTCCGCATGCCGCCGTCGGCGATCACGTTCACGTACTTGCCGGTCTCGAGCAGGTGCTGCACCCGAGCAGCCGCCGCGTCGGAAATCGCAGTTGCCTGCGGAACGCCGACGCCGAGGACGCCGCGTGTCGTGCAGGCATGGCCCGGGCCGACGCCGACGAGCACTCCCTCCGCGCCGGTGCGCATGAGGTGGAGCGCCGTCTGGTACGAGGCGCAGCCGCCGACGAGCGTCGGGATCGGCAGCTCCGAGATGAACTCCTTCAGGTTCAGCGCCTGGCCGTTCGAAGACACGTGCTCGGCCGAGACGACGGTGCCTTGGATGACGAGGATGTCAAGGCCCGCCTGAAGGGCGAGCTCGTAGTGCTCGCGCACTCTCTGCGGCGTCAGCGAGCCGGCGGCGAGGACGCCTGAGCGCTTGATCTCCTCGATCCGCTCGGCGATCAGCCTCGGCTCGACCGCCCGGGCGTAGATCTCCTGGAGGCCGCGCGTCGCGCGGTCCTTGGGCAGCTTCGCGATCCGCTCGAGCTCTGCGTCGGGGTTCTCGTAGCGCGTGTAGATGCCCTCGAGGTTGAGGACGCCGAGACCGCCGAGCTTGCCGAGCGCGATCGCCGTCGCCGGAGAGACGACGCCGTCCATCGCCGAGGCGATCAGCGGGAGCTCGAGCAGGTGCGGGCCGAGCTTCCAGCCGATGTCGACGTCCTGCGGATCACGCGTCCGCCGGCTCGGGACGATCGCGATGTCGTCGAAGCCGTAAGCCTGGCGAGCCTTCTTGCCGCGGCCAATCTCTACGTCCAAGTCTGCCCCCTTAATGCAAGAAGCCCAGGCGCCGTCTGGTCGCCTGGGCCGGAAAGAACGCCTGTCGCTTCGCCTCTCAAGTGGCAGTCGATCGTATCAGCCTCACGAGACGACCGGCTCCAGCTCGGTGACCTCGACACCACCTGCGAGCCGGCTCGCCTCGCGCGGGTCGAAGCGTCCCGCGCCGACCTCCATGGTCGACGCCGCGCCGGCGCCGACCGCCGAGCGTAGCGCCTCGTCGATCGGCTTCTCGGCGTGGCGCGCAGCGAGGAACGCTGCGAGCAAGGCGTCGCCCGAGCCGACCGTCGAGACCGGCTCGACCTGCGGCGAGACGGCGCGGTACAGCTTCACTTCACGGTCCTCCCGGAACAGTGCGAAGCAGCCCGACTCCTGCGTGATGAGGACGTTGCGTGCACCGAGCTCGGCGATCGAGTCGAGCGCGACGATGAAGTCCTGCCCCTCGTGGAACTCCTGGCCGACGAGAGCCTCCGCCTCCCGCTGATTCGGCGACACCAGGAACGGCTCGGCGCTCGTGCCGAGGCGGAGCGGCTCGCCTTCCGAGTCGAGGACGGTCTTCACGCCGCGGCGGTTCAGGTCGCGGATCGTCTCCCCGTAGAAGCCGTCGTCGACGCCCCGCGGTAGCGACCCGGCGAAGACGACGGTCTCGGCGCCGGTCGTCAGGTAGCGGAGCTTCTCGAGCAGCATCTCCAGCTCCTCGTCCTCGACGTGCGGGCCCCACTCGTTGATCTCCGTGTAGGACGTGGCCGTCGGGTCGACGACCGCGGTCGACGTCCGCGACTCGTCCGCGATGCGCACGAAATCGTTGAGGATCGCCTCCGCGGTCAGCTCCTCCACGATCCGCGTGCCCGTGAGACCTCCGGCGAGCCCCGTCGCGACGACCGGCACGTCGAGCCGCTTCAGCGCGCGGGCGATGTTGATGCCCTTGCCGCCGGCGATCGTCAGTCCGCCGCTGGCGCGGTGACGCTGGCCGCGCTGAAAGTTCGGGACGGTCAGCGTCCGGTCGAGAGCAGCATTGAGGGTGACCGTGACAATCACGAGACCCAGCTCCACATGTTGTGCGCCGCCTGGCCCGCGTACCAGCCCGCGCGCTCGACGGCATTCGGCTCCTCGACCGAGCGGGCTGCCACGAGCGGAGAGCGTCCGACGAGCCGGCCGCGGTCGTAGACCCGAACCTCGCCGAGCCGCTCGCCCTTGCGCACCGGCAGCTCGACGCCGCGGGGCGCGACGACGCGCTCGACGAGCGGCCGCGTCACGAGGACGGCACGCCGAACCGGGCGCTGGGCCACGAGCGCGACCTGCTCGCGGTCGTACGGCGTCTCGGCGCGGGCGTAGACCCGACCCGCGGAGATGACCGGAGCCACCCGGAACTGGGCGAGGCCCCACTTCATCAGCTCGACGAGGTCGCCGTTCCGGACCGAACGGGCCGGGCTGCCGATCACGGTCGCGTAGACGGTCACGCCCGGACCGCGCACAGCGGCCACCTCCGACCAGCCCGCCGCCGTCGTGTGGCCGGTCTTCACGCCGATCACCCCCGGGAAGTTCCCGAGCAGGTCGTTCCAGGTGTGCAGCCGGCGGCCGCCCTCGATGGTCGCGTCGCGCATCGCCACGATCTGGCGCACGGCGCGCTTCTGCATGAGGATGCGCGCGAGCTTCGTGACGTCGCGCGCGCTGGACACGTGTCCGGCGGCGTCGAGGCCGTCCGGGCGCACGAAGTTCGTGTCCGTCAGGCCGAGCTGCCGCGCCCGTCGGTTCATCAGCGCGACGAAGCGGTTCGCGTCTCCGCGACCCACGTGCTCGGCGAGCGCCCACGCCGCGTCGTTCGCGCTCTGGATGAGGGCGGCCTCGACGAGATCGCGGACTGTCAAGCGCTCACCGGGCTGGAGGTTCACGCTCGACTCGCCGACCGTCGCCGCGTGCGGCGTGACGGTCACCACGTCCGTCAGCTGCGTTCGCTCGAGAGTGAGGAGCACGGTCATCAGCTTGGTCAGGCTGGCGATCGGCACCTGCCGGGTGTCGTTCTGTGCGAGCAGCACTTCGCCGGTCCGCCCGTCTTCGACGAGGTACGCGCGCGCGTCGACGCGGGGTCCTGCCGCGAGAGCCGGGGGGACGAGGGCGAGCGCGGCCGCAAGGACGAGCAGCCTCAGCTTCACGACGCCCAGCCTAGCTAGAGCCCGCCGCGGACGATGAGGACCCCGGCCGTCACGAGCAGCAGGAACACGACCGGCAGCGCGTAGCGCCTCGCCTCGGCCCGCCAGTCGACTCTCACCAGCCGGAGGCCGTCCAGACCTCGCTCTTCAGCCGCGCCGCCTCGGCCGCGACAGCAGAGCGCCAGTCGTCGTCGGACTCCCGGAAGGCGTAGAGAATCGAGCGCGACGCGGCGACGAGCGCGCTCGCCGGCCCACTCGTGAATGCGCGCGCGACGTCGGCCGGCCCGGCCCCCTGGGCGCCGATCCCCGGTAGGAGCAGAACGGCACGCGGCAGGAGCCGCCTCGCCTCGCCGACCGCCCGTGGGTACGTGGCGCCGACCACGGCGCCGACGCTCGACAGGCCGCGGTCACCGACGAGGTCCTCGCCCCACTCCGCCACGAGCCGGGCCACGTGCTGCCAGAGCGGACGGCCGTCGGAGAGCGCGAAATCCTGGATGTCGGCCGCGCCCTCGTTCGACGTCTTGACCAGACAGAAGATGCCCGCGCCCTCCCGGCGACAGGCCGCCAGGAACGGCTCGAGCGAGTCGCTGCCGAGATACGGGTTGACCGTCATCGCGTCGGCCAGCGGCGCTCCGTCTTCACGTGTTGCCAGATATGCGGACGCATAGGCGCGCGCGGTCGACCCGATGTCGCCGCGCTTCGCGTCCGCGACGACGATCAGCCCCGCGGTGCGGGCGTAGGAGCAGACGTTCTCGAACGCCCGCATGCCGTCCGCTCCCAGCGCCTCGAAGAACGCAAGCTGGGGCTTGACCCCCACGGCGTACTGGGCCACCGCGTCGATCACGCCGCGGCAGAAGCGCTCGCAGGCGTCCGCGGCTTCTGCGCGCCCGAGCTGGGCCTCGCCCGCGAGCTCGAGCGGGAGGAGCTCGGTCACGGGATCGAGCCCGACCAGCACCTGGCTCCGTTTCCGCTCGACCGCTTCCGCCAACCGGTCGCCGAACATCGTCACGCTCACTCGCGGGGCCGCTTCGAGGTCCTGCGCCATCTCAACTCAGCCTAGCTTCCGGCACGGCTGAGTTGCCTTGGGGGAACCTGCCGGTTCCCCCAAACCCCCTCCCCCCGGTCCGCTG
>DASTYD010000046.1:0-17728 GCA_035765175.1 Gaiellaceae bacterium
GCCGACCAGATCGCCGAAGGAACGTCCGTTCTGGAGCGCGCGCTCGCGTTGGGCGGCAGCGGTCCCTACGCCCTGCAGGCGGCGATCGCGGCGCTCCACGTCGACGACCCACAGGACTGGCCCCAGATCGCGGCCCTCTACGGCGAGCTGGCACGCCTGACCGGGTCACGGGTCGTCGAGCTCAACCGGGCTGCGGCGGTCGCCGAGGCCGGAGACGTCGAAGCCGCCCTCGCGCTCGTCGAGGGTCTCGAGCTCGAGGGCTACCACTACTTCCACGCGACGCGCGCCGAGCTCCTGCGCCGGCTCGACCGAAACGACGAGGCCCGCGCCGCGTACGACCGCGCACTCGGGCTCGTCCACTCGGACGCCGAGCGGCGCTTCCTCGAGCAGCGGGTCGCCGAGCTCGGGGTCTAGCCCGACGCGAGCGGCCCGGCAGTCACCCGAGCCAGGACGGGAAGTCGAGCAGGCCGCCCGCCGCGACCGACCCGCGACCGCATCGGCGGGAACGTGAGCCTCATGCGTGACACAAAGCTCGCCGCAGCAAACAACTTGTGAGCGTCCAGGGTTGACCTAGGAGGGTGACGCGCACACGTCTTGGCGACGAGGTCTCGAACTCGACCGCGTAGCCCGCCGAGCAGGGCGAACGCGAAACAGGTGACCGCCCGACTCCCCATACCAATTAGACGCGGGGAACGAGCTTTCGGTTTGCGAGAGGGTCTCGGTCTACGAGTTGTGCGCGACGAGCAGCGCGTCGATCAGCTGCGTCTGCCAGCTGGCCGGCCGAATCACGTAGACAACGCCGCCCGAGGCCGGGATCCACGCCCGCTCGAACTGCTCGCGGTCGTAGACATGCCGGACGAGGGCGTTCGTGTCCGAGGCGGGGTCGTAGGCGATGACGCGACCGTCGCCCATGAAGCCGCCGATCACCATCAGGTGGCCGTTCGTGCTCTTGATCGCGGTGTCGAGCTTGTTCGACGACCAGGCCACGGAGGCGACGAGCGGGACGCCCGCCCTGATGAACGGCTCCGCTTCCCGGAGGTTGTGAAGCATCGTCACGTCCCCGACGAGACCGCGCTCGGCGGCGTAGGCCGTGTTGAACGGCCAGTTCCCGGCGCCCTGGTAGCGGTAGTCGTACACGAACCGCGCTGTGTAGTCGACGTCCGGATCGACCGGCGGGTCGACCCAGGATGTCTCGTCGTCGGTCGGTGCGTACGACGTGCCGGTCTCGTTCTCCCAGTACTGAACGACCATCGCGGTCGACGTCGGACTGCACCACGCCTCACCGCCGTTGTCGAACTCGGGATAGTGGCCGTGGTGGATCTCCTGCGAGTAGCTCGGCAGCTCGAGATCGATCGTCTCGCCGTTCATCGTCGTCGCGCTCGGGAAGGTGCTCCTCTGGTTTCGCAGGTTCGAGACGACGGCGTTGTACCGCGAGACCGAGACGGGGGCCAGCGCGGCGGGTAGGCCCTCGCGCCGGAAGATCGTCAGGCGCAACTGGTAGGCGACCCCCGGATGGTCCTTCGTGAACAGCGTGTCGACCGCGACGAAACCGTCCGCGTCTCCCTGCCCGCCCACGGACGTGCGATGGAAGTCGGAGTCGTCGTACGTCCAGCGGCCGAGGATGTACCACTTCGCCCACCGGCCGTTGTCGAGCTTCGGCTTCACCTCGGACTGGATCCAGGTTCCCGGCGACGTGTTCGCGTTCCAGGACGAGATGACCTCCGTGAACGGGAAGTCCATGTCGTAGACCGGCGACGTCCAGGTGCCGTAGACGTAGGTCCCCGAGCCGTCGACCTCTTCGCCGAGGACCGGCACTGCGGCATGCGGGTCGACGTAGTCGAAGGTCGGGAGCACGCCGTCGGCGAGCGTGAGTGTGCCGCCCGAGTCGACGAGTCCCTCTGTCGTGCCGGAGCTGAAGTCCACGTTGTTGAAGTTCAACAGGTACGGCTGTACGGCGGATGCTGGAGGCGCCGAGGCGAGAAGGAGCCCGGCTGCGACTCCGAGGAGCAGGGTGACACGGCCCAGCATCGTGCGATCGTAAACCACACTCGCCCAACGTCAAAGTCGTAACCTGGTACCTACGACGGCCGGGCGAGCTCGATCTCGGCCGGAAGGTCCGCGGGCGCCTCCTTCGGCTCAAGCTCGGCGCGCACCCTCGCGTCGAAGTAGACGTACGTGGTCGCGATCGCGACGAAGGGCATTGCGAGGGCGTACACGATTCCGGAGACCACGTTCAGCAGCCCGAGCGGCGCATCGGTGAGGAGGATGAGGAGCGCGCCCACGAGCGGGCCGAGCGCAAGCGCTAGCACGAGGCCGACCCCGACGAGCGAGGCGACACGGAGCCAGCGGCCGTGGACGAGCGTCGCACTCCGGTGCAGAGCCGCAACCCCAGAGCTCCCCTCGAGCTCGACGACCTGGGCGAGCAGCGCCCAGCGCACCGCGAGCCAGAGCGCGACCGGGATCAGCACACCCGTCGTCGACAGAAGAACCCAGACGCCGACCGCGATCAGCAGGCCGCGGAGCAGCGGACGGAAGCGACGGGAAGCGAGGCGGTAGGCGTCGACGGGCCCGATCTCCTTCCCCGTGTCGACTTCGACGAGTGCGCAGGCCGTCGCCGCCTGCACGAGCCCGAAGCCCAGCAGCGCGAGCGTCGTGCCCACCATGACGACGAGCAGGGCGAGAGCGCCCGCGCCCTCGCCCGACGTGTCGACCCCCAGCAGGCCGAAGCCGCCGAGCACCAGGGCCTGGAGCGCCGAGATCGCGATCCCGAGCGGAATGAACACGACGCCGATTCCGATGAAGAGCCGAGCTCGCCTCGCGTACATCCGGCCGGCGGCGGTCAGGAGCTGGCCCCACCGGCGCCGATGCGCCAGCCGGAGCGGAGCTGCCGGGCGCCACTGCGTACGCGTCGCGAGCCAGACGAGCAGCGCCAGCAGGATCCCGATCGTCAGCAGGGTCGCCCCGGGGTCTCGCAGGAGCGCCGTCAGGCCCGCCGAGCCGCGCTCGACCGCGCCGCAGAAGAAGTCGGTGGCGGAGGTCCCGAAGATCCCGCCGGTCGGAACCGCGTAGCTCCGCGAGCGCCACTCCTCCGACCAGGTGATCGGCGCGGTCCACTGCGTCTTCAGGTTGGGCCCGGTCGGGCCGTTGTAGAACGCCCGCTGGAGCTCGCCCCAGCGCCCTTCGAACGAGGCCCATGGAAACGCAGTCGCAGCCTCCTCGGCGTCGCTCGGGATCGTCTTCACGACCGGACGGAGCTCGTCGTGCGGCCCGCGCGTGTCGTCGCAACCCACGCCCGCCTCCGCCGAGCTGCCGAGGTAGAGGGCGTCGCCGTACTTGTTGGCGTGGCTTCCGGCCGCGGGATAGACGACCGGGTGCGTCCCGTCGACGAGCTGGAGCTTCTCGTCGCTCCAGTCGGCGCGTTCGGCGCCCTCGTGGGAGCTGTATCCGACCCTGGTCGGCTCAGTGTCCAGGGCCTCGGCGGCATCGGCCGCGTCGAAGTCGAGCTGGATCATCTCCCAGTCGCCTTCGTGCTTGTTGTTGAAGTCGTTGAAGACGTAGAAGAACCAGTACTGGAGCGCGAGCTTGCCCGGATGCGCAGGATCCGTCGCCACGTGCGCGTAGACGGTCGGCGAGCCGCCGCCCGGGGCGAGGCGGTTCTGCCAGCGCTCGTAGTCGCAGCCCGGGCTGAGCGCGCTGCCCGGGAAGTCGAGGTGGTACTCGAAGCGGTTGACGAGGTCCTTCGCGCTCGGGCCGATCTCGACCAGGTCGGTCGCGTTCCACGGCCCGCGCAGAGAGACGGTCGGCTGGCCGAAGAGTAAATCGACGTCGAGCGGGATGAACGGCTCTCCCGGCCCGCACTCCTCCTTCTGCTCGACGAGCCGCACGACGGGGCCGTACTTCTGCGCGAGCGCGGCCTCGTCGCCCGTGGCGGCGCCCGCCTCGGGGGCGATTACGAGCACCGTCGCGGCCAGTAGCGCAAGCGGTAGCAGCCGGGGTCGTCTTGCTCCCACGGGCCGCTATTCGACGGCGCGGCGCCAATCCCGGCAGGCCCTCGCCCGTCCTGTCCCCGCTCTAAGAGGCAATTCCTGCGCCGATTACCGGCCGCGTCCTCGTCGCACACGCGCTGCGGCTCGCGACCTTGAGTCGCGGGCACGACCCCGCCAGTCTTCGAACTTGACGAGCAGCCGCTCCGTACGCGAGGCCTCGCCCGCGTCGACATGTCTCGAGATCGCACTGCGGTACGGCCGCCCCACGCGACGCGCATAGGCGGCGAGACCTTCGTCCGTGAGCGGCTTCCAGTCCTCGCGGTACGGCGCGACCACGTGTTCCCCCGAGACCTTCCGCGCCGAGGTCAGGAAGGCGAGGCCGACCCCAGCCGAGATTTCGAGCAGTGAGCGATCCTCGGCGGCCGCGGTGCGCCGCAGCATTGCCAGCAGGGCAGCCAGTTCCGCTGGTGAGGGAAGCGAGTCCGCATGGGAACGCAATTCGGAGAGCGACGCTCGAAGCCCCTTGAGCTCGAGCGGGGGGATGTCGACGAGCTCCGCCGTCCCGCCGGAGGTGCGCTCGATCACCTCGAGCAGTTCGTCGACCGAGGCGGCGTCGACGTCTTCAGAGATGACGCCGGCCGACTTGAGCTCCTCCTCGAGCGTCTTCAGGTAGACCCGGGAGCCGTGGGTCAAGTCTGACGCGGCGGCGAGCAGCCAAAGCGGCGAGAACCCGAACGCAGCGATCGAGCCCAGCTCGACGACGTTGCCCGCAGCCTTGCGCTTCGCGATCTCGCCTGCGCTCGCCTCGGCCTCCGCGGTCGGCGACCCTTCAACTCCGCCGACGAGCTCGATCATCACGCGCAGGAGGTTCTTCGCAGTGACCTCGTAGAGACGCGAGCGGCGGACGAAGCGCGGGAGCGTCAGCTGGAGGCTCTCGTGGAGCGTCCCTCCCAGCCCTGCGGCTCCCGCCCGCACCGTCCGCTCGGGAACGGAGACGTAGTACCGCCAGCCCTTGCGCTTCCTCAAGACAGCGACATGGTCGCAGCCCGGAGCTCTCGTGCGACCAGCTCCGGCTGCGTGACCGGCCAGATGTGGCCTTCGGCCGCGTCGAGCTCGCGGTAGTCGGCGTGGAGCGCCGCCGCAAGCGCTCGGCAGTGCGCAGAAGTGGTCAGCTCGTCACCCGTGCACGCGACGATCGTGCATCGCACGCCGCTCGCGCGGATCCGCCCGATCTCGGGCTCGAGGTTGAGAGCATGGACTGTTCGGGCGAGCCTCAGCGCCGACCGAGGCGCGGCAAGGGCGGCCATGACCATCCGGCCGAGCTCGCCGGGCGGATAGCACCCGCGAAGAACCTGGCGGGAGAAGGTCCTCGCGCTCGCCTGCATCGGCTTCGTGAGCGGAAGCCCCGCCGGCGACAGCATGATCACCTGCTCCACGAGCTCCGGCTGCTCGGCGGCCGCGAGGAGCGCGAGCGTCCCTCCCATCGAGTGCCCGGCGAGCACGACGGGCGTCGGTCGCCGGGCAATCTCGTCCGCGAGCCAGCGGCGGTACGCCCCGAAGTCGCCGCCCGTGCTCCGGAAGGACGGAAGCGCGAGAGCCACCCACCCCTCCGGTAGGGCCGGCTTGTACAGGCCGGGGGTCGCGCCCCAGCCCGGGACGAACAGGCCGTTCATACGAAGGGCTATGCCCCCGCGGCCGCCTTTTCGAGCTCGTCGATCTCGATCTTCTTCATCTGGAGCATCGCGGCCATGGCCCGTTGCGACCTCTCCTGGTCGGGATCCTTGATCAGTTCATAGAGGACGTTCGGCACGATCTGCCAGGAGACGCCGTACTTGTCCTTGAGCCAGCCGCACGGCCCTTCCTCACCGCCGTCCGCGGTGAGCGCGCTCCAGAAGGAGTCGACCTCGTCCTGAGACTCGCAGCTGACCTCCAGCGAAATCGCCTCGTTGAACTTGAAGTCGGGCCCGCCGTTCAGGGCGACGAACTGCTGGCCGTCCAACTCGAACTGCACGGTCATGACCGATCCCTCGGGCCGGGGCCCGGCCGAGCCGTAACGCGTGATCTCGACGATCCGCGAGTTCGGGAAAACGGACGTGTAGAACTGCGCCGCCTCCTCACCTTCAGTGTCGAACCACAGGCATGGAGTGATCTTCTGCATGGTCCTCCTTTTCGTCGTGGCGCTCCTGTTATAGACGGCCTCAGCCGCTGGAACTCATCGAACGCGTGACGCTCGTCACGCTGAGCTGCGACGCGACGAGATCACCGTCCATGGCCGAAGAATGCGCGCGCGGCCGCGCGCCGTCTCGCCAGATTCGGACAAGCAGGCGTCTGTCCGAATCCGTCCGGTTTCGCGCTCGCGAACACGGTATACCTGGCGCATGGCGGGCTTTTCGGCGGTCGTCACGACGGGCATCTACTGCCGGCCCGGGTGCACGGCGCGGCCCAGCGCAGAGAACGTGCGAGCCTTCCCGTTCGCCGCCGCAGCCGAGGCCGACGGCTACCGGGCCTGCCATCGCTGCCGTCCCTACCGGTGGCCGCAGTCCTACAGCTGGACCGCCCCGGAGCTCGTGTGCCGGGCGATCAGCTTGATCCTCGACGGCGCTCTGGATGACGGGAGCGAAGCCGATCTCGGCAAACGGCTCGGTGTCTCGGCGAGGCACCTGCGACGCCTGTTCAAGACGCATGTCGGCGTGACTCCTGACGGGCTGGCTCGCTCGGCCCGCGCGCACTTCGCCCGACGCCTGCTCGACGACACCGACCTCACGATCACCGAGATCGCCTACGCCGCAGGCTTCGGCAGCCTGCGCCAGTTCAACCGCGCGTGTCGCGAGGTCTTTCGGGAGTCGCCGCGGGAGCTTCGCGCCCGGCGCCGGAAAGTCGACCGCCTGGTCGCCGACGGGGGCCTGATGCTGCGCCTCCCCTTCACCGGCCCCCTCGACTGGGAAACGATGGCCGCCTACTTCGCGGCCCGAGCGATCCCGGGCGTCGAGCAGGTCTCCGGGGGCACGTACCGGCGCACGGTCGTCGTCGGCGGCGACCCCGGCGTGCTCGAGCTCTCCGCCGGCGGCGACGACCATCTCCTGCTGCGCGCCCATCTCCCCCACTGGGAAGAGCTCGTGCACATGGTCCAGCGCGCCCGCCGCATCGCGAGCCTCGATTTCGAGCTGGAGGAGCCGGCGAGCCACCTCTCCCGGGACCCGACGATCGGCCCGCTCCTCGACGCGCGACCCGGCCTTCGCCCTCCCGGCACCTGGGATCCGTTCGAGACCGGAGTGCGCGCGATCATCGGCCAGCAGGTGACGCTTGCCCACGCGAACGCGATCGCCGGCCGGCTCGTGCAGCGGCTCGGCACGCGGGTGCCCGGGCTCGAACCGCTCGGGCTGACGCACACGTTTCCGTCGGCGACCACGCTTGCCGGCGCCGATCTCGACGGGCTCGGGCTCACCCCGGCTCGTGCGCGCGCAATCGGCCTCTTCGCCGGTGCGGTCGCAGAGGACGCCGTGCGACTCGATCGCAGCATCGGCCTCGATCGGCTGATCGCCTCGGTCACGGCCCTCGACGGCCTCGGCCCCTGGACCGCCCACTACCTCGCGCTCCGGCTCGGCGAGCCGGACGCATGCCCGACCACCGACCTCGGTCTTCGACGCTCCCTTCCCCGGCACGCGCCGTCTGCGGCCGCGGCGATCGACGACTTGGCCGAGGGCTGGCGGCCGTGGCGCGCCCTGGCCGCGACGCACCTCTGGATCGCCGACCAGGCTCCGGTTACGCACCGGCGCGTTGCCCGAGGAGCGGCGTGAGCCCGGCGGAAGCGCCCGTCCTCGACCTTCGGACATACCAGCTCGTTCCGGGCGGCGGCGCCGAGTTCGACCGCATCTTCCGGGAGAGCTCCCTGCCGATGCTCGCGCGCCACGGGATCGAGGTCGTCGGCTTCGGCCCGTCCCTCGACGACGACGACCGCTACTTCCTCATGCGGGCCTTCCCTTCAGCCACGCGGCGCGACCAGCAGCTCACTGCGTTCTACGGGAGCGATGAGTGGCGCGAGAACCATCGCGACGCCGTGCTGGCGCTCATCGAGGCCTACCACGAGCTGCTCGTCCCGCTGGCGCCGATCAGGGAGCGCGTCTCCGGGTGACGGCTGGAAGGTCGGGCCGGAGCGGAGCGAGCGCGCGCGTCCACTCCGGCCGACAGCCCTTCGGTCAGTCGAAGACCGGCTTCGCGAGGAACGCGAAGAACTGACCCGTGTCCGGGTCGAATGCCTGGCCCGTGATCCGGCCCAGGTCGTCGATGTCGTTGGCGGTCGTGATCACGTCGTCGTAGTCGCCGACCACGAGGGCCTGGAGGTCGGTCATCTCGCCGTTCTGCCAGAGGAAGCCGCGGCAGTTGTCATTGGCGTCGCAGGACTGGCCGACGACCTGCCGCCACTCGTTGATTCCCGTCGCCTGGCTCGTGACGTCGCCGGGAACAGCGCCGAGATTGCGAATGCCCTGGCTCTTGGTCCAGAGAAAGGCCCGCGGGTTGAGGTTTCCTCCGTCCGCTTCCGATGCGTTCGCGAATCCGACCACGTCACCGCGCTGGTTGATCGCCATCGGCGTGTTCCAGGCGACGCCTCCGAAGTCCCCGATCTCGATCGGCCTCCCGTGGTCCCAGAGGACGCTGTGGATCGCGCTGAAGCGGCCAACTGCCTGGTCGCAGATGCCCGAGATGCCGACGACCTGCCCGAAGTCGTTCAGCGCGGTCGCGGCAGTGGACGTGTCGCCGGTTCCGGGGAGCGGGCGCAACTGCCGCTTCTGGTTGTCCCCCGGCCCCCAGACGACCGCTCGGAACTGCAGCTGCTGGGGCGGGACGCAGGTCGAGTCGTGAACGGTGTTCTCCGCCCAGCCGACTGTCTGGCCGAGGTTGTTGGAGCCCGTGGCGAACCCGTGTGTCCCGCCGAGCGTGGGCAGCCGCGTCATCACGCCGTCCTCCCACTTGAACCCGAAGCACCGCTTGCCGGTGCGTGTGGCGGGCGGGAAGAAGAACCCGCAGCTCCAGGTCTCGTTCAGTGGGTCGGGC
This sequence comes from Gaiellaceae bacterium, assembly GCA_035765175.1. GTDB lineage: Bacteria > Actinomycetota > Thermoleophilia > Gaiellales > Gaiellaceae > VAXT01. The sequence goes on from DASTYD010000046.1 coordinate 9,039, forward strand.
TCGTTGCTCTGCGCGATTCCCGTGACGACCCCTTGGAGGTTCTTCACCGGCCACAGCACAGCGCTGTTTGGGCCGCCCAGCGTGCCGAGGTCGGTGAGTACCCCGTTCCGCCAGAGCGTCGCGTGCCGGCTCTGGTTGCCCGCCAGGTTGGAGCGGCCCGCCACCCAGCCTCGGTCGTTGATGCTGTAGCCGACGCTCGAGGTGCCGCCCAGCGGCGGGAGGTTGGACACTCGGTAGCGCAGTTCCCCGCCGGGTGCCTGGGGTGCGCCCCCTCCACCGGCGTACGCCACTCCCGCCAGCAATGCGGCAACGAACAGGGTCTGTGCGAATCGTTTCTTCATCACGACCTCCTTTGGAACGCTCGGATTCCGTCGTGACTCCAGCTATGCCGGGTGCCGATTCCTGCCGCTCGCCGTTTTCGGACAGATCGAGTCGGGCGATCAGCCTGCTTCGCGGCCGCGGTACGCCGTAGGATTCCCGTGTGAGCTTCGACGACTGGGTGCTCGCGCTCCACGTTCTCAGCGCGTTCACGCTCGTCGCCGGGATCGTCCTCTTCTGGGTGATCGTCGTCGCGGTCCGCCGCATCGACACCCCGGCCGACACCCTGCGCCTAGGCCCGATCGCGAAGGTCGGGAATGCCACCGTCGGAGCGGGCATGGGCGGCACGATCCTGTTCGGGGTCTGGCTCGCGTTCTCGTACGGCGGCTACGACATCTGGGACGGCTGGATCCTCGCCGCCCTGGCGCTCTGGCTCGTCGGCGCAGAGCTCGGGCGGCGGACCGGCGCTGCGTACATGCAAGGCCCGGTGCTGGCACAGGAGCTCGAGGCGGCCGGCAGGACCGGGCCCAGCCCCGAGCTCCTCGCCGTCAACCGGACCCAGACCGGGCTGCTCATGCACACGCTGACGTCGCTCGTCGTGCTGACGATCATCATCGACATGATCTGGAAGCCGGGCGCATGAGTCTCGTCGCGATCCTCGCGATGCCTCGACCCGAGAGCTGGAACTTCCCGCTCTTCCTGCACGTCCTCGGCGCGATGATCCTCGTCGGGGGTCTGCTCACCGCGACGAGCGCGCTCGCCTTCGCGAAAGGGGAGGTTCGCCTGCTACGGCTCGGCTACTGGACGCTCCTTGCCGTCGCGCTCCCGGGCTACGTGATCATGCGGATCGGAGCACAGTGGGTTGCCTCGAAGGGCTGGGACGAGGTCGACCCCGCCCCGACGTGGCTGGACATCGGCTACACCGTCGCGGACGCCGGGGCGGTTCTCATGCTCATCGCACTTGTCGTCGGGGGGATCGGAATGCGCCGGCTCCGCGATGGGAGGGGCCAGGGCCTGCTGAAGGCGACGCTCGTCATCGCCCTTGTGATCCTCGCGGCAGCGCTCGTCGCCGTCTGGGCGATGGCCGGCAAGCCGAATTAGGCAGGCGCGTAGGTCGCGATGATCGAGCCGGTGCTCGTCACCTCGTGATCGACGAGCTTTAGCGGCCGAAGCGCACCGTCGTCGGGGAAGATCCGCTTCCCGCCGCCGACCAGCAGCGGGTCGATCACGAGGCGGAACTCGTCCACGAGGTCGTGCTCGATCAACGCCTGCACGAGCTCCGTGCTGCCGATCACGAGCAGGTCGCCGCCGTTCTCCTCTTTGAGCGCAGTCACCGACTCGGGGAGGTTCCCCTCCAGAACGCGCGAGTTCTGCCACTCCAGCTCGCCCGTGAGCGTCGTCGACGCGACGTGCTTGGGCTTCGTGTTCAGGGGCTCGGCGAGCTCCGGCGGCGCTTCGGGGTCGTTCGGCCAGTAGCCCGCGAAGATCTCGTAGGTACGCCGGCCGAGCAGGAAGCCGCCAGCGTCTTCGATTCCGTTCCTCACGCGGTCCATGAACGCCTCGTCGACGTACTGCATGTGCCAGCCGCCGTGCTGGAAGCCGCCGGAGGTGTCCTCCTCGGGGCCGCCGGGAGCCTGGGCGGTCCCGTCGAGCGCGAGGAACTCGGTCACGATCACCTTGCGCATCTCGTCTCCTTTCGGTCGCTCGTGAAATCAGACCGTGCGGCCCCGCAGAACTCATCGCTCGGCCGGGGTCAGATCTGCCAGGCGCCGTTTTCTTGCACGACCTCGCCGTCGAGGAGGATCTGGCCCCCCGGGCGCAGGTCCTTGACGATGTCCCAGTGGATGTCGCTCTGGTTCGTCCCGCCGATCTCCGGCAGGCCGTTCCCGAGCGCGAGGTGGATCGTCCCGTCGATCTTCTCGTCGAAGAGCGTGTTCTTCATGAAGCGCGTGATGCCCGGATTGCAGCCGATCCCGAGCTCGCCGAGCCGCCTCGCCCCTTCGTCGCGGTCGAGCTGTTCGACGAGGAACGCCTCCTCGGTGTCGGCCGACGCGTCCACGACCTTTCCACCCTCGAAGCGGAGCCGGATCCCCGCCACCTCCCGGCCCGCGTAGGGTGCCGGGAACTCGACGAACGAGATCGTGCCCTCGGCCGAGTCCTCGACGGGCGAGTAGTAGAACTCGCCGCCGGGCATGTTCGCGCCACCCGCATCGACTTTGCCCGTTCTCCCGGCGATGCTCAGCGTGAGATCCGTGTCGGCGCCGACGATCTTCACTTCCTCCGCGGCGTCGAAGTGCTCGGCGTAGCGGCTCATGCGCTCACGCTCCGCTTCCCAGTCGAGCAGGCAGGAGCCGAAGAGGAAGTCCTCGTATGCGCGAAGCGACATCCCCGCGTCTTGAGCGAGCGCCGGAGTCGGATAGTTGCAGCCGACCCAGGCGAGGTCGTTCGTGTACGCGCGTTCGAGGACCGGCCGGATCGACGACTGAAGGAGCGCCATCCGCTCCGGCGGGACGACGGAGGCCTCGCGGGTGTTCTCGGGCGCGTCGATCGCGATCAGCCCGTCCGCCTTCTCGAACGCGTAGCGCTCGATGGAGGGCAGATTCTCGAGCAGCTCGTCCGGCGCCTCGAGAATCCAGGGAATGCTGCCGCTGACGTTGAGCCGGATCAGCGCGTAGGCGCCGCGCTTCGCGATCTGCCTGCCGATTTCATCGACGAGCGGCTTGCCGGGCGGCCCGGAGGAGACGATCACCTGCCATCCCGGCTGCACGCCGACGCACGTGTCGATGAGGATCTCTGCGTAGCGCTCCAGCCGCGGGTCGCGCATTAGCCGCTCAGTCTTCCATTTCCTCCACCGTCAGGGTCGACCAGTTGCAGGCGCCGGCCGCTCGGCCACGGGCTCTCGTCCACCATCGTGCGGCGGCTCGATCGTGATGTTCGGGAGCAGCTTGTCGAGCCAGCGCGGGATGTACCACGAGTTCTCGCCCAGCAGCGTCATGAAGGCGGGGATGAGCGTCATCTTCACGACCAGCGCGTCCGTCAGGATCGCGAACGCGAGCAGGAGGCCGAACTCCTTGGAGATTCGGTCGGGGGTGAGGATGAAGGCCGTGAAGACCGTCGCCATGATGATCGCCGCCGCGACAATGACGCGACCGATCGCCGCGATGCCGTGCTCGACGGCCGCACGCGTCTTCAAGCCGTGGACGTGCTCCTCCCGAATGCGGCTCGTCAGGAACACCATGTAGTCCATCGACAGGCCGAACAGAATCGCGAACGCGATCGGCGGGACGAACGTCTCGATCGGTCCCGTCTTGTCGAGCCCGGTCAGGCCCATCAGGTAGCCCTCCTGGATGACGAGCGTAAGCACGCCGAAGCCGATGAACGCCGACAGGATCGTCGCGATCGACGCCGTCAGGGCGATGACGATCGACCGGAACGCCATCGCGAGCACGATGAACGTGACGCCGATGATGTAGAGCAGGAAGAGCGGCAGCCGCTGCATGATCCGATCCGCGATGTCGATGAATGCCGCGTTCAGTCCGGACACGTAGACGGCGGCTTCGCTCCCCTCCGTCACCGACGGCACGACATCGTCTCGCAGCCGGTCGACGAGCTTCGCGGTCGCCTCGTCCTGCGGAGCCGAGTCGGGCGTGACGAATACGATCGCGACGGAGTTCGAGTCGTTGAACTGCGGCTGCGCGGCCGAGGCGACTCCCTGCATGCCCTGCACCCGCGTGTAGATCTCCTCCGGCACCTGGCTGTCGCCGTTCACGTCGACCACGATCGGGATCGGGCCGTTGAATCCGGGCCCGAAGCCCTCGGCGAGGAGGTCGTACGCTCGACGCGCCGTCTGGTTGGTGGGCTGGGTCCCCTGGTCGGACGCGCCCAGCCGCACGAGTGCAGAGGTCCCGGCCAAAACGAGGCCGGCGATCAGAAGAATCACGAAGATCGGCTTGGCGTGGGCGGTCACGAACCGGCCCCAACGCGCGATCAGCGTCTTCTCGCGTGCAGCCTCGGAGTCGTCGATCGGCTTGAGGAAAGGCACCTTCAGCCGGTCGACCTTGTGTCCGAGCTTCGCGAGCACGGCGATCAGCAGCGTGTTCGCGATCAGGACGGTCGTCAGCACTCCTAGCGCGCCACCGATACCCAGCTTGGTGACGAAGTCGAGGCCGAAGAACGCGAGCCCGGTCACGGAGATCGCAACCGTGAGCCCTGCGAAGAGCACGGCACGACCCGCCGAGGCCCCGGCCTCGGACGCGGCGTCAATCGGGTCGAGGCCCTCGTGCAAGAGCTGTCTGAAACGGGTGACGATGAAGAGCGAATAGTCGATCCCGACGCCGATTCCGATCATCGACACGAGGATCGGCGTGATCGTGTTGATGTCGGTCAGCCCCGCGAGGATGAAGAGAAGGAGGAACGCCGCTCCGACGGCCACGAGCGCCAGCGCGATCGGGATCGCGGTCGCGACGAACGTGCGGAACACGATCATGAGCACGATGAACGCAGCCAGGAAGCCGAGCACCTCCTGGATTCCCTGCTCGATCGGCGGGAACTCGGCATCGCCGTTGAACTCGACTTCGACGCCGGTCCGGTCGCTGTCGACCGCTTCGCGGACGGCGTCCTCCACATCGACGACCTCCGGGCGGTCCTCCGTTTCGATCGTCTCCGAGAACTGCGCCTCCGCGTACGCGATTCGCCCGTCGTCGGAGAACGTATCGTCGGAGAACGGGTCGCCGACGCTCTCGATGCCGGCCTTGCCCTCCTGGGGCTTGAACTCGGCGCTCCTTAGCTTCGCGACCGCGGATTCGACTGCGGCCTTGCGCTCGGGCGTGTCCAGCCGCTGGCCCTCCGGCGCCGCGAAGACGAGGTTCAGGACAGCGCCTTCCTCCGAGGCGAACTCCGCCTTGATCAAGTCGGTGGCCTTCTGGGTGTCCGAACCCGGGATCTCGAACACGTCCTTGAGGCTGCCCCCGATCGTGAACACGAGGACGAACAGCAACGCGATCGACGCGAGCGAGCCGAGAATGACCCGCCACGGGTGCGTCGCACACGCGCGCGCCCAGCTCGCGAGCGCTCCCGTCGAGAGGCGCTCGTGGGCCAAGCGCCTCCCGGTTTGATTCTCAGATCCCGCGTTCCCGTCCGTCATCGATCCCTCCCGTGGCTCCGGATGTGCTCTGAAGACCCCGCGAGTCCCCAAAACTCATCGCCGACGTTAGACAAACCAACGAGGCCGCCGCCAGTAACTTCCCGCCGATTTCCGCTCTTTCCGAAAAAACGTCCTCGAAGGTGTCCGGATCCGTCGCGTGAGGCCTGGCGCCGCGAACCTAGGGAGTGACTTCGGTCCGGCGGTCGCCGGGCCTGGCTTCCTTGTCGAGCATCCAGTGCTGGTCGACAGAGGCGCGATAGAGCCGATGTGGCGCCGGCGGCCTGACGTCATCGGTGCTCCAGGGTCGACCGCCGTGCTCGGCGCTTCTACGCGAAAAGACCTCGATGCCGCTCTCGAGCTCCTCGCCCGCCAGCTCCTCGGCCCGAGCTGACATGTAGACGCCCTGCCCGGTCCCGATCGGCACGCCGGAGTCGAAGACGACGATGCTCACCTCGGGCCGTCCCGCCAGGTTGCGCGAGTGCTGCGCATCGGGCAGCGACACCCAGTAGAAGTCCGAGTACTCGCGAGCCGCGAAGTACACCGGCGAGACCCAGGGTCGCCCGGACTCATCGGCGGTTCCGAGCACCATGTACCTGCTCCCGTCGATGGTCTCCCTGGCTGTGGCTGCTAGATCTGTCACCTCGCCTCGAGACCGTAGCGCCGATGAAAACTCATTGCGCGCGCAGTCTTTCGGGAAAGCAAGCTTCGATGAGGAGGGAGACATGGGACGCATCGTCGTAACGGAGTTCGTCTCGCTGGACGGCGTCACGGAGGACCCGGGTGGATCGGAGGACTTCAAGTACGGAGGGTGGTCGTTCGACTTCTCGCGCGGCGACGAAGGCGACAAGTTCAAGCTCGACGAGACGAGGGCCTCCGACGCGCTGCTCCTCGGGCGCGTGACCTACGAGGGCTTCGCAAGAGCCTGGCCGACCCGCGAAGGTGAGTTCGCCGACAAGTTCAACGCGATGCCGAAGTACGTCGTCTCGTCGACGCTGACCGACCCGGAGTGGACGAACACGACGGTCCTCGAGGGAGACCTCGCCGCTGAAGTCGCGAGGGTGAAGGAGCAGCACGAGGGCGATATCGTCGTCCACGGCAGCATGCAGCTCGTCGAGGCGCTGCTCGAGAACGACCTCGTCGACGAGCTGCGGCTGATGGTCTTCCCCGTCGTCCTCGGGAGCGGGAAGCGCCTCTTCGGCGAGACGAGCGACAAGAAGGCTCTGAAGCTCCGCGACTCGCAGGTCGTGGGCGACGGCGTCGCGATCCTCGTCTACGAGCGGGGCTAGGTACCCGTAACGGTGCCACTTCGCGCGTGGTGAGCGCGCGAGAGTCGGATAGGCGGTTTGCCGATCCGAAGCCATGATCCAACGGGAGTCAATTCCCGTCGGAAGGAGAAAATAGGCCGTTCGGCCCATGGACAGCTTCCGCACTGGGGCAGAAGCTGTGCCCCCTACGGAAAGATCTGATCCGATTGCCGCCCTCAGGGGCGCGCAGGGAGACCCTGTGCGTGGAAGAACCAGAATCGCGATCGTTCTCGCGCTCGCAGGGCTGATCGCGGCAGTCGCGCCGGTCTTGGCGAGCAGCAAGAGCCGAGGCCTGAAGCCGATCACCGGCTACACAGGCAAGATCGAGAATCGGGTGCTGAGCGACACGGCGAATGGTGGAGAAGCCTCGATCATGATCCATCTCACTCAGCAGGCGGACGTCAGCGCCGCCGATCGGATGAAGGATCAGGACGCTCGCGGCTGGTACGTCTACCGCACGCTCAAGCGCCAGGCCGAGAGGACTCAGGGGCCGCTCCGCCGGCTGTTGGAGGCCCAGGGTGTGTCGTACCAGGTCTTCTGGGTGGCGAACGCCATCGCGGCGAACGGCGTCGACCGTAGTCTCGTCACCACGCTCGCGGCGCGCTCCGACGTCGACGCCATCGAGTCGAACGCCCCTTCGAACTGGCTCAGCGGAGACATGGTCGACCTCGCCGACTACCAGTTCGACTCGGTGGCGCTGATCGAGTCCGTCAGCCCGTCCGAGCCGAATCGCGTCGAGCCCGGCGTGAGCCAGGTCAAGGCTCCGAACGTCTGGTCGCTCGGCTTCAACGGCACCGGCATCGTCGTCGCCGTGCAGGACACCGGCAACCGCTGGACGCACAACGCGCTCAAGCCCCACTATCGGGGCTGGAACGGGAGCTCGGCCGACCACAACTACAACTGGTGGGACGCCATCCACTCAGGCGGCGGCATCTGTGGCCCCAACCGCCAGGAGCCGTGCGACGACGACGCGCACGGCACGCACGTGACGGGAACCGCCGTCGGTGACGACGGTGCCGGCAATCAGATCGGCGTCGCTCCGGGTGCGAAGTGGATCGGCTGCCGGAACATGGACCAGGGAGTCGGCACGCCGGCGACGTACACGGAGTGCTTCGAGTTCTTCATCGCGCCGACGAACCTCCAGGGACAGAACCCGGATCCGACTCGGCGGCCGCACGTGATGAACAACAGCTGGATCTGCCCGCCAGGTGAGGGCTGCGCCGCAGGCACGCTGGAGACGATCGTCAACAACGCGCAGGCTGCGGGCATTTTCGTCCAGGCCGGCGCGGGGAATGGGGGGCCGGGCTGCAGCAGCGTCGACACTCCGCCTGCGATCTACGCCGCGTCGTACACGACGGGTGCGGTGTGGACGGGCACGAACGCCGTCGTCGGCTTCAGCAGCCGCGGACCGGTCACGGTCGACGGCTCCAACCGGATCAAGCCGGACATCGTCGCGCCGGGCACCCTCACGCGCTCGGCGACCAATTTCAGTGACATGGCCTATACGGACTTCAGCGGCACCTCGATGGCCGGCCCGCACGTGGTCGGCGTCGTCGCGCTCCTCTGGCAGGCGGTTCCGAGCCTGAACAGGGACATCGCCGCGACGAAGGCACGCTTGAACGGCACCGCGAATCCGAACATCACGCCGAACAGCAACTGCGGTCCGCCGCCGCCGGCGCCGCCGATCCCGAACAACAACTTCGGGAACGGCCTCGTCGACGCGCTGGCCGCAGTCCAGGGCGGCGGGCCTCCGCCACCGCCGCCGCCGCCTCCGCCTCCGCCGCCTCCGCCACCGCCACCGCCTCCACCCCCGCCGCCCGGCAACTGGGTGAACGTCGCCCCGCTCCCGCAGTCCGTGTTCGGCGGCGCAGCGGCGACCGACGGCACCTTCGTCTACGTCTTCGGCGGCTACCACTTCCCCGCGG
>DASTYD010000047.1:0-14026 GCA_035765175.1 Gaiellaceae bacterium
TCCCCGACGAGTCGGTCGAGCGGATCGACGACGACACGATCCGGATCGACGGCACGTTCCCGATCGACGACTTCAACGAGAAGTTCGGGACCGAGATCCCGGTCGAGGACTACCACACGGTCGGCGGCTTCATCTTCGGGCGCCTCGGCCGCGCGGCCGAGGTAGGCGACTCGATCGACTTCGACGGCCTGCGCTTCGACGTCGCCGAGACCGAAGGCTCCCGGATCCAGAAGCTCGCCGTGACCTTCGTCGAGCGGCCCCAGCGGCCCTCGCCCGAGGAAGAAGAGATCGCAGCCGAGGGGTAGCACCCGCCGGTCCTATACTCGACGGCACCCTGACGAGACCTCTTCCGATCGCGTTCGCCGAGCCCGCGGTGCCGCCAGCGTGGCCCCGCCCGCGCGGCTTTCCGCGTCCTGAACGGCTCGAACGAGGCGTCGAATCGCTGGCGGGCGTCGGGCCTGCAGTCACGAAGAAGCTGGCCAAGCTGGGGCTGCGCACGATCGGCGACCTCCTCGAGCACCGCCCGCACCGCTACGAAACCGCGGCCGAGGAGGTCCGGATCGCGGATCTCCTGGCCGGCGACGAGGAAGTGGCGATCTCGGGCGAGGTCGTGCGCACGTCGGTGCGACGTCCGCGCCGGCGGCTGGCGATCGTGCAGGCGCGGATCGCCGACGAGAGCGGGCAGATCACGGCCGTCTGGTTCAACCAGGTCTGGCTCGCGGACAAGCTGAAGCCGGGCACGCGCGTGCGTCTCCGCGGCCAGCTGCGCCGCAACGAGTTCACAGTGCGCTCCTACGACGTGAACGGCGCCTCTGCAACCGCGGACTTCGCGCCCGTCTACCCGGCGAACGAGGAATTGACCGTCAAGAAGCTGCGCGAGCTCGTCGGCAAGGCGCTCGGCCACGCTCGCGACCTGCCCGACTTCCTTCCGGCCAGGCTGAAGCAACGGCGCTACCTGCCGCTGCGCGCGGATGCCCTCGCCGTGCTCCATCGGCCGCGCGTCGAGCGGGAGGGCGAGACTGGGCGAAGGAGGCTGGCGTTCGACGAGCTGCTCGTGCTCCAGGTCGGCCTCGCGCGGCGCCGGAAGGGCCGGGAAGAGGAGGAGGCTCCCGCCCTCGGCAAGCCCGGCGAGCTCGTCGACAGGTACCGGAAGCTGCTCCCGTTCGAGCTGACGAGCCACCAGAAGCGGGCGATCGCCGAGATCGACGCCGATCTCGCGAAGCCGACGCCGATGGAGCGGCTGCTGCAGGGCGAAGTGGGCTCGGGCAAGACCGTCGTCGCCCTGTACGCCCTGCTGCGTGCCGTCGAGGCGGGGAAGAAGGGCGCGCTGATGGCGCCGACGGAAACGCTCGCCGAGCAGCACTTCCTCACGCTCGAGGAGCCCTGCCGCGAGCTCGGTGTCGACGTGGCGCTCCTGACCCGCTCAGTGAAGGACGATCCGGCCTCGGCGCAGATCCTCGTTGGCACCCACGCCCTGATCCAGGAGGGTGTCGACCTGAGCGAGGTCGCCGTTGCGGTGGTCGACGAGCAGCATCGCTTCGGGGTCGAGCAGCGACGCGCGATCACCGGCGGCAAGACCCCGCACGTCCTGCACATGACCGCGACGCCCATCCCGCGCACGCTCGCACTCACGGTCTACGGCGACCTCTCGGTCAGCGAGATCGCGAAGCCGCCAGCGAACCGCAAGCCGGTGAAGACGGCGTGGGTGACCGAGGAGCGCTCGAGCGAGGCGTACAAGCGCCTCCGCAAGCATCTCGACGCCGGCCGGCAGGCATACGTGGTCTGCCCGCTGATCGAGGAGACGGAGACGAGCGTCGCCCGCGCGGCCGAGCGCGAGGCCGACCGCCTACGGAAGGGCGAGCTGAAGGGCTACCGGGTCGGCCTCCTGCACGGCAGGCTCCGACCGGCCGAGCGTCGCGACCTCATGGCCCAGTTCAAGGCGTGCGAGCTCGACGTCCTCGTGGCGACGACGGTGATCGAGGTCGGCGTCGACGTCCCGAACGCGACGATCATGATCATCCAGGAGGCCGATCGCTTCGGCCTCGCCCAGCTCCACCAGCTACGCGGGAGAGTGGGGCGGGGCGCCGAGCAGTCGTACTGCCTGCTCGTCTCGCGCCCGAAGGAGGCGCTGACCGACTCGGCGCAGGCGCGCCTCGAGGCGCTGGTGGCGTCGAACGACGGTTTCGAGCTGGCGGAGAGGGACCTCGAGATCCGAGGGGAGGGCCAGCTCCTCGGAACGAAGCAAGCTGGCCTTTCCGACCTCCGCTTCACGCGCCTGCGGACCGACCGCCGGCTGCTCGAGGCTGCGCGCGAGGCGGCGGAGGAGCTCGTCGACTACGAGGGGCCGCTGAACGACGAGGTCGAACGTGTCTTCTCCGGGAAGGAGGTGCAAGCCTGATGACGCACCGACGATGGGCAACCGCGGTCGTGCTCGGGCCGATCTAAGAAGGCGGTATGCGGATCATCGCCGGCAGCCGAAAGGGGGCGCGGATCTTCGCGCCCAAGGGTGAGACCCGGCCAACCGGGGACCGCGTTCGCGAGGCCGCCTTCAACCTGATCGGGCCCGTCGACGAGATGGCCGTGCTCGACCTGTTCGCCGGCTCGGGCGCTATGGGCCTCGAGGCGCTGTCGCGCGGCGCATCCTCGGCAGTCCTCGTCGAGTCGGACCGCGAGGCCCAGCGGGCGATCGAGCGCAACCTCGAGAAGCTCGGGCTCAAGGGCGCGCGAATCGTGAAGCACGACGCGATACGCGCTCTCGCCGCCGAGGCGGCCGCGGGAAGGCGGTACGATCTCGTCCTCGTCGACCCGCCCTACCGGATGCTCGACTCACTCTTACCGACGCTGTCCACGTACCTGCCGCCACTTCTCGCCGAGGGGGCGCTCGTCGTCGTCGAGTCCCCGGCCCGCGAGCACCCGGAGCTGCCCATCCCTGAGCGGACGAGCCGCACGTACGGCTCCGTACGGCTAACGGTCTTCGAGCAGGCATGACCGACAACCTCCGCACCGCGATCTGTCCGGGGAGCTACGACCCGGTGACGCTCGGCCACCTCGACATCATCAAGCGGGCCGCCATGATCTTCGACCGGGTCGTCGTCGGCGTCGTGCGCGAGCCGAGCCACAAGCAGACGATGTTCTCCGTCGAGGAGCGCGTCGGCTTCCTCGAGGAGGCGCTGCGCGACCAGGACAACGTCGAGGTCGACGTCTTCTCCGAGCTTGTCGTCGAGTTCGCCAAGCGCTGGGGCGCAAGAACGATGGTGAAGGGCTTGCGCGTCATCTCCGACTTCGAGTGGGAGTTCCAGATGAACCACCTGAACCGGACTCTCGCCCCCGATGTAGAAACCGTCTACCTGATGTCGAATCCGCAGTACAGCTTCGTCTCGTCGAGCGGCGTCAAGGAGGTCGCGTCCTTCGGCGGCGGCGTCGACGAGCTCGTCCCGGACCCCGTCGCGCGCCGTTTCAAGGAGATGTTCCCGGACGGCAAGCCCGGCGCGCCCGTCTCACCCCAGGAATGACGAACCGCAGACGAAACACGCTCTTCTTCGGAGGGCTCATCGCCCTCGCAGTCATCGCCGCGGCGGTCGCGGTCGGGATCGCGGTGGGCCGAGACGACGACAGTGGGCCGAGCTTGCCCGGGCGGATCGCCGTCCGGGATGGATGCGGCCTGACCCACTTCTGGCAGGACGGGACCGACCAGAGGGAGCTCTGCCTCTCGGACGTCTGGGACGCTGTCAGCCTCTCCTGGAACGGGGACAAGCTCGCTTGGGACACGAGGAACGAGGGGATCAGGGTCGGAAACGCGGACGACGGCAGCGGTGAGGTCACGCTGTCGGCCCCGTCCGGCGCCAATTACGCTCCGAGCCTCTCACCGGACGCGAAGAAAGCGGCCTTCCTCCACTCGACGCGCGACGACGGCCGCTACGACATCTGGGTCGGAGACGCCGGAGGCGCCGCGGACGCGGAGCAGGTCACGAACACGCGGAACGTCAGCGACGTCTCCTGGTCGCCCGATGGGGACTGGCTCGCGTACGTGCAGGACTGGTCCGACGAGACCCTCGAGGGCCAGATCTCGCTCGTGCGCCCGGACGGAGAGGACGCGCACACGCTCGTGCGAGGGGACGCTCCCGAGTGGGCTCCTGACGGCAAGCGCCTGGTGTACGTCCACGATGGGAACATCTGGACGGTCGGCAGCGACGGCGAGGACGCCAAGAGGATCATCCCGAACGGCCACTCGCCGGCCTGGTCCCGCGACGGCGAGCAAATCGCGTTCATGCGCGCAGATCGGTGCTCCAAGGCGGTCTGCCCGGAGCACGCGTTCCACGCGTCCATTGACGGGACGGGCGTGAGTCAGGTCGGTCCGAGGTTCTCCGAGGAGCGGATCGTCCTCTGGCTTCCGGATCCTTTCGAATAGAGGTTTCTCTCACCCAGCCATTAGACTGAGCGTATGGACGTCCTAGTGCTGATCGACAAGCTCGACGACCTCGTGCACAACGCGAAGGCCGTGCCTCTGACCGACCAGGTTCGCATCGACCGCGAGGAGATCTACGAGATCCTCGACCAGATGCGCGCGACGATCCCGGAGGAGATCAAGCAGGCGCGGTGGATCGTCAAGGAACGCCAGGAAATGCTCGCCGAGGCGAAGCGCGAGTGCGACCGGCTTCTCGGCGAGGCCCGCGAGCAGGCGACCCGTGAGGCGTCGCAGACGGAGATCGTGAAGCTCGCCGAGCGGCAGGCGCAGGACATCCTCGAGGACGCGCGGCGGCAGGCACGGGAAACCAGGCTCGAGATGGAAGACTGGGCCGACTCGATCCTGTCGACGCTCGAGGTCAACCTCGACAAGTTCCTGGGCGCCGTGAAGCGGGGCCGCGAGCGGCTGCACGAGCGCTCGCAGGAGACGGTGGTCGCCGGCGTCGGCGCCCCCGGCTCCGACAACGAAGAGCCGCCCTACTAAGCGGGGCCCGAAGGCGTAGCCGAGCGCCCCCTTCTATGGCCACTCTCTTCAGCCTGCGCTCACTCCGGCTGAGGCCCGGCGAAGAGCGTCGAGACGAGCAGGAGATCGCCCTCGAGCCGATCCAGCTCGGCGGCCAGCGCTATCTGCCCGTCCCCGAGAAGGTGGAGGCCGAGCTCGGCGTCAGCCGTGCCCAGAGCGGCACCGTCTTCGAGGTGCGCTTCAAGACGCGGCTCCACGGCCCCTGCTACCGGTGCCTTGCCGACGCCGTGGTGGACGCCGACATCTCGGCGCGCGAATACCAGGCGGAGAGCCCGGAGTCGGAGGAGCTTCGTACGCCCTATCTCGAAAACGACCAGCTCGACCTTTCGGCCTGGGCGCGCGACGCGCTCGTGCTCGAGCTGCCGGACAAGATCCTCTGCCGGCTCGACTGCGCCGGGCTCTGCCCCGTGTGCGGCCGCGACCTCAACCTCGATCCGCACGGCCACGACGACGAGGAGCTCGACTCGCGCTGGGCCGCGCTCAGCGAGCTCCGCGACAAGCTTTAGCTTCGGCCCGCGCTCACGACGAGGCTGACGCGGGTTCGTAGCGGGACCCTCCGTCCCGCCGTGGGTCGCTGCGAGACGACCCGACCGGCCCTTCGTCGCGACCTCGCTCGCCTGACGGCTCCGATGCGGCAGCCGGCCCGGCGCACGAGCAGCTTCGCTCGGCGAAGCGGCTTTCCGACCACGTTCGGGACTCGGCAGACGCGCCTCGGCGGCGGCTGTGGTGGAGGAGGAACCGGGGGTGGGGGAGGCGGCGGTGGTGGCGGCTGCCCCGGCTCCTCGACAACCAGGCGCACCTTGTCGGGCTCGTAGTGCGGCCGGTAAACGAGCCCACTCGGCAGAACCGCGCCCTCGACCCCGGCAAACTCACCAGTCCGGCCTCCTGTGACGATGTCGAAGGCGCTCCCGAGGGGCGGGTCGAACCCCTTCACCGTCTCGATCGTCAGCGTGCCGTCGAGCGTGACGGCTCCGAGCGTCGTCAGCTGGTCGTATTCGGAGCCCAGGTCCTCTCCCGCGATCTCGATCCGCAAGCGTCCGCTTGGCGCCTGTACGTAGTCCCCATCGATCGTCAGCACGCCGGGCGAAGCTCCGGGCGCGACCTCTCCGCTGGAGACGACCGCGCCGGGAATGGAGATCGTGCCGGTCCCGCGGAGCACGCCCGTGTTCGTAAAGGTCTCCAGCGCGAACGTGCCGCGTTCGACGTCGACCGTCCCGTCGTTGTCGCTCACGGCGACGATCGTCGTCGTGCCGGTACCGCCGCTCTTACGGAGCGTCCCGCCGGGAGCGACGTGCAGGCGCGCTTGCGCCCCGCCGTAGTCGAAGCTGAGGATGTCGTCGCCCGCGATCGTGAGCGTCCCGAGCACCTCGAGGAGGGCACCCTGGCCGGACCGAATCCCCCCGCTCTCCCACGTGGCCGTGCCTGCGACTCGCAGCGTGTGCCCGTGGAAGTGCAGGTAGCCCCCGGGGCCGGCGTCCATCGTCAGCGATCCGTCGGGGGCGATCACCGTCGTCCCGCCTGCCATGTGGCCGCCGGTCCATTCCGAGGGGACGTGCGCCGTTAGCGTGCCCGAGCCTTGCAGGACCGCGTCATCGGCCAGGCGGAAGCGGCCGTTTGACGAGAAGTCGCGGTCCGCCGGTATCGACGCGTTCACGTTGACGACTGCGCTTCCGTCGACCGCGACCCGCCCGGCGAAGTCAGCCCCCTGGTCGAGGTCGAACCCGCCGTCTCGAAGCGCGACCTCTCCAGGGCTGGACCCAAAGAAGCGGCCGGATGCCGATCCGGCGCCGTCCCCGCCGGTGAAGGCCAACGTGCCCGAACCCGAGAGGACCAGTCCATCGTTGTCCAACTCCGCCTCGATCGTCGCGGTTCCAGTTCCCTCGCCCTTCGCAAAGAATCCAGGACCTACGACGTGCAGCCGCGGGCGGGCGCCGCCGAGGTCGAAGAGCCAGGCAAGGGCACCTTCACCCGGCACGAGGAAGGTGCTCGTGCTGACGATCGAAGCACCTTCGCCGGAGTGGATCGTCCCCTCGTTCCAGAACGCCTCGCCGTCCATCACGAGCGTCCGCCCGCCACGCAGCTCGACGCCTCCAGGCGCTTCGATCGTCAGGATGCCGCCCGGGTCGACAATCGCCGTTCCGGCGCCCGTCATCGTCCCGCCCGCCCACGTGATCCCTCCCTGAAGGCGAACCGCCGCCGGGCCCGCCAGCGTGCCCGATCCGGTGAGCGTCAGATCGAGCATCAAGGACTCGTGGGCGACGTCCGTCAGCTCGAGCGTGGCGCCGTCGATCGTGAGCGGCTTGGCGCTCTGGAGGCGCGCGACCGTTTGGATTCCCTGCGAGAGGAAGATCGTCGGCGCGCCCAGTCCCTCGATGCAGACATGCTCCCCGGGCTGCGGCAGCCCGTTCGGGTCCCAGTTCAGCGTGTCGAGCCACGAGCTCCCGTCGCCGCCGCCGTCCCAGCTCCGGTCAGGCGCGGACGAGCAGACGTCATCCGACGATCGTGTGCTCGGGGGAAGGGCGAGGACGGCCGGCACGAGCAGGCTGACCGCCAGAACGAGCAGCGCGCGAGCCCTCAGCAAGTGGCCTCCCCTGGACCGGGCGTCGATCAGGGGCAGACTGTGCCAGCCTGACGGCCGGGTTTCAAGCGGCCGAGCTAGTCGTCGTCGCCGCCGCCTCCGCCGCGGCCGGAGTTGTCGTCGTCACCGCCACGGCCACGCCCTCGTCCGTGGCCACTGCCGTCGTCGTCCGACCCGCTCGTCGTCGTCGGAGGCGGGGGCGGTGGTGGAACGGCACGGGTCGTGGTGGTCGGGTTCGGTCTGCTCGTCCGCTCGGCCTTCGGAGGAGCGAGGTCGTTCGGAGACAGCTTTACCTTGGTCACCGGGGCGCCGACGGTGTCGCGCGAGACGACGTAGGCCGCATAGCCGATTGACGCCGCGCCGAAGAGGCCGACGAGGCCGATGACGCAGAGGACGAGTGCAGAGCGCATGGGTCTCCTCCAGCCTAGTGCGGCGCGGGTAACGCTTCGTCGAGCTCAGGGTTAGGTGTTGGTAAAGCGCCTGCTGGGAGGCGGATTTCCGCCCGCGCTCCGCCCTCGGGTTTCGTCCTGAGCGAGGCGTTGCCGCCCCAGCGCTGAGCGAGCGTCTGCACGATTGCCAGCCCGAGGCCGGTGCCGCTCGGCCCGCCCTTGCTCGCGCTGCCACGGGCGAAGCGCTCGAACAGCGCCTCCTCCTCGCCTTCGGCAAGACCGGGGCCGTCGTCGAGGACCGCAAGGTACGCCTCGTCGGTGTCGCGGCCGAACTCGACCGTCACGGAACCCCCCGCGGGCGAGTAGTGGAGCGCGTTCTCGATCAGATTGTCGAGCACGATCGCGAGGTCCTCCTCGGAAGAGAGCACGACGACGTCGTCGCCCGGCACGAGGTCGAGACGCCGATCCTGTTGCTCCGCGCGGGCGTCCCAGCGCTCCTGCGCGTGCTTGGCCGCGAGCCCGAGCGAGACGAGCCGGCCCTTCGCGGGTGTCTGGCCCTCGCGGGCGAGCATCAGGAGCGTGTTCAAGAGGCGCGCGAGCCGCTCGACCTCCTGCTCGGCCGCCCCCAGCTCGCGTTTCAGATCGGCGCTGTCGGTCTTGCCGGCCGCGGACTCCAGTCGCAGCCGTAACCCGGTCAACGGCGTCCGCAGCTGGTGGGACGCGTTTGCGACGAACTCACGCTGCGCAGCGAGGACGACGCCCAGCCGCTCGGTCATGTCGTTGAAGGCGACGGCGACCTCTCGCTGCTCGGTCGGACCTTCCACCTCGGCGCGCGCCTCGAGATCGCCTTCCTCAACGCGGCGTGCCGTCGCGGCGAGCCTGCGGAGCGGGCGCGAAAGCGAGTCGGCCAGGAACCAGGCGAGCACGAGCCCGATCGCGAGCGCCGCGGCGCCGAGCCCGATCAGCGCGAGGACGCTGCGCCGGACGCGGTCGTTCACGGCGCCCACGCTCTGCGTCACGCGAACGGCGCCGACGGTCTGCCCGCCGTTCGTCACCGGGACGGCCGTGAAGAGCAGGTCCTCCCCGAGCGTGTCGCTGTGCCGCTCACCCTGCGCCGTTCCGCCCGCGAGCGCAGTGCGGATCTCGGGGCGGGTCGCGAACGAGCGCGCCGCTCCGCCGGCCGAGTCGGCCCGCATGAGCCCGGTGGAGTCGACGACGATCACGCGGGCGCCGAGGTCGGACGCCGCTTCCCGTGTGAGCCGACGGAGCTGCGCCCGGTTGCCCATCCGCCCCGCGGCCTGGGCGGCGACGATGTGCGCCTGTCCGGCCGCGTCGTTCCGAACCTCCGCGTCGACCCGCCGGGCGAGGTTCAGCGCCAGCGGAACCATCAGCGCGACGATGATCAGCAGGTAGCCGTACGCGAAGGCGGCGAGCAGCCGGGCTCTGAGGCTCACAGCTCTTCGGGCGAGGTGAAGCGAAAGCCCACGCCGCGAACGGTGTGCAGGAACCGCGGCTCGCTCGAGTCGTCCCCGAGCTTGCGCCGCAGCCCGCTGACGTGGACGTCGAGTGTTTTCGTCGAGCCGAGCCAGGTCGTGTCCCAGACCTCTTCGAACGCCTGCTCCCGGGTGACGACCGAGCCGGCGTTCTGCATCAGCAGCCGAAGAAGCTCGAACTCCTTGCGGCTCAGCTCGAGGGCTTGGCCGTCCTTCGTCACCTCGCGCTTCGCCGGGTCGAGCCGGACCTCGCCGATCTCGATCGGCTTCTCTTCGGCCTCACCGGGCGAATCCGTCCGCCGGAGGACCGCTCGAATGCGCGCGACGACCTCGCGGGCGCTGAACGGCTTCACGACGTAGTCGTCCGCGCCGAGCTCGAGCCCGACGATGCGGTCGGCCTCCTCTCCGCGGGCTGTGAGCATGATGATCGGGACCCGTGAGCGCTGCCGCAGCTCCCGGCAGACGTCGAATCCCGACCCGTCCGGAAGCATCACGTCGAGCAGGACGAGGTCGGGGTCGACCCGGCCGGCCAGCTCGAGCGACTCGGCCACGGTGCCCGCGACCTGGGTGTCGAACCCTTCCCGGCCGAGCGCCTCCGCGAGCGGCTCGGTGATCGAGGTCTCGTCTTCGACGAGGAGGATCGTCCGTCGCCGTTGCATGCTGGGATTCTGCCTCTTCTCGGCCTTAACCCAGCCGAGAATGTCGAGCCGCAGCGCGGCGAGACGGAAGACGCTGGAGGGGTTCAGCGCCTTGCCGCCATCGCTGGGCTTGGCCGTCGTCTCCGCCGTCGCACGGCGAAGCGGCCCCGGGATGGGGCCGCTTCTGAGCTCGCCGACTGGGCGACGAGTCTGGGAGGGAGGGGAGAATGGCTAGTCGTCGTCTCCTCCGCCGCCGTGGCCGGAGTTGCCGCCGCCCCCCGAGCTGCCTCCGTGGTCGTCCCCGCGGTCGTCGTCGCCACCACCGGGGCCGCGGTTCCTGCCGTGCCGATCGCCGTCGTGCTCTCGGTCGTCGTCACCGGCCTGCGGAGCGACGCCGGTGCAGCGGGGGTCGTTGGCGTGCTCGGCTTCGTCGCACGGGCCGCTGATGTCCTCGCCGGCTTCGTCGTCGTCGCCGACCGTCGTCGTGGTCGACGGTCCGACGCCCGTGCAGCGCGGATCGTTGGCGTGCTCGGCCTCGTCACACGGGCCGCTGATGTCCTCGCCGGGCTCTTCGCCGGTCGTAGTCCCGACGGTCGTCTCGCCGGTCGAAGTCGTCGTGGTCGCCAGGCTCGGCGTGTCGAGCGTCGGCGTGTCGTCGCTTCCGCCGCTGACGCCCGGCAGCGAGCTCGCCGCAGCGACGCCGGCGAAAACGAGAATCGCGCTGATGATGATCGCTGCCTTCGTCATGTCTTTCGCTCCTTCCGAGGTGCGTCGAAGTTCGTGCCCACAGGGTCGCGTAGCGCGCTCCAAGCGCGGGCTAGGCAAAGGGAAAGCCTCGGTAAAGCCTCAAGGGCGCGGCCATGTCCAGCGTCTGACACCAGACGTGGCCAAAGTCGACATGGCAGGCCCACGGAGCCTCGTCGGAATCTGTCGAAACAACATGCCTCGGAGAGGCATGGCGGGGGTCAGACGCCGGCCATGGCGGAAAGGGGCCTGTGGCTATACTGCGCGGCCGGTCATGGCAGTTCCGAAGCGCAGACAGACCAAGACGCGCCGCGACAAGCGGAGGGCGACGCATCGACTGAAGGCGCCACGGGTCAACGAGTGCCCGGTGTGCCACCAGCCGAAGCGGCCCCACCGCGTGTGCCCGAACTGCAAGACCTACCGCGGGCGCGAGGTCGAGCCGCTCCGAACGCCGGCGCCGTAGCTTGAAGAAACGTATCCGCGTAGCCGTCGACGCAATGGGCGGCGACCGGGGACCGGAGGAGATCGTCGCGGGAGCGCTCGAGGCCGCGTCGGGGCAGATCGAGCCCCTGATCTACGGGCCGGCGGTCCTCGACACGCACGGGCTCGAGCTCGTGGAGGCGCCGGACGCGATCGCGATGCACGAGAAGCCCGTCGAAGCCGTACGAGCGAAGCCGAAGAGCTCGCTCGTCGCGGCCTGCCGAGCAGTAGGCGAGGGCGAGGCGGACGCGGTCGTGTCGGCCGGGAACACCGGCGCCACGCTCGCCGCCGGGCTGTTTCACATCCGCCGGCTACCCGAGGTCGACCGTCCTGCGATCGCCGTCGTCATTCCGGCGCGCGACGGCCCATCGGTGCTCCTCGACTCCGGGGCCAACGCCGACGCACGGCCGGAGCACCTGCTCCAGTTCGCCCAGATGGGCTCGATCTTCGCCGAGGAGGTGCTCGAGATCTCGAATCCCGAGGTCCGGCTCCTCTCGATCGGCGAAGAGCCCGAGAAGGGAAACCAGCTCACGCTCGAGGCCCATGCGCTCCTCGCGGCCGCCGACCTCAACTTCGGCGGCAACGTGGAGAGCAGGCACCTGCTCGCGCGGGCCGGCGACGTCGTCGTCTGCGACGGCTTCACCGGCAACGTCTGCCTCAAGCTCCTCGAAGGCACGATCAAGACGGTGCTCGAAGGCATCCGCGACGAGATCCGCTCATCGGCGCGGGGGAAGGTCGGCGGCCTGCTCATCAGGCCCGCGGCGCGCCACCTCCGGGAGCGCCTCGACCCCGAGACGTACGGCGGGGCCTATCTCCTCGGCCTGCGGGGTCTCGCCGTCATCGCCCACGGCAGCTCGTCGCGAACCGCGATCGCGAATGCGATCCGACTTGCCGCACGCGGCGTCGACCATCGCGTCGTCGAGCGGCTGGGTGAGAGGCTCGGCACGACCGTGTTAGCATCCTCGCCTCCCGAGACAACTAGTCCCCAAGTGAGGTGAAATGGCCGCTACGCGCGAGGAAGTCTACGAGCGTGTGAAGGAAGTCCTGAGCGAGCAGCTCGGCGTCGAAGAAGACAACATCACCGACGAAGCATCGTTCCAGGAAGACCTCGAAGCGGACTCGCTCGACCTGGTCGAGCTGATCATGGAGCTCGAGGATCAATTCGGGATCAAGATCTCTGACGAAGATGCCCAGAAGATTCAGACTGTCGGGCAGGCTGTCGACTACGTCACCTCGCACCAGTAACGCCTCTCTCGACGCTCTGATCGACAAGCTGCCGCCCGAGCGGCTGGAGAACGTCTTCACGCACACGTCGTGGGCGCCGGACCGGGCTTCCTCGTACGAGCGCCTCGAGTTCCTCGGCGACAGCGTTCTCGAGCTCGCAGTGGCGCGTGAGCTGTACGAGCGGTATCCGGACTTCAACGAGGGCCGGCTGGCGAAGATCCGCTCGCACGTCGTCTCCCGCGCGAGCTGCGCCGTCGTGGCCGCGGAGCTCGGGCTCGGGAGCCGGATGGCGGAGCAGGCGTCCGACGCGGTGCCTCAGGAGGAGCTCGAACGCCTGGCGGAGAACCGCAACGTCCTGGCGGCGCTCCTCGAGGCAGCACTGGGCGCGCTCTTCCTCGACTACGGGTTCGAGCGGATCGAGGCCTCCGTCGTCGGAGCCTTCGCAGGTCGGATCGAGTACGCGCTCACGACGTACGTCGACAACAAGACCGAGCTCCAGGAAGCACTCGCGCGGCTCGGCCTCTCGGTGGCCTACACCGTGCTCGACGTCGAAGGCCCGCCGCACGACCGCACGTTCACCTGCGCCGCGGTGATCGACGGCGAGGAAGCGGGCGTCGGGAGAGGGCCGTCGAAGAAGGCCGCGGAACAGGAGGCCGCCCGAGAGGCGCTCGCCAAGCTCCCCGGACGGTGAGTCGCCGAGAATCTTTGCAGGCGGCTCACGCGGCATTAACAGGCCGGCAATAGCCTGGGCACTGATGGCCCCGCGGATCGGGTTCCTCGCCCTCGCGATCGCCGCGCTTTGTGGCACAGCAGCCACATCCGGCTCGTCGGCCGTGCAACGCGCTGAAAAGATCGCCTTCGCGACCAATCGCGCTCCGAACCTCTGGCATGCGGCGGTCTACTCCATCCGGCCCAACGGCCAAGGCCGTCGGCTTCTCGCACGAGGAGTCCCGTACGTAGGGACGATCCAGGTCTCTCCGAACGGCAGGCGCCTCCTGTACGGCGAGAGCACGCTGTACTTCGCGCGCTCGGATGGATCGCACGCCCGCAGGCTCTCCCCGACGAGCCTTCTGGTCTCGGGCGGCGTCTTCTCGCCGGACGGAAAGCGCGTCGCCTTTGTCGGCGCGCCTCCCTGCGACGAGGTCTGCAAGGCCAAGGTCTACGTCGTCCGCGTCGACGGCAGCGGGTTGCACGCGTTGGGACGCGGCCATCAGCCCGCCTGGTCGCCGGATAGCCGCCACCTCGCCTATACCTCGTTGCCCGGAGGATCCATCTACGTCGCAAACCTGAAGCGCCCGCTTCGCCGGCTCGCACGCGGAGAGCGGCCGGCCTGGGCGCCGAACGGCCGGCGAATCGCGTACGCGAGAGGCGGCCCAGACGATGCGCTGTGTTTCGTGAACGCCGACGGTTCGGCCAAGCGGTGCGTTGCCGCCCACGTGGGGAACAGGGCGACCGCGGGCGAGATCGCGTGGTCTCCCGACAGCGCGAAGGTC
>DASTYD010000048.1:0-17217 GCA_035765175.1 Gaiellaceae bacterium
GTGACCGAACCCTGCGCCGAGAAGCCGCCCGAGATGGCGAACAGCCGGTTAGCGGGGTTGTCGTTCGGGTCAGACGTGAGCGGGCAGAGGGCGACCTTCGTCTTCTGACCCGAGGCATCGCTCACATCGACCGAGACGATGTTCGAGCCGTTCAGACCGTCGTCACCCTTCGGGCCCTGCGGACCTGTGGGACCCTGCTCACCCTGTGGGCCCGCGGGACCTGCGGGGCCTGCAGGACCCTGGGGGCCTGCCGGACCTGCGTCACCCACCGGACCCGCCGGGCCGACCTCGCCCTTGGCGCCCGTCTCACCCTGCGGGCCCGCCGGACCGACCGGTCCGACGTCGCCCTGAGCGCCCTGCGGTCCGATCGGGCCGCCCGGGCCAACTTCACCCTGCGGGCCAATCGGGCCAATCGCGCCGACCGGGCCAGCTTCGCCCTGCGGCCCCATCGGGCCGAGCGGGCCGACCTCACCCTGCGGGCCTGCCTCACCCTGCGGGCCTTGTTCACCCGTAGGGCCGGTCTCACCCATCGGACCGGTCACGCCCGGGATGCCCTGCAAGCCCATGAAGCCACGCTCGCCCTGGATGCCCTGAGCACCGGCGGGCCCGACCGTGCCCGGGAGGCCGCGAGTGGCCTTGCCCTTCGCCCCGGTCTTGCCGACGATGCAGAAGCGAACGTCGCTCCGGTTGAGCCGGCTGATCTTGACGTCGTGGTAGGTGACTCGGTCACCCTTGGACTCGACCCAGAAACACGCTCGCGTAAGGGTGCGGGTCTTGCTCTTGGTGTTGTTCGTCGCCCCTGCGACGCCTACGACCATGACCATCAGGCCGAGCGCGCCCAGCAGAGGAAGCCATCGCTTGAAAGACATAAGCCCTTTCAAATTGCTACCGCTCGGCCGATCCGGGCGGTGGCCAAGACAGTAGGCTCGCCGTGCGGGGGCGGCCATGACGCAAATGAGTCAAGTTGGGCGCCCTGGGACGCTCGAGCGGGCGCGACGAGGCGCCTCGTTGGAGCCAAAGCTCGCCCGCCCTGGGACCAGTCAATGGGGGAGAGAGGATTCGAACCTCTGAAGGCTGAGCCAACGGGTTTACAGCCCGTCCCCTTTGGCCACTCGGGAACTCCCCCAGGGGCGCGACATTGTAGCCTCGTGGCCGTGCAGCGCTTCGACGTCCTCGTGGTCGGAGCCGGCCCCGCCGGGTCGACTGCGGCGTACCGGCTGGCCGAGGCGGGGGCATCCGTGCTGCTCGCGGACAAGGCTCGATTCCCTCGCGACAAGCCCTGCGGCGGCGGGCTTACGATGCGCGCCGTCCGGCAGCTGCCGTTCTCGGTCGAGTCGGTGGTCGAGGACCGAGCGAGCAGCGTGCGACTCGGGCTCGACTTCAATGCTCGCTTCGAGCGCAAGACCGAGCGGCCGCTCGTGCTCATGACCCAGCGGAGCCGCCTCGATGCGTGTCTCGCCGAGCACGCAGCCCGGGCCGGCGCAGAGTTCCAGGACGGCGCGCGGGTGAACGACCTCGAGCTGCTCGACGAGGGTGTGCGCGCAACCGTGAACGGTCACAAAGTCGCAGCAAGCTGGCTCCTCTGTGCAGATGGGGTGAACGGCACTTCGTCCCGGGCGATCGGCCTCGACGGTGACCGTACCTACGGTGTTGCCCTGGAAGGCAACGTTCCCTACGGCGTCGTCGCCGAGGACGAGTACCGCGGCCGGCTCTTCCTCGAGCTCGCGAACGTGCCCGGCGGATACGGCTGGGTCTTCCCAAAGGGCGACCACGTCAACGTCGGCGTAGGCGGCTGGGAGCGCGAAGGCCCGCGGCTGCGGCAGCACCTCGCGCGGTTTTGTCGCGAATACGGCATCCAGGAGTCGAGCCTCGAGAACGTCCGCGGCTACCGCCTCCCTCTTCTTCACGCGCGCGCGCGTCTCGCAAAAGGGCGCGCCGCATTGCTGGGCGACGCCGCCGGGCTCGTCGACCCGCTTTCCGGCGACGGAATCTACGAAGCCTTCCTCTCCGCGAAGCTCGCGACCGAGGCGGTCGTCGTCGGCGAGCTCGAGGCCTACGACCGCGAGCTTCGCCGCGCGCTCTCGTCCCAGCTTGCAGCGGCGTGGGGAGCGAAGGTCGCCCTCGACCGGTTCCCACGCCTGACCTACGCCGTGGTGCGCACGCCCTACCTCTGGAAGGCGGTCGAGTCGCTGATCGGCGGCGAGGTTCCGAGCCCGAGCGCCATGCGCGGCTTCCGCCGGGCCTCGATGCGGATGGTCGAGGCGATCGCGCGAGCCGCCGGCAATCCCGGCAAGCCCTACAAGGTCGCTAGAACCTGATCGTTTCACGGGGTCTGGCTCGTGAGCCTCGACGCGTTCACACCCCGAAACGAAAGTGGGTCAACTTCTGCGCGGAACGCGCCGATAGTCGACGGGGATGAGCTCCACTCTCGCTGTACTCGCCTTCGCGCCCGGACTTGCGATCGGGAGCTTCCTCAACGTCGTCGCGGCCCGGGTGCCGCTCAAACGCTCGCTCGTCCACCCGGGTCCCGCGTGCATGGCCTGCTCGGCGCCGATCGCGTGGTACGACAACATCCCGCTCGTCTCGTACTTCGTCCTCCGAGGCAAGTGCCGCAGCTGCGGGACGAGGATCGGCCTCGTCTATCCCGCCGTCGAGCTCCTGTCTGCGGTGCTGATCGTGGCCTGCGTGCTCGAGTTCGGCTTCACCTTCGAGGCCGCGATCGCCGCGTTCTTCTGTTGCGTCCTCGTCGCGATCTCGGCTGTCGACATCGCCCACCGGATCGTTCCCGACCGGATCGTGCTTCCCGCCACCGCGATCGTGCTCGTCGCCCAGACGATCCGAGAACCGAGTGCGGAATGGATCCTCGCAGCGCTCGCGGGAGCGCTCTTCCTCTTCCTGGCCGTGCTCGTGTACCCCGCCGGGATGGGCATGGGCGACGTGAAGCTCGCGTTGCTGATGGGCGCGGCCCTCGGCAAGCTCGTCTCGGTCGCAATCATGGTCGGCATGGTGGCCGCGCTCGTGCCGAGCGTCTACCTGCTGGCCCGCCACGGACGGGCGGCGCGGAAGATGGGAATCCCGTTCGCCCCGTTCCTGGCGCTCGGCTCGATCGTCGCGCTTTTCGTCGGTGATGTGCTCCTGGACGGCTATCTCGGGCTGCTGGCGCAGTAAGCCCACTTTCGTTGTAACCCGTCTGGGTGATGACAAGCCCGCGGTCCGGGTCGATACCAAGACGTAGCGAGCAGAGAAGTCTCGAGCGAGACGGACGGCTCGGCGCTCACACCTGAGTGCGTTCTGTGTCGTCCAGAGTCGAGCTCAGCGGCAAACCACCAGAAGAAAGGCGCGGTCCAATGTCGTCACCCGAACCAGCGAACGGAGCGTTCTTCGCCGACCCTGCCAAGCCTGTGACGCCAGAGGCTCCGGAGGCGCAGCCTGCGTCCGAGCCCGTCGTCGCGGAGGCACCGGCGACACCTCCCGCTGCTCATGAGTCCGCCGTCGGGCCCTCCGCTGCGATGATCGACGTGCCGCTCGGCACGCTCATCTTTCGCGCGGGCCTGCTCGGCGAGGAGCAGCTCGAGGACGCTCTTCGGGAAGGCATGCGCACCGGGAGGCGGCTCGGCGAGGTTCTCATCGAGCGAGGCTTGATTCAGGAGGCCGATCTCGGCCGGCTGCTCGCCGGGCAGAAAGGCCTGCCGTTCATCGAGGTCACCGCGAGCGACGCCGAGCCGGCGGCGCTCGAGATGCTGTCCGAGGACAGCGCTCGGCATCACGTCGCGCTGCCGCTGCGCCACGAGGCCGGGAAGCTCGTCGTCGCTGTCGCGGACCCGTCCAACGAGCTGATGCTCGAGAACCTGCGCCGTACGCTCGGCGCCCCGCCGAAGCTCGTCGTCGCTCCGTACACCGAGCTCGTGAAGTCGATCGCCGAGGCCTACGCGCGCCCGCGCGAGGATCCCTCCCCAGCGCTCGAGGCGGTCCCGGCCGAGCCCGAGGCCCAGCAGCCGGAGCCCGAGGCGGAGCAGCCGGACCCCGAGGCGCAGCAGCCGGAGCCCGAGGCGCAGCAGCCCGACCCTCAGCCACAGCCGGACGCCGAGGTCGAGCAAGCGCCGGCTAGGCCGTTGCCGATCATGCTTCAGCCTCGGGAGCGCGCCGCCGAGCCGCCGCCCGCGCCGCCCAGGCTGCCTTCACCGCCCATGCTGCCCACGCCCGTCCCGCCGCCGTCGGTCGAGGAGACGCCTGAGGTCGAGACCCCGGCCGCGTACGCGGTCGAGGCAACCCCGGCTCCTCGGCAGCCCACACCCGATTCGGAGCCGACTGCTCCGCCGGCGCCCGAAGCAACGCCCGAGCCTCAGGACGCAGAGGTCCATCCTCTTCCCGCTCCGGAGCTCATTCTCGAGCTGCCCCCGGACTGGCCCTCTGTGGGCGAGGAGCCGGCGGAGGAGCCGGCGAGCCCGGCGCCGCCTCCTGCGGAGCCCGCGCCCGAGCCGCCCGCCAAGGAGGAGTCGGTCTCTCTCACAGCCGTCGTCCTTCGGCTGAGCGACGGAGCGACGCTCGAAGTGGGGACGTTCCCGACCGTGGCCGAGGCAGCAGCCGAAGCCCAGGAGGTCGTGATCGAGATTGCGGCGGCAGACCGCAACGGCACGTGGCCGTTCTTCGCCCAGCGCTACCTGAGGCCGGACCTGATCATCTCGGTCGACCTGATCGAGCAGGGCTCCGTTCCGGCTGACGGGCTCCGTCGCTCGCAGCGCTGAGCGCCTCGAGGGAGTGGCTCCCACCCACAGCAGGGGCCGTGGGTGGGAGCCGTCAGTCCCCGGAGTTGGAGGCCCCGAGGCTCTGGGAGAGCGGGTCCTCGCCGGTCAGCAGCCTGTAGGCGACCGGGATCTGCCGCCGGCGCGAGACGCCGAGCTTGTGGCGCAGCACATCGCAGTGCGCCTTCGCCGTCCGCGGCGAGATGCCGAGGCGCTCGCCGACCTCGTCGTTCGAGAGGCCGGCCGCGATCAGCTCGACCACCTCACGCTGCCGCTCCGTGATGTTGAGGCTCCGCCCGGTCAACACCTGTGCCATGCCGCCGACGCTACCTGCGCCTGGGCCGCCTGAGAATCGGCCGAAGGACGTAACTCTTCGGGTTACCCCGAAGGTCGTACGAAGCTCGCCTCGTGCCCGCGACGATTCGCCTCGGCGAGCCCCTGCTCGTCGAGCGCGCCGATGCGGAGGAGGAGCTCGAACTCGTCGCGGAGGTGCGTCCGCATCATCTCGGGCCCGTCGGTCGCGATCGTGAACGGCACCTCGGCCTCGGAGAACGTCCGGAAGGTCTCGCGCACGGCGTCCTCGTCTGGAAGCGCCTTCGTGAGCAGGTTCGAGGTCGGGCAGATCTCGAGGGTGATCTTCGCGTCGCGCAGCTGCGCCATCAGCTCCGGGTCCTGGGCCGCGAGGATCCCGTGCCCGATTCGCGCCGGCCGCAGCGAGCCGACGACTTCACGGATCTCGGCGATCCCGTGCTCGCCACCCTCCTCGCCGACGTGGATCGTGACGCCGAGCCCCGCGGAACGAGCCTCCTCGATCAGCGGCGCTAGCGCCCGGTAGGGATACGGCCCGTCCCGGCTCGGCCGCGGCCCAGCGATGTCGATGCCGACGACCCCCCGCGGCGCGTAGCGAACCGCCTTCTCGACGATGACCGCGTTCTGCCGCTCGTCGAAGGTGCGGTCCATCATCAGGATCAGCCCGGCGCGGACCTGCGGGTACTCGAGGCTCGCGCGGTCGAGGCCGCGGACGGCGGCCATGATGATGTGGTCGAGGTCGCGCTCGCCGCCGCGGTTCCGCTTCATCGGGTTGAAGCGCAGCTCGAGGGTCGTGATCCCCTGCGAGCGGTACGCCCCGCCGATCGCGGCATGCACCGAGCGCTCGACGGCCAGCGGGCTCGACTGGATCAGCTCCGTCCAGTGGTAGATCTGGTCGAGCGCGTTCAGGTCCTCGACGCCCTGCGGGTCGGAGACGGTGACGAGGCGGTCGAACTCCCAGTAGTCCTTCACCGGGAGCGCGATGCCCTGCTCGTGTGCCAGGCTCCAGAGGATCTCGGAGGCGACCGAGCCGCCAAGGTGCGTATGCAGTTCCGCGAGGCCGTCCATCGACCGAGTCTACGCGTGGATGCGCACATGGGTCCCCAGCGGGACCCACCGCATCAGGTAGCGCAGGTCGGCCACGTCGGCGTGGAGGCAGCCGTTCGAGACCGCCTTGCCCCAGGTCGGCGTCGGGGAGCCGTGGATCGCGAGCCGGTCTCCGCCGGACCAGCCCTGCGGAAGGTTCGGCTGCCGGCCGGAGAGCGCGAGGATGCAGCAGCCGTAGTACGGCCCGAAGTCGGGGCCGTTGAGCTTGTCGGTGACGTAGAAGTCCCCCGGCGGAGTCGGCGTGTCGGCTGCGCCGATCGCGATCCTGACCCGCCGCACGACGCCGTCGCGGTCCTGAACCGTCAGCTTGCGCGCGGAGAGGTCGACGTCGAGCCTCAGCGGGCTCCCCAAGAGCTTTACCTGCCCGGCCCGAGCCCAGCCGACCTGGCTGTTCTCGAGCGCGGGGCTGAGGACTCCCACCCAGTCTCCCTGTTCGGCGACGACAGCGAGTGTCTGGGGCGAGCCGAACTCAGTGCGCGCGCCGATGTTCGCGAGGACGCGGCCGTCGGGCCGGTCACGAAGGGCGACAGTGGTCCCATTCGGCACGCGCGCCGCGAAATCGCGGACCTGCTCGGGCACGGGAGCAGGTGGCTTCGTGGTCACGGTCTGCGCCTGTTTCCGGCTCTCCCCGCAGCCGGGCAACATGACCAGGAGGACGGCGAGGACGGTTCCAAGACGGCGCATCGTCGGAAAGTCTGCCGGGCAGTGCATAGTGTCTGCCGCGATGAAGGTCGGGATCGTCGTCCCCTACTCCTGGTCCTTTTGGGGCGCAGTCGTCGAGCACGCCGAGCTGCAGGCCGCTGCGCTCAGGCAGCTGGGCGTCGACGTCCGGCTCGTGATCGGGAACGACCCGCCGGGCAGCTTCACGCGTGCGCTCCACCCGAGGCTGGGGAGGCACGACGCGCCGCCGCCGGAGGTGATCCCGGTCGGCCGCTCGGTGATCGTGCCTGCGAACGGGTCGCTCCCGAACATCATCCTCAGCCCTCGATCCGTGTTCCGGATCCGGCGAGTCCTCGAGCGCGAGGGGTTCGACCTGATCCACGTCCACGAGCCGATGACGCCCGCGCCCGGCGTGGCAGCGCTCGCGATGGCCCGCTGCCCGATCGTCGCCACGTTCCACGCGTGCGGGGAGCTCGCGTGGCTCAGAGTCGGCAAGTATTTCTGGGGGTTCCTCATGGACCGCATCGACCACCGGATCGCAGTCTCGGAGCCCGCGCGCGAGTCGGCGGCCCGTCACTTCCCCGGCGACTACGACCTGATCCCGAACGGCGTTCTCGTGCCTGAGAGGGCGGAGCCCGGCGACCGGCAGGAGCAGATCGTGTTCGTCGGCCGGCAGGAGCCGCGCAAGGGACTCCAGGTCCTGCTCCGGGCATGGCCGGAGATCCGGCGGCGCACGCAGTGCCGGCTGCGCGTCGTCGGGGCCGACCCGCTGGCGGTGCGCCTGCTGTTCGCACGCCTCCGCGTGTCCGACGAGGGCGTCGACGTGCTCGGCTTCCTCTCGCAGGACGCGCTCACCGCTGAGCTTCTGGCGGCGAAGGCGCTCGTCGCACCCTCCCTCGGCGGCGAGAGCTTCGGCATGGTGCTCACGCGCGCGTTCGCCTGCGCGACCCCGGTCGTCGCGTCGGACATCTCCGGGTACAGGGGCGTCATGGAGCCGGAAGCGGGCCGTCTCGTTCCACCCGGCGATCCGGCAGCGCTCGCCGACGCCGTCGTGGCGCTCCTCGGAGACGAGCGCCGCCGGGAGCAGTTCGGCCGCTCGGCGCGGACGATCGCAGTCGAGCGCTACTCGTGGGACACGATCGCGCCGCGGCTCTTCGAGATCTACGAGCACCTCACTGCGCCGCGCCGCGCGGTCGCCGCATGAAGCTGCCGCAGACGAGCTGGGGTCGGCTCGGCCTCATGATTCCCGCCTTCGCGGCGATGGTCGTGCTCCTGATCTGGCGCGGGCCGGAGTGGAACCTCGTCGCCGACGCGTTCCGGCTCGTCGAGTGGAAGTGGGTCGTCGCGGCGATCGCGCTCAACCTGATGTCGGTCATCGCCCGAGCCGCCGCGTGGCACCGTGTCATCGAGCAGGCGATGCCGCCTCCCAGGCCGGGCTTCCGTCTCGTCTTCTCGGCCTTCGGCGTGGGCCTCTTCGCGAACGCGGTTCTCCCAGGCCGGATCGGCGAACTTGCTCGTGTCGCGGTCCTCACACGGCACCAGCAGCAACAGCGCCGCGCGGATGCGTGGGCGACGCTCGTCGGCACGGTCTTCGCCCACCGCGTGTTCGACCTGTTCCCCGTGCTGCTCCTGATTGCGTACGTCCTCTTCACCGCCAAGGTCCCCCACTGGGCGCTGACGAGCCTCGTGATCTTCGCCGCAGTCGGCTTCGGGCTCTTCGCATTCGCGCTGGCAAGCGCCAGGCGGCACCAGCGCTCGGTGCTCGATGAAGCCGGACAGGTGCGCAGGCTCGTGATGATGGCGCGCTACGGGCTCGGCGTCATGCGGGAGCCGGCTCCCGCGGCGATCGCCGTCATCCTGCAGTGCATCGGCTGGACCTTCCAGCTGCTCGCGGTTTGGGCCACGATGCGCGCGTTCGACATCCACGTGCCGCTCCCGGCGGCGGGCCTCGTCCTCCTCCTGATGAACGTCGCGATGCTCTTCCCGCTCTGGCCGGGCAACATCGGGCTCGTCCAGGCCGCCGTCGCCTTGCCCCTCGTCTCCTACGGCGTGCCGTACGCGAGGGGCTTCGCATTCGGGATCGGGCTGCAGGCGATCGAGATGTCGGTCGGCGTCGGAGTCGGCCTCATCTTCCTCGCCCGCGAGGGGCTGTCGTACGCGATGCTCAAGCACATGCCCGGTGCCGACCAGGCCGAGGTCGCCAGGGGCAAGCCCGAGGTGGAGCAGGTTCAGGAGCAGCCTCGTGCGCGTGCTCGCGTCGCCCGCTAGCTGCAAGGGCGTCCTCTCGGCGGTGGAGGCGGCGATGGCGCTCGCGGCCGGGATGCACAAGGCCGGCGTCGACGCCGAGGAGCTCCCCGTGGCGGACGGCGGCGAGGGGACGGCAGAGGTCTTCGCCGCCGCGTTCGGGGGCGAGTGGCGCTTCGCCGCCGCGAGCGATCCGCTCGGTCGTCCGATCCGCGCGCGGTTTCTCGTGCTCGAGGACGGGTCGGTCGTCGTCGAGGCGTCCGAGGCGGTCGGGCTGCGACTGCTCGCGGAGGAAGAGCGCGATCCCATGGCGGCGTCGAGCCGTGGTCTCGGCGAGCTCCTGATCGCGGCCGCGGCGGAGGCGAGCGGGCCCATCCTCGTCGGCCTGGGGGACACGGCGACCGTCGACGGCGGGGCGGGCCTGCTCGAGGTCGCCGGCGACCGGCTGGCCGGGCGCGAGCTCGAGGCCCTCTGCGACGTCCGCAACCCGCTGCTCGGCGAGCGAGGCGCGGCGCGGGCGTTCGGGCCCCAGAAAGGCGCCTCCCCCGCGCAGGTCGAGGCGCTCGAACGCCGGCTGGCCGCGGACGAGCGGCTCCGGCCCTATGCGGAGCTCGCCGGAGCAGGGTCGGCCGGCGGTCTCGGCGCCGCGATCGCCGCGCTCGGCGGGCGGTTGAGCTCCGGCGCGCGTGTCGTCCTCGAACGAATCGGCTTCCAGGGGCTCATCGCAGGGGCCGACCTCGTCGTGACGGGCGAGGGAGCGATCGATCGCTCGAGCTTCGAAGGCAAGGCAGTGGGCGAGGTCGTCCGGAAGTGCGAAGAGAGCGGCGTCCGCTGCGCCGTGTTCGGCGGAGTGGTCGTCGACCAGCCCGCCGGCGTCGAGGTGCACGAGCTCAGCGGCGATCCCGGCCGGGCAGCGGAGGATCTCGTCGACCTGGGCGAGCGTCTAGCCCGCGCGCAATTCGGCGTCGCGTAGCCGCTTCGCCATCATCTGCAGCATCTTCCAGGCGAGCCCGGCGTTGCCCTCGACGAGCGGTCTGAACTCCCACGACGTGATGCCGTAGCACTTGAGCGGCGACTTCGCCGTGATCGTCGCCGTCCTGGCGCCGTCGTCGATGAGAGCGACCTCGCCGAAGTAATCGCCGTGCCCGAGCGTGGCGCGCTCCTGGCCGCCGACGGAGACGCCCGCCTCGCCCTCGTCGATGATGAAGAAGCCGATCCCGGACTGGCCCTCGGTCGCGATCGTGTCGCCCTCATTGAAGATGCGTTCCTTCATCGAGCTCGCGACGCCCTGGATTTCGCTCTTGTCCAGGGTGGAGAAGAGCGGGACTTGCCGGATCAGTTCCTCTGGCGCTGCCACGGCGAGGATTCTATTCAGGCTTGCGCGCCGTTACCAGGCTTGACCTCTTCGACGCGCTTCGCGAGCTCCTCGATTCGGCCGTGCGCGGCGTCGAGCTTGGCCGAGCAGACGCGGTAGAGCTCCTCGCCGCGCTCCCAGAGCGCGATCGCCTCGTCGAGGCTCGCCTCGCCGCTTTCGAGCCTCTGGACGATCGACTCCAGCTCGCGCTGGTCCTCCTCGAAGGTCCGCTCGCTCATCGCGCCTCCTCGACGCGGGCGCCGAACGAGCCGGTCCCGAGCTCGACTTCGACCTTCGCGCCGGGGCCGAGCTGCGCGCTCGAGCGAACGATCTCGTCCTCGACGCGCACGATGGCGTAGCCGCGCTCGAGCGTGGCGCGCGGGGAGAGGGCGCGGAGCCGCCCGGCCGCGTGCTCGAGCGCGGCCCTGCGTCGCTCGAGCATCAGCACCGGGGCTCTCCGGAGTTGGTCGCGCGCGCCGTCGAGTCGGCGCCGTTCTCGGTCGAGCGTGCCGCGGGCTCCGCGGGAGAGGGTTGCCCGCGAGCGGTCGAGCCGCGCCGTGAGGTCGGCCAGGTCGGGAACGACGAGCCGCGCGGCCGCTGTCGGTGTGGAAGCGCGCGCGTCCGCGACGAGATCGGACAGCGGGGTGTCCTGCTCGTGCCCGACTGCGGAGACCGTGGGGACGGAGCAGGCGGCGAGCGCGCGGACGAGGCGCTCGTCGCTGAACGGGAGCAGGTCCTCGAAGCTGCCGCCGCCACGCGCGACGACGACGACGTCGACCTCCGGCGCCGCGCAGATCGCGCTCAGCGCCTCGGTGATCGCGATCGCGGCGCGCGGGCCCTGGACGTAGGTCTCCGCGACGAGGATCCGGGCGGGTGGAAAGCGGTGGGTGATCGCGGTCAGGAAATCGCGCTTCGCGGCGGCGTCGTTGCCGGTCACGAGCCCGATTCGCCGCGGAAAACGGGGGAGAGGGCGCTTTCGCTCCGCGGCGAAGAGACCTTCCGCGGCAAGCTTGTGCTTCAGGCGTTCGAGCGCCGCCAGGTGCTCGCCGAGCCCGAAGCGCTCGATCGAGAGGGCGCGCAGCCGGAAGTCCCCGCGCGCCTCGAAAAGCTCGGGGCGGCCGAAGACGTGCACGCGCTCGCCGTTGCCGAGGTCGAGCCGCAGCGCGTCGAACTGGCCGCGGGCCATGGTGACGCCGAGGCAGGCTCCGTCGGCTGGATCCTTGAGCGTGAGGAAGACGCTCTGCCAGCGGTCCTGGCGGCGCAGCTCGGTCACCTCGCCCTCGACCCAGACCGTCGGCAGGCGCGCGAGCCAGTCGCCGATGCCGCGGTTGAACGACGAGACCGAGAAGACCCGCCGGTCGCCGTATTCGATCGCCTCGACCTTCACGCCTTGATGCTACGCCGTCGCGCTCGGCCGAACGTACCGGCGGGCGCCCGTGCAAGCGGCATGACGCGAAGTCGGCACTGTTTCGACCCGGTCCAGCCGCGAATCGCGGGCTACGCTCACCGCGGGTGGCGGGTGGACGGCATCCCCACCCGGGTGGGGACGTGGGCTAGAGCAGGATCTCGGCGGCGGTCTTCGGCTCGCAGCCCTTGCGGACGAGCTCGACCGCGCCGTGCAGGTCGGCGTCGCTGTGGGCGAGCCGTTCTGCGAGCGGAAGCGGATAGCCCGCCTCCATCAGGACGTGGAGCCGCCAGCTCGCGACCTTCTGGCGCTCGTCTTGGACGTGTTCGACAATCTGAGTCATGTCGCTCACTGGGCGGGGATTCGTCCTCACAGCCTCAAACCCTGCCCCGAACGCGCCTCAGCCTAACGCGGTAGTCCGTGCAAGGCACCGAACCGCTCCTCGGCTCTGGCGACTATCTGCTCGACCCGGCGGGCGATCTCGCCCAGCCGCGCCTCGAGCGCAGCGCGCTCCGCCTCCTCCTCGGCCGCCAGCGCCGCCACCCGCTCCCGGAAATCGGCCTCGACCTCCCCGAGCCGCCTCGTGAGGGAGGCGACAAACTCCTCGCGCTGCCGCTCCAGTCCGGCGGCGACCAGGGCCAGCTTCTTCTCGAGCCGCATCGCCCCCGCGTCGCCGAGCTGCCCCATCCGCTCCCCAAGCAGTGCCTCGCCCTCCCGAGCAAACGACTGCACGGCGCGCTCGAGCTCGCGCTGGAGCCGACGTGCCGCCTCCTCGCGAGCGGCCTTGATCGTGCTGTCGAACTGGTGCGTCGCCAAGTCGACGAACCGCCCGGAGGTTCGGTCCAGCACACGCTCCAGCTGCTCGACCTGACGTCGCTCGACCTCGGCGAACGTGCTTTGGATGCGACGGGAGGCATCCGTCTCCTCGCGCTCGACTCTGCCGAGAAGGTCGCGCTCTCGGGCCGTGAGCCGCTCGGAGACCTGATGGAGAGCACGCCGCCGTTCAGTCGCGTGCGCCTCGAGCTCCGCGGAGGCGCTCGCCGCCGCCTCGGCGATCGCACGACCGACGTCCTCGCGAAGACGTGCGAGTGCCGTGCGCTGTTCCTCGTCGGCTGCCTGCAGTCGGTCCGCGTCTGCGTTGAGGCGCGACTCGAGCGCCTCGATCAAGGTGCGCTCCCGCTCGGCGATCTGCTCGAGCCGTTCCCCGAGCCGGCGCTGAGCGCGGTCGAGGTCCTGGTGCCAGGCCGCGAGCCGCCGCTCGACCTGGCCCTCGACCTTCGAGAAGGCCTCCGCGAGCCCGTGCCGCAGTCGCTGCTCGCTCTCGCCGAGCGCCTCTCTCCGAGTCTCCGCGAGTCGCCGCTCCTCCTCCGCGAACGCGGAGAGGGAATCGGCCCGCGCACGGGCGAGCGTTCGCTCGAGCTCGGTCGCTCGTGCCCCGGCGCCGCGCCGGACGACGTCGTCGAGCTGCGCCGTTGCCCGTTCGATCTCCCGGTCGATCGCACGACTGCGCGTGAGAACACGTTCGAGGCCGAGAGCCGCGAGCGCGACGAGCAGGCAAGCGACCAGTCCCGTGGCGGCGATCGCGAGCTCGGTTCCGGGCTCGAGCGCGAAGGCGATCCAGGCCGCGGTGGCCGCGGCTCCGATCGCGCCCGCCGCAGCCGCCAGCGTCAGCCGGCCGCCCACGGCGAGCAGCGCGGCGGCCAGCGCTGCCGCCGCGACGACGACGCCGGCCGCGAAGATGATCTCGAAGGCAGTCTCGAGCGACACCGCCGACAATCGTAGAACGGAGCTCAGCTCAAGCGAAGCACGAGCAGGGAGACGGCCAACGCCACGACCGCCACGGTCATGGCTTGCAGAGCCGCCTCCGGAGCCCCCGTCAGGGTCTCCGGAGTCACGGGCTCTCGACTGCCGTCGGCCAGCTCGAGGCTCCCGGCGACGGCGACCACGCGACGCCTGACGGTCCTCACCTGCGTCGAGAGGCGACGCTGGGCGAGGCTCAGAAAGGCGGCGAAGACCGCCGCGAGGAGAGCCTCCGCGCTCATTCGCTCGGCCACCGCGAGATAGGCCGTCAGGAGCGGAAAGGCGCCCCACGCGATCGCGAACCACGCATCCGAGTGGAACGCGCCGCCGAAGAGCTCGAGGTTGTAGGCGCACACGATGAACGCCCCGGCGACGACGAAGGGAGCGAGCCAGGGCGTGAACGCGACCGATGCATAGAGCCCGATCCCGACCGCGCCGCCGATCGAGACCGCGGCGAGCCAGACGAGAGCCCGGTCCGAGATCTTGGTGCGCAGCGGGTGCCCGTTCAGCTCGTCGAGCGCGTGCGCTCCGATGCCGACCGCCAGGAAGAACGCCGCGAGCGTCGCGACGAGGCGGTCGACCTCGAGGTGGGGAGCGAGCGCCGCTCCGATCGCGACGTACGAGAGGTGCCAGAGCGTGTACGGCGGGTGGAGGAGGGTGACGTAGTCGCGCCAGCCTCCCGGTGCGAGCGCGTAGAACGCGGGCCGACTCGCGGTCACGCGCGCCGGCCCCAGACGACGTAGCCGCCACCCAGGCTCAACCGTCGTGCTCTGACGTCCTCCACGCCCGCCTCCCGCCAGAGCTCGAGCTGCCGTTCGACGGGCAGCCGCGCGTGCAGCTCTCGGATGCTCGGGCCCAGGAACGCCCCGACCTCGTGCCACCCGGGC
This sequence comes from Gaiellaceae bacterium, assembly GCA_035765175.1. Classification (GTDB taxonomy): domain Bacteria; phylum Actinomycetota; class Thermoleophilia; order Gaiellales; family Gaiellaceae; genus VAXT01. The sequence continues at coordinate 14,509 of DASTYD010000048.1, forward strand.
GAGATCACTCTGCCGGCGAGCGGAAGCCCGACGCGCACGTAGAGCTCCCACAGGGGCCGCCAGACGCCGCGCGGCAACCCGAACTCGAGTGCTGCGATCGTGCCGCCGGGCCTGACCACGCGGGCAAGCTCGACGAGGGTCGCGGCCGGATCCTCCAGGTAGCGGAGCAGGTACGTAAACGTAAGCGCGTCGAACGACGCATCCGGAAACGACAGCCGTTCGGCGCTCCCTTCGACGAGCTGGATCCGCTCTGTGAGGCCCGCCCGCTCGACGCGCCCGCGTCCCGTGGCGAGCATCTCCGGGCTCTGGTCGAGCCCGACGACGCTGCACCCGGTTCGGCGCACGAGCTCGATCGCGACCGCTGCGGTCCCTGTGGCCACGTCGAGCACGGTCTCCTCGCGGCCGACGTCGACGCGCGAGACGAGGAAACGCCGCCAGCGTGGGTCCTGGCCGAGCGAGAGCAGTCGGCTCCAGCGGTCGTACGTCGGCCCGAGGGGAGCGAACAGGTCGCGCGCGGCACGGTCGCGCTCGGTGAAGGAGGCCACGCGGCGAGTCTAAGCTCGCCTCCATGGGGCTGAAGGACGACCTCGACCGCATCGCCACGGTGGCTGTGGGCCTCGTGCGGCCGGGCGAGGCGCTCGCCGGAGTGGTCCCCGCCGAGCCCGAACCCGGCGAGCGGTCGTATCTCTGCGCGTTCCAGTCCGGAGAGGAACGCACCTGGCTCGTCCTCGACGACGCGGGCAGGCCGGTGACCGACCGGGACCGGATTCGGCGCGCGGTCTCGATCATCGCGATGAGCGAGCTCGCCGAGGAGAGCGCGGGCGGCGGCGAGCTGGAAGACCTCAGGCAGCGGCTCGTGGCGCTGCGGCTCTCGGAGAATCCACCGGGGATCGAGGAGGCCGAGGAGGCGGCGCTCGCCCTCGAGCGGGCGATCGGCGCGCCACCTCGCCTCGCGGAGCCGGCGTATCTCGACCGCGTCGGCGAGGCCACGAGACGGCTCGAGGCCGCGCTCGGCCCGTCGGCGGGGTCGCCGTTCGCCGCGGCGATGAAGCAGGGCATTGCCGCGGCGGAGGAGCTTGCCCACGACGTGCAGGCCGCCTACCGACTCCCACTCGACTGACCGTCGCTATCGTTGAGACCGTGGAAGGCGGATTCGGATTCCCGCTCGGTGGCGACCCTGACGAGCTCATGCGGAGCCTCCAGGAGTTCGCGGCGCGCCAGGCGGAGTCGGTCGCAGAGGCTCAGCGCGAGCAGTTCGCGACCCTCACGTTGAACACGGCCGTCGACCTCACCGCCGCCGCTCTCAAGCGCATGAACGTCGAGGGCGGCCCCGACGAGCAGGCAATCGCCTTGCGGGATGCGATGAGGGTCCTGTTCCCCGAGGCAGTCGCGCTCGTCAGCGCAGCCCGTCAGGGCTTTATGCGCGAGTCCTAGAAGCCGGGACTACGTCAGGCTCGGAAGCGGCGCGTCCTGCGGCGGGCACGTGCACGGCTGGTCGCCCGAGTGCTGCCGCGGATTGCACGGCATCGGCAGCTGCACGAAGCAGTGGCAGCTCAGATTTGCGCAACCCGGCGGGCAGTTGCACTCCGAGCAGCGGATCCGGCAGCCCGGCCGCACCGAGGTCTGACAGCAGAACCATTCGCCCGAGGTCTGGCAGGCCGGCCCGCAGCCTCCGCCCTGCACACAGGTCTTGCACGCGAAGCCCGCATCCGTGCAGATCGGTCCGATCCCGACGCACGGATTGCAGGGCCCGCCGCCGCAGCCGACACAGCCGGTGACAGCGCCGAGCGTGACGTCGGTGCCGGTCAGGAAGAGCCCGGTGCCGAGCGACCCGGCTCCGAGCAGCTTGAAGAACTGTCGGCGTGATGAGCGCTGGGCGAGCTTCCGGGCGACTGCGTTCGCGAGATTCATCTACGCCGCCACCAATGTCCCCGCCGCCTCGTCGACCGCCGGGCAGGTACACGGTTGGTCGCCCGAGTGCTGCCGCGGCTGGCACGGCATCGGGAGGTTCGTGAAGCAATAGCAGGAAGGGTTGGAGCAGCCGGACGGGCAGTTGCACTCCGAGCAGCGGAACCGGCACCCGGCCCGCGCGCCACTGGTGAGGCAGCAGAACCACTCGCCGCCGGTGCTGCAGCCGGTCGGACAACCTCCGCCGGTCTGGCAACTCTTGCAGTTGTACTGACCACCGGTCACGGCGCTGCACTCGCCCACCGGCGAGAAGCACGGGTTGCACGGCCCGCCACCGCACCCGACGCAGCCCGTGATCGCGCCAAGCGAGACGTCGGTGCGCGTGAGAAAGAGCCCGGTCCCGAGCGAGCCGGCTCCGAGCAGCTTGAAGAACTGTCGGCGAGACGACCGCCGGGCCAGCTTCCGGGCAGCGTGCGAGGCGATGTTCATCGTTACGAGAAGGTGATCCCCGCGGTGATCATCTTGTGCTGGTCGAGCGTGACCTTGTCGGCCGCGAACTCGGGCAGCACCTGGTACGCGGGCTCGCGCGAGCTCGAGATCCGACGCAGTCGCGCGAACTGCTCCTCGACGAGCGCCTTCGCATGGGTCTGGCTCGTCGCGAAGACGGTCACGTTCTGGGTGAAGACCTCTCCCTTGTCTCCGTTGATCTGCCGGCTCAGCAGGTAGATCGATCCGTCCTTCGCCATCAGCTCACCTCCTCCCCCGCTAGGAAATCATGATCAGGGCAGCAATTACAAGAGC
>DASTYD010000049.1:0-2214 GCA_035765175.1 Gaiellaceae bacterium
GCGGAGCCTCGTCTGGCCGTCGTGGAAGAGCAGGATCGCGATCGGGAACGCGAGCACCGTCGCGTAGGTGACCTTGAGGAATGCGCGCTCCGCGCCGTCTCTGACTCGTCCCCACGGATAGGCGAGCGCGGAGTGCGCGACGAGCGCATACCCGAGTTCGCTCAGGGCGAAGAAGACGGTGAACACGAGCGCGTCGTGGCTGTAGCGCAGCTGCCGAGCGAGGAGCGCGAAGCAGGTGGCGGCCATGATCGGCCCGAGGAGGTTTCCGGGTCTCCGCGACCACGAGGCGACTCCCGCTGCGAGGAACGACCAGGCGACCGCCACGCCCGCCGCGGCCTTCAGGCTCGTCGTGCCGGCCCCGAGGTTGTCGATCTGGACGTCGTACGCGACGAGGCCCAGCACGATCCCCCCGAGAACTACCAACAACCGGACATGAAGCGCCTGCACACCGAAATCGTCACACGGTGCGCGTGTCAGGACAACGGGGTCAGCCCTGAGCCCGTGCCGGGGCGGACACGGAACTGAAGCTCGGTGCCTCCACCCGTACGGTCGGAGGCCTGCCCGGTTACGCCGCGAGCCGCTCAGACCTAGGCTCTGAAGCGACGCTCGAAGACATCCCAAGGAAGGAGGTAAGCCAATGTCCAGCGTCGTTCATCGCGGAGCAGTCGTGGTCTCCGCTGCGCTCGCGGTCCTCTTCTACGCGCCGGCCGTCGCCGGGGCGGAGAGCACGGACCGTCAGCTACTCGAGCAGTACCAGCCGGTCCTGCAACTCGACCCGGCCGAGCAGTTCCGCCCGGCCAGTGTTCAGTCGTTCGTCGCCGATTCCGACCTGGAGCAGTTCGGCGGGGGTTCCTGGACGCTCGTCGACCCGGATCCGGAGCCCGGCGAGCTGCCCGCTCCCGGCACCGGCACGTGGCGGCTGAACCAGGATTCGTGCACGCCGACGCTTCCTGTCGGCGGGCTCGCCTGTTATGCCGCTGCGGGCTCGGAAGGTGACGGTGCGAGCGTCGTCTACGGGCGAGTCGCCCGTCCGGCGGGCGCGATCGTGCTGCAGTACTGGTACTTCTACTACGACAACACGTACTCGTACGCCTACCCGCCGAGCAACTTCATCTGGCAGGCGCACGAGGGCGACTGGGAGGTCGTCAACGTCGTCCTCTCCGACGACGAGGAGCCCGAGTTCGTCGGCTACAGCCAGCACTGCCGCGGCCAGCGACGGAGCTGGGCGACCACTCCGCAGCTCGGAACGCATCCGGTGGTCCAGGTGGCGGCCGGGTCGCACGCGAACTACTTCTCGACCGGAATCCATCCGATCCAGATCGCGTGCATTCCGCCGGCTGCCCTCGCCTTCTTCCAGGCGAGCGGGCTGCCGCTTCCGGTCGACCGCTCCTTCGACGGGGGAGAGGTTGCCGGCCCGCCTGAGGCGGGCGGCATCTTCACGCACGTGAGGGAGATCGAGGACGGCCACCCGAGTTGGGTCGCCTTCCAGGGCTTCTGGGGCGAGCTTCAGTACTTCCACGCCCCGGCGCCGATCGGCACAGTGGTCTTCGGCACGTCGCCGCAAGGCCCCGCCGACCACGCCGTGTGGGTCGATCCACTCGGCACGCTCGCCGGCTGGCCCGTCGGCTAGCCGCTTTCCGACGCCGGCCGGGCTCCGACAAGGGGCCCGGCCGGCGTCGTCTCGGGGTCAGAGCTACCCCTGACCCAAAGCCAGGGTTGTGCGAACGGCGAGTCCCGGGTCTGCCCGGTTACGCCCGAGGCGGGCCGAACCTAAGCTCGGTGCATGTCCGAGATCGACTCGAAAGGAGGGAGACAGATGCGCCACTCACGCATCAAGCCCACGCACGTGCTCGCGCTTGCCGTCGTGCTGGCGATCGCCGTGCCTGCCGGGTCGGGCGCGTCCTCGAGTCAGCTGCCGAAGTGCATGGACGAGACGCCGACGCTGGTCGGGACTCCCGGCGATGACTTCCTCGTCGGAACTCGAGACGACGACGTGATCGTCGGCCTCGGAGGGAACGACGTGATCGAAGGGATCGGCGGCATCGATCTCATCTGCGGCAACGAGGGCAACGACCAGATCGACGGCGGTCCGGCCATCGATGGGCTCGACGGCGGTCCCGGCGACGACACGCTGGCCGGCTCCGAGAGCGAGGACGAGTACGGCGAGGATCCTGACTTCGCCGTCTACGTCTATGCGCCCGCGCCGGTGCAGGC
>DASTYD010000050.1:0-5572 GCA_035765175.1 Gaiellaceae bacterium
CGCCTGATCGGGCGCGGCGGCGAAGAGTGCGATACAGCCCAGGACGACGACGAGCAGCCGCTTCACGGTGCGTAAAGGCTACTTATCTGCCCGTACGAGGTAACCGCTTCGGCCCTGTTTGATGAGGATGTGGCCGAAGCCTGCGCTGCCGAACAGGAAGCGGAGCTCCCGCTCGGTGTAGTTGAAGATCGGGCAGTTGTTGATCACCTCGTAGCGCACCTTGCGCACCGGGCCCTTGAGCCAGTTCCAGCGCGGGAAGCTCGCGACGGCCGATCCTGACGTGAGCTCGGCCATGCGGCGGACGAAGAGGTGCGCGTGGGGGATGTAGTCGAAGAAGCCGAGCGCGATCGTGACGTCGAACGGGCCTTCGAGCGGGGCCTCGAGGAAGTCGCCGTGGACGAGCTTGACCTTGTCGCCGAAGCGCTCGAGGCGCTGCTTCGAGAGGTCGAGCATCTCCTGCGCGATGTCGGCGTTGACCCACTCGCGGGCGCCCGCCTCGAGGATCAGCTCGCCCACGCGCCCCGAGCCGCCGCCGATGTCGAGCACGCGCGGTTTGTCGTACTCGCGGACGACGTCGAGCGCGAAGTCACGGCGCTTGACCAGTCCGGGGCGGACTGCGCGCTGGAGCGGATGCTCCTCGTCGTAGAGGGCGTCAAACGACGACGCCTTCTCGCGAAAGTGATCTCGGACGAGCTCCGTAGTGTTCGACGACTTCTCCATGGGCCTCCTCGTAGCTCGAGAGCTGGTGCTCGCGGGCGATCGCACGAATCCGATCCGCGACCAGCCGCCTGCCGGGGTTCCGCTGGACGCTCTTCCAGGCCGCGAGCAGCCGCTGCCTCGGAGTCGGGCTCTCCGGCAGCGCCACCCGCAGCGGCTGCGGGTCGAGCTCGTACGGGTGGAAGTACAGCACAGGGTGCGAGTTCGCGGTTCCCACGTCCCGAAGGGCGCGCCGGAGGACATCTGCCGGAAGCACTCGCCAGTACGCGCCGCCCCCGACGGGGATCGCCCGGCCGCGCAGGCGCCAGACTGTGATCGGGAACTCCCAGAGCTCGGCGCCCGAGTCGAGCTGGAGTCGGTACGGCGTGGGCGGCACGGGGCTGATCCGCCGGGAGATCCGAGGCGAGTCGTACTGACTGGAGTCGTACCGGAAGCCGAGCTCGGTCAGGACGTCGTATGCCCACAGCGTGTCGCGTGTGATCGAAAACGCGGGCGCCCGGTAGCCGAGCGGTCGCCGCCCCGAGAGCTCCTCGAGCAGCGCGGCGCAGTGCTCGACGTCGTCGCGGAACTCGTCCGGGCCCTGCGTCGGTACCCGCCTGTGCGCGTACCCGTGGCACGCGAGCTCGTGCCCCTTGGCGGCGATGCCCTGCACGAGGTCGGGGTAGCGCTCGGCGGTCATGCCGAGCACGAAGAACGTCGCTCTGGCTTCCAGCTCGTCGAGCAGCTCGAGGATCGCCGCCGTCTGGCGCTCGAGCGCTCCGCCGCGCTCATCCCAGTCGTCCCGGCCGAGCGCGCGGTGGACGAGCTGGTGCCAGTCCTCGAAGTCGAAGCTCAACAGGAGCTTGGCCATGGGGCGAACTCTAAGATCGGGAGCCTTGAAGCAGCTTGCTCCCACGATCCTCGTTGCCGCCCTCCTCGTCGCGACCGCCACCGCCTTCGCGGTCACGGAGCACCTCAAGCTCGAGGACAGCCCGGTGATCAACACGAAGTTCGCGGCGCGGTTCTCGCCGAAGCTCGTCGAGGAGCGAATCGCTTTCCGGCTCCGGCGCGAGGAGGAGATCAGCCTCGACATCGCCGACGCGAGCGGGAAGGTCGTGAAGCACGCAGTCGGCGCGGGCGTCTTCGGCCAGGCCTATCACCAGTTCGCCTGGGACGGCCGCGACGACTCTGGCCGGATCGTCCCCGACGGCACGTATCACGTGCAGCTGACCCTGAAGGACGAGGACCGGACGATCGAGTTCCCGCGCACGATCACCGTCGATTCGACGCCGCCGACGATCGAGGTGGCGCTCAGGCACCAGGTCTTCTCTCCCGACGGCGACGGGCGGTCGGACCACTTCGATTTCCTGTACCGCTTCGGCGAGCAGGCCTGGGGGATCCTTTACGTCGACGGGAAGCGGGTCGGCAGGACCTTCCGGAAGAAGGCGAACGGGCGCTACCCGTGGTACGGCAAGGGCAGGAAGCCCGGCGAGTACCGTCTCGCGCTCGGCGCTCAGGACCTCGCCGGCAACCAAACCTCGACGCGGGAGTTCCTGGTTCGTCTCCGCTTCGTGGAGCTCTTGCAGAAGAGGTTCACGCCAAAGGGCACGACGCTTCGTGTGCGGGTCTCGACGGACGCGAAGACCGTGACCTGGAAGCTTGGAGGCCGCAGCGGCACCGGTAGGCCTCCGCTGCTGAAGATCCCGGTCCCGGCCCAGCCCGGCCGCTACAGGCTCACGGTCAGCGCCAACGGCCACCGGGCCAGGGCAACCGTCGTCGTCCGCTGAGGCATCGCTTGCGACGCCGCTCGAGGGCCTGTCGCCTTGACCGGCTGGTCCGCCTGGAACCTCGCTAACCTGCCCTGCGTCTTGCCGCTCGCCGCATCGCTCGAACGCGCGGTCACCGACGCTGCGGAAATCTTCCTCGCGGCCGGGGTCGTGCTCGCACTCGCCTACGCGCTCCTGCGCAGCAGGATCGGGATCCTGCGCTGGCCGCTCCTGTCGGTGAGCCTCCTCGCGATCGGCTTCGGCACCGTGCTCGGCGCTTGGGCCTGGCACGAGAAGCGCCCGCGGGACATTCGCGGCTCCGCGACGGAGGAGTTCTCGGAGACGCTCCGCACCGACACGACCCAGGCAAAGCCGAAGCCGAGGAAGAAGAACCCGCGCACGGGCCGGCTGTTCGAGGTGCAGTGGCCGACGTACGGCTACGACATGCAGCGCACGCACCTCGCCCCGGGGTGGAAGAAGCTCCGCCCGCCGTATCACGGCCTCTGGCAGCTGAAGGCGCGAGCCGACATCGAGTTCCCGCCCTCGGTCGCGTACGGCAAGGTCTACGTCGCGCAGCAGAAGGGACGCTTCTTCGCCGTCAACGCGCGCACCGGGAAGGTCGTCTGGACACGACACTTCGCGCGTTGCGCCGCGGCGTCGCCGACGATCGACGACGGGATCGTCTACCAGGCCTACATGCACGAGCTGCCCTGCCGGAAGCACGAGGGCGGAGCGAAGGGCTTCGTCATCGCCTGGAACGCGCGCAACGGGAAGGAGTACTGGCGCGTGAAGGCGGGCTCGGTCGAGTCGACGCCCGTCGTCGTGGGCAAGAACCTCTACTTCGGCTCCTGGGACCGCCACCTCTACGCGTACCGGCTCCGCGGCAAGCGCCGCCCGCTGCTCCGCTGGACGTTTACCGCCGACGACCAGATCGTCGCCGCTCCTGCGCACGCCGGCCGGACGCTGTACATCGCGACGAGCAGTGGGAGTGTCTACGGCGTCGACGCGAAGACCGGGCGTCAGGTCTGGCACGCAACCTCGTTCGCGCGTTTCGGCCGCCGCGAGTACTTCTACGCGACGCCGACGGTGGCTTATGGACGCGTCTTCGTCGGCAACGCCGACGGCACCGTCTACGCCTTCGGTGCCGGCACCGGGCACCTGCTCTGGGCGCGCGAGGTCGGGACGTACGTCTACACCGCGGCGGCGGTCTGGCGAAAGACAGTCTTCGTCGGCACCTGGGACGGGACGTTCATCGCCCTCGACGCGCGCACCGGCGAGCCGCGCTGGCGTTTCAGCGCACCGTCGGGGATCACCGGCGCGCCGACGGTGCTCGCGGGCATCGTCTACTTCTCCACGTGCGGGCGGTGCGGCGCCGGAGGGCTGCGGCGGGTGAAGATCGGCCCGCGGGCGACCTTCGGCCTGAACGCCCGGAACGGAGACCCGATCTGGCGGTTCCACGACGGCAAGTACTCCGCCCTCGTCGCGGACGGCCACCGGGTCTACATCTCGGGCCGCAACAAGCTCTACGCGTTCATTCCGGAGCTTCGCTTCCGGCAGCTGCAGAAGTTGAGGGTCCGGCAGTGCCAGGAGTTGAAGCGAGCAAGAGCGCGAGCCCGATGCCTGTCAAAGGCCAGAGCAGATACGAAGTCTGGAAGACGCGGCTCAGGAAGAGCAGGACGAACATCGAAACCGAAAAACCGGCAGCGGCCGCCCACGACGTCCTAGCGCGCCACTGGCTCCAGAGGAGCCACGCCGTGATCGGCAGCCAGACGAGGAGCGCGAGCGGCAGGAAGGGGTAGTAGCCGAACCGGTCGTCGAGCGCGCCGAGACCGAGCAGAAGATGTGACAGGCCGTAGCCGACGATGCGGTACGTGTCGGCGCCGTAGGCGATCGTGTCGTCCCAGAGCGCACCCGGATCGGCGATCAGGAACGGGAGCGCCGTCGCGCCGAAGATGCCGGCGAACGCCGCGCCCGCTTGCCAGAGCGTGCGCCGTGGGGCGCGTGCGACGAGCAGCATGACGAGAAGGAACGGGGCGGCGACGAGCGCGAACTGCTTCAGCGCGACCGCCGCGCCGAGGCTGGCACCGGCCCAGACCGGGTGCCCGCGGGTGACGAGCGCGTACGAGAGAACGAGCGCGAGCAGCGCGGGCGCGTCGGCGGTGCCGAACCAGGCGCCGTGGACGATCAAGGGGTTCGCGGCGAGCCCTGCCCCGACGGCAAGTCGTGTGATTAGCGGCCCTGGGAAGAGCAGCGCAGCCGGGAACAGCGCGAAGGTCGCCAGCAGGACGAAGAGCCGGTAGTCGTCCCAGGGGCGCGGGAGGACACGCCAGGCCGCCGCCGTGAGCGCCGTCCCGGGAAAGTAGGCGAAGTGGTGGCGCGCCGCGCGGTCGAAGGCGGCCTCCTCGTCGTCGGCCGCCGGGTAGAAGCGTTCGAGGCCGGAGTCGCCGTAGTCGTGCCCGTACGGGTTGTCGCCGTCAAGGACGAGGTCGCCCGCGATCTCGATCTGGTACGTCGAGTCGTTCGTGAAGTACCACGGGTCGGTCGCGTCGCGGAGCCCGGCCTGGAGGAGCACCGCGGGCACCAGGAGCATTGCGCAGACGACGCCGGCGAGCCCTATCGCCGCCCAGCGGGGCCAGGTCCGGAAGCGCCAGGTGGCGGCCGCTGCCAGAGCCACGAGGAGGCCGGCGAGCACCGCCGACGAGCGCAGGATCCCGAGGTCCCACTCGCGATCGGCGACGCGCACGAGGGGTCCGAGGATCCCGCGCGGGTCGACGGAGGGCGGGTCGAACGGCCAGGCGCCCGAGCCGAGCTCGGGCACGGTGATCCCGACGAGCACGCCGAGCGTCGCCAGCAGCGCCCAGGGGCTCACTCGGTTCACGGAGCGAGTATGGCCCCGTCGTCGGCCCGCGAGAGCAGGAAGCTCGCCGCGACCGCGATCGCGAGCCACGTGACCGGATCCTCGAAGAAGCCGCTGTACGCGAGGGAATGCACGAAGAGCGTGAGCAGGACGGCACCCAGCCCGAGCCCGAGGGGAGGATCGAGGCGACGCACGCGCTCGATCAGCCAGACGGCTCCGCCGAGCAGGGCGAGGTAGGCCGCGAAGCCGATCA
>DASTYD010000051.1:0-29995 GCA_035765175.1 Gaiellaceae bacterium
GTGAAGCTCTCGCTTCCGTCCCACCTCAGGCTCAGTCGCACCGGCACGCGCCGAGCGCGATCGAACCAGAAGACGTCCTCGACGTTGTTCGTGTCGCGCGAGACGAGGTTCGAGACTGACGTGGCGAACGTCAGGTAACGACCCGAGGCCGACATCGCCCCGGCATGAACGCCGCCGACGCCCTGGCCGTCGATCCCCGGCGTGAGCAGGTCGAGCCGACCGTTGCGGCGATCTTTCACGACGAGTCGGTAGCCCTCACTCTGCGTCACGTCCGGATCCTGTGTCGCGAACGCGACGAAGCGCCCGTTCGCCGACGCGGCCTTGCCGTGCAGGCAGATCACCTGCGAGAGCGGCCGGCCGCCGGCGGTGGTCGAGACGGCCCTCGTCGTGCGCGTGCGGAGATCGTGGACGAACACGCCCGGCTCCCGACCCATGTTCCGCGCCCCGCTGCAGAAGAACGCGAGCCGTCCGTCGGCGGAGATCGCGAGCGCCGAGCTCTCGCCGTTTGCCTGCGCCCCCGAAGAAGTCACGCTCACGCGCCGCGTGCGGCCGGCCCGCAAGTCGCGGACGAAGACGTCCGTCATGCCGTTCGTGTCCCCGCGGACGATGTTGGACGCCTTGGCGGGAAACAGGACATACCGGCCGTCAGCGGAGACGTCGACGTGACCGGCAAAATCGCCGGCGCACGCCCGATCGTTCGGATTTCGGCCCCGCGCGGGGACGCTCGCCCGCAGGATCCTGCCTGTGCGTCGGTCGTAGACGTACGCGTCGAGGAATCGCTCGACCTCCGACCGTGGGCCGTGGGCGGGGACGTCGCCCCGGGCGAGCGGCGCCGTCGTGCAGACGACGACGAAGCGCGCGTCCGGCGTGACTGCGAGGTCGACACCACCGGGGCCGAGACGCACGGTGTGTCGCCGGCGCAGGTCGCGTAGGAAGAGGCCGCCCCGCCGGGCCCGGGTGAGGTTCGTCGCGCCCGAGAAGTAGGCGACGAAGCGCCCGTCGCCGGACACGCGGCCGCTCCAACTGCTGGCGTTCGCCCACCTGCCGCCGAGGGCGACGCTGACGAGACTCGTGCGCGGAGCCGGGGTCGCGGCCGAGGCCCCGAGCGCGCACACGAGGACGACGCCGGCGCTGGCAAGAATGCGCATCTGCAAGGGAAACGGCCCGTGCCGGACCATAGTTTCGCCGTAGCTCCCTCCGGTTCCGCCCTAAGGAGTCTTGGGCGCGGCTGTCAGTCTTCTGCCGCTCTCCAGAAGAAGTAGTCGGCCGTGTAGTCGACGCGGATCCGGTCGCCGGGCGTGCATGTTCCGGCGGGCGCGACACCTCCAGACGTGTTCAGCCGCTGAACCCACGTCGTGCTCGTCAGACGGTCACCGTCCTCGCCTTCGGTCGTCGCGACCGCCTGCAGAAGGAGCAACGCGATGTTCCCCGTCCCGCCGTCCCTCGCCGCTGTACGCGCCGCTTCGACGGAGCTGCCGTCGTCGAGCTGCCAGACGGGGCGCCCGCTCGCGAAATTCAGGAAGTGGCTGCCGATCTCGCGCGGGGCACCGGTCGTCTTGTAGAGAGCCGCCTCCGGGTCCGTGAACAGCCACGTTCCGTTCGGCTGGCACGTGTACTTCTGGACGCCGATCGCGTGCAGAACGAGGAAGAGCTGGCTCTCCGGCGCGTACGTCCGCGGATCGATCGCATCGCCCGGCTCGGTCTGGGGGACGGGACGCGCGGCCGCGGCGGCAGCAACCAGGCAACACAGCGTGATGACGCCTGCACAAGCGACGGTGAGGCGGAAAAGGCGGCTGTTCATGTCGACTCCCTTCGGGGCACGAGGTGGGGCCGCGGGGCGAGCCTCCCCTCTTCGCCTTCTCATGTCAAGCCCGGCGCGGCAGGAGCGCTAGCGGCCATTCCTGCCGACGAGGCGCCACGTCTCGACCTCCCCCTTGCCTTTGACGTCGACGACCCCCATCGGCTCGGTGACGAAATCGCCACGCAGCAGCTCCCAGGTCGGGCGCGTGATCTGGATCTCATCCGTCCTCCCGTGCGACTCCATGCGGCTCGCCATGTTCACGGTGTCGCCCCAGAGGTCGTAGAGGAATCGGCGGCGTCCGATCACGCCCGCCACGACCGGACCGGAGCTGATCCCGATCCGAAGCTGCAGATCCGCTCCCGGAAGGGACGTGCGGGCACAGTCCTTCATCTCGAGCGCCAGGCCGGCAAGAGCGTGCGCGTGGTCAGGACGCGGCGTGGGAACTCCCGCCGCGACCATGTAGCAGTCGCCGATCGTCTTGATCTTCTCGACCTCGTAGCGGTCGACGAGGTCGTCGAAAGCCGTGAACAGGCGATCGAGCATCCCGACCACTTCGCGCGGGTCGAGTCTGCCCGCGAGCGGAGTGAAGTCGACGACGTCCGCGAAGAGAATGCTGGCGTCGTCGAAGTGGTCCGCGATCGCGGTGGGCTCGGCCTGGAGACGCTCCGCGATCTCCTCGGGGAGGATGTTCAGCAGGAGCGCCTCGACACGCGCCTGTGCACTCTCCCGTCCGCGCGCGAACGTCACCAGCAACAGCAGGGCCACGAAGGAGACCGCGACGATGTTGAGGACGACGAAGGTCTGGACGAAAGCCTCGGGCAGGTCGGCGGCGTCCGGCCGCACGACCTCGGAGAGAACGAGCACGAGCACGATGGCCGAGACGAAGGCCGCGAACCACGGCCACGCGCGCGCGGGGCGGTCGAAGGCGACCGCGCCGAGCGGCGCAAGAAGCGACCACACGATCACCGAGCTCGCGGGATCGAGCCCGCCGAGCATGATCGCCCCGAGGGCCGGCGCGACGAGGATCAGGACAAACTGCGCCGTCCGCAGGAACGCGAAGTTTCGGTTCCGGGCGAAGACGGCGAGACTGATGATCGATCCGGTGACGTACGCCCAGGGCGTGAGCGCGACCGCCTCCTCGCCGACGATCCAGTACAGGCACCCCCAGAGGAACGCGATCGGAAGAATGAAGAGCGCGATCCCGACGAGCAGCCGCTTGCGGAAGCGCAGCTCGGACGAGTCGGCCTCGTCCGCTCCGATCGACAGGACCCGTTCTGCAAGCTCCCGTCCGCGCACAGCGGGCGATCCTAGAGAATCCTCCCGTGGCCTTCGTCGTCGCTGCTGACTCTTACGACCGGTTCATGGGTCGATACTCCACGCCGCTGGCGCCGCAGCTGGCCGACCTTGCCGGCGTCGAGGTGGGCCAGCGGGCAATCGACGTCGGCTGCGGGCCCGGCGCGCTCACGGCGGAACTGGTTCGCCGGGTCGGGGCGGACAACGTCGCCGCCGTCGATCCGTCGGAGCCGTTCGTGGCCGCGGCCAAGGAGCGCCACCCCGGCGTCGACGTGCGGCTTGCGACCGCGGAGCAGCTCCCGTTCGGCGACGACGAGTTCGACACTGCGCTCGCCCAGCTCGTCGTGCACTTCATGGCCGATCCCGTCGCCGGGCTGCGCGAGATGGCCCGCGTCACCCGCACGGGGGGCGTCGTCGCCGCGAGCGTTTGGGACCTTGCCGGGGGTCGGGCGCCGATCAGCCCTTTCTGGGAAGCGGCGCGGGAAGAGGCCCCGAACGTCGTCGACGAGTCGAAGCTCGCGGGCGCGCGCGAAGGCCAGCTCACCGAGGTGTTCGCGGCGGCCGGGTTGAGCGACGTCGAGGAAACGACCCACTCGGTCGAGGTCGAGCATGGGAGCTTCGAGGAGTGGTGGGAGCCGTTCACGCTCGGGGTCGGGCCTGCTGGGGCCCACTACGCGAGTCTCGGTCGCGGGGAGCAGGCGGCGCTCCGGGAGCGTTGTCGCGCACGCTTTCCCAAGGCGCCTTTCGTCATGAGCGCCAAGGCCTGGGCTGCGCGGGGCCTCGTCTAGTCGGGCTCACGCGGCTTGGGCCGCGCTTCGCATTTTCGCGGCTGACTGAGCGAAAATGGGTAGCCCGAGGGCTCGCGTAGCGGTACGCTGCGCGGCAAGGAGGCCGCCCATGAACCACGTGTCCGAGATTCTCGGCGACAAGAGTCGCGACGTGCTCAAGATCGACGCGGAAGCATCGGCGCTCGACGCGGTTCGGCAGATGGTCGGCGCCAACATCGGTTCGCTGCTCGTGACCGACGGTGGTGAGGTGACGGGGATCGTCACCGAGCGCGACTTCCTGCGGCGCGTCGCTCAGGAGGGCCCAGCCGACGAGGAAGTGACCGTCCGGGACATCATGTCCTCGCCGCTCGTCGTCGTCAGCCCGCAGACGGACATCGACGAGTGCATGGCCGTGATGACCGACCGCCGGATCCGACATCTGCCCGTGGTCGAAAACGGCGACGTCGTCGGCATCGTCTCGATCGGCGACGTCGTGAAGTTCAAGTCGAAGCAACAGAGCTTCGAGATCCGCTATCTGACGGACTACATCACCTCCGGATAGATCCAGTCGCCGGCCGTCGCCGTAGAGGCCTATGAGCCCAGATGACGACTGCAGTCCAACGTGAAAGCAGTCGGCGTGCCTCCGTGGCCGCGATCGACGCGACGCTCGTCCTGCGCATGGGTCTCGCCGTGCTGTTCGCCGCCAACGCGCTCGTCGCCTGGTTCGACCCGGACGACTTCACCTCGCTCGTGGAGGACTCGGGCGTCGGCCGCCTGATCGATTCCCAGGTCGTCCTGTGGGGAATCCGCGTGAACGACTTCGCGGCCGCGCTCGCCGTGGTCTTCGCGTGGAACCGCTTCCCGCGGCTCGTGCCGGCCTGGATCGGCCTCTACCTGCTCGGAGTAGGCGTGATCAAGGTCGCGGCGATGGTCTGACCGAGCTCAGTCGCCGGCGACGAAGAAGAGCCAGGTTCCGTCCTTGCGGATGCCCGCGCGCCAGCCGAGGTAGCTGCCGACCTGCTCGAACCTGCGGATCTCATCCTCCGTGTAGAGCTGCTCGAGCGCCTTCCGGTCCTCCTCCGTCCACTGAGCAGGCTTCCTTGCGTGCGCGCTCGGCCAGACGTAGAGCGGCCCCTGGTTCGCCCACGGCATCGCGAGGACGGTCGGCAGGTAGTCGCGGAGGACAGGCATCTCCTCCTGCTCCTCGAGCCGGCGCCAGTAGCCGATGGGGTCGCCGCCCTGGCCGAACGAGTACGTGAAGGTCTTGGGATCGAGGAGCCTCGCGAGCTGTTCGTAGTCCAGCGCGTGCGCGGCGTCGACGATCGCCTCGTGCTTCTGCGCCACCGGGCCGGGAAGCGCCTCTTCGGCGGGCGGCGTCGTCGTCTCGCGCGCCGAAGGCGAGTCGCTGTTCCCGCACCCGGCGGCCGCGAGCGCGAAGACCGAGAGCAGGACCACGAGCTTCGCCATCTCGCTTGAGACTACGCTCTGCCCCGGTGGCTGCGCCGAACGCGAAGACCGACGTCCGCCACGCTCTCTTCGGCGGGCTCATCGACCACGCGCCGACCTTTCCACCCGAACAGCTTCCGCTCGACCAGGGGCTTGCGGAGCACCGGCGGGTCCGGAAGACCGAACACGGCTGGATCGTCAATCGCTTCGTGTGTCCCGCGTCGACGCTCGAGCAGCTCGGAGACGAGCCGCTGAGGCTGTCCGTCGTCCTCGACACCGGGAAGCTTCCGCCGGCAGACGAACGCATCGAGGCGGTCGAGGCAGCAGGCATCGACCCCGAGATTCTCTTCGACGCCGCCCCCGAGATCTATTTCGAGCTCCCGCTTCGCTACGACGTCTCGTTCCGCATCCTGCAACTCGGCGAGCTCGGGCTTCGCGCCAAGGTGCGCTGCGGAGGCTCGGTCGTCCCGACCATTCCCGCGCTCGCCGAATTCGTCCAGGCTTGCCGGCGACTCGACGTGCCGTTCAAGGCGACAGCGGGCCTGCATCAACCGCTGCGGCACGACGACGAGCACGGCTTCCTGAACCTGCTCGCAGCTGCCGTCTTCGGGGACGAGGAGGATGCACTCGAGGAAGAGGATCCGGACGCGTTCGCGGTGAGCGGAGACGCGTTTCGCTGGCGCGACCGTGAGGCGGGCGCCGACGAGATCGCCCTCGTCCGCCGCGAGCTCTTCGTCAGCTTCGGCAGCTGCAGCGCTCAGGAGCCGATCGACGGGCTCGAGGCGCTCGGGCTCCTCTAGATGCTCGTCCTGACGCGGGCTCAGGTTCGGGAGCTGCTCGACCTCGACCTCCTTCTCGGGGCGCTCGAGCGCGCGTTCGTCGAGCTCAGCGCCGGCCGCGCGTCGGTACCGCCACGCATTGCCGCGAGCACCGAGCGCGGGCTGCTCGCCGCGATGCCCGGATTCGCGGACGGCGTCCTCGAGGCGAAGCTCGTCTCCGTGTTCCCGGGAAACCATGCAGCCGGGCTCCCGAGCCACCAGGCGACGATCGCGGTGTTCGACGACGAGAACGGGGCGCCGCTCGCGTTGATGGACGGGACGGAGATCACGGCCGTGCGGACAGGCGCGTCGTCGGCGGTCTCGACGCGCGCGCTCGCCAGGGGCGACGCCCGTGTGCTGGCCGTGCTCGGAGCGGGGGTCCAGGGCCGCTCGCACGTCGAGGCTGCCGTGCGCGTGCGCGATTTCGACGAGATCCGTGTGGCGAGCCGGAATCTCGAGCACGCCCGGACGCTCGCCGGCGAGGTCGACGGTGTCGCGTTCGATTCGTTCGAGGAAGCAGTGCGGGGCGCCGACGTCGTCTGTGCCTGCACCGATGCGAGTGAGCCGGTGCTGAGCGCGGACTGGCTGAGCCCGGGAGCGCACGTCACGTCGGTCGGAGCGTCACGCGAGGGGCCGGAGCTCGACCGCGCGACGGTGACCGCGGGCCTGCTCGTCGTCGAGGCACGCGTCGCCTTCGAGCCGTACCCGGCGGGCGCTCACGAGCTCCAGGGCCTCGACCCGGAGGCGGCGGTCGAGCTGGGCGAGGTGCTCGCCGGCACGCGCGAGGGCCGGATCTCGCCGGAGCAGATCACCGTCTACAAGTCGATGGGTCACGCGGTCGAGGACGCGGCGGCGGCCGGGCTCGTCTACCGCCGGGCGCGCGAGCAGGGCGTCGGGACCGAGGTCGAGCTGTGATCCCGCTGGCCGAGATCGAAGCCGCCCGCGAGCGTCTTGCCGGGAACATCGTCCGCACGCCGCTCGTCCGCCTCGAGCTCGAAGACGCACCCGCGGAGATCTACCTCAAGCTCGAGAACCTTCAGCCGATCGGGTCCTTCAAGCTGCGGGGAGCCGGGAACGCGCTTGCGCTTGCGTCTCCGGAGGAGCTCGAGCGCGGTGTCTGGACCGCGAGCGCGGGCAACATGGCCCAGGGCGTCGCCTGGTGGGCCAGGCGGCTCGGCACTCGGTGCACGTGCGTGGTCCCGGACACGGCTCCGGAGACGAAGCTGGCCGCGATTCGACGGCTGGGGTCGGAGATCGTCGCGGTGCCGTTCGACGTGTGGTGGGAGGTCTTCCGGACGCGGGCGTACGACGGGCTGGAGGGCCGGTTCGTGCACGCGTTCAGCGACCCGGACGTGATGGCCGGCAACGGCACGGTCGGGCTCGAGCTTCTCGAGGACCTGCCCGACGTCGACGCCGTCGTCGTCCCCTACGGCGGCGGCGGGCTCGCGTGCGGCATCGCCTCGGCTCTCCGCGCCCTTGCCCCGGAGTGCAAGGTGTTCGCCGCCGAAGTCGCGACCGGAGCGCCCCTCGCCCCCTCGCTCGCAGCCGGAGAGCCGACGAGCGTCGACTTCGAGCACAGCTTCGTCGACGGCATCGGCTCGCCGGAGGTCTTTCCCGAGATGTTCGAGCTCACGCGTGAGCTCGTCGACGGCTCGTTCGTGGTCGGCGTCGACGAGGTCGCAGACGCCGTCCGGCTACTCGCCGAGCGCGCCCGCATCGTCGCGGAGGGCGCGGGCGCGACTTCGCTGGCAGCGACCCTGGCCGAGGGCGCGGGCGGCGGCAAGGTCGTGTGCGTCGTCTCGGGAGGCAACATCGACGCCACGAAGCTGGCGGAAATCCTCGCCGCCTAAGTCGCGAAACCTAGGTCCCCACGCGAAGCGTCGGGGACCCACCTCTGTGTCCACTCACCAACACCTTTTCTCCGGTGAACAGGCGCCGCTCCGGGTCCCAGGGGAAGAAGATCACGACACCGAACTCGACCCGCTCGCCCGTCGCCTCGTAGCCGATCCAGTCCTGCTCGTGCGTGCCGGTCACGTGCGCCTCCTCGCACACGCCCTGCGGGCCGATGACGATGTCCGTCAGCTGGAAGTCGATGTCGGGGAACGCCGAAAGCAGTCCCGTGTAGAAGCGGGTGGCGCCCTCATGGCCCTCCCACCGGTGCTCGGTGCCGACGATCTCGTAGACGCAGTCGTCGGTGAGCGTCGCAAGCAGGCCGGCGATGTCGCGCTTGTCCTCGGCCTTCGAGTGCTGCTTCCACAGCTCCCGGATCGCCTCGTACTCTTCCGGGTCGACCGGCCTGCTGAGGAGCTCGCGGACGTCGGTCATCGCCCGATAGGCTCCCCGCGTTGACCATCCGAGTTGCCGAAGATTCCCTCTCCGCCTCCTGGCTCGCGGCACGCCTCGGCGTCGAGCCGTTCAAGCTCGAGGCGATGCGCCGGGCGGGCGAGCTGATCGCGTACCGGCCCGAGGGATCGTGGGAGTACTACTACCCCCTCTGGCAGTTCGACGAGGAGTGGCAACCGCTGCCGATCATCCCACAGCTCGTGCGCGAGGCGGAGGCGCGAGGACTGCGCGGCAACCGCCTCTACGAGGTGCTGAACGCGCGTGCCGGGGCCACGGGCAGCAGTAGGCTCGGCCAGAGCCTCCGCGAGGGCCGATTCGAGCACGTGCTCGGAGCGATCCGGACCGCGACGGCCTAATTCTCGTTCCGCCGCGAGCCCGCGAGCTCCTCCAGTGCAGAAGGGTCGATCTGGTCGGCCGAGACGGAGACGACCTTCGCAGGCGTCACCGCGCGTAGAGTCGCAGTCCGCTTGCCACCCTCGACGACCGCCCGCTCGCCGAGGATCGCTCCAGGGCCGATCTCCGCCACGGTCTCGCCGTCGACCTCCACGGCGAGAACGCCGTCGAGGAGGAGATAGAGCTCGCTGCCTGCTTCGCCCTGCTCGGTCAGCGTCCCGTCGACGTCGAGGCGGACCGGCTTCGAGGCCGCACCGCTGCGCATGATCGACCTGGAGAGCTCGCGCTCGAGCGCCGACTCGCACTCGGTCACGAACGCGGCCGAGTCCTCGTCGCCCCAGGGCGTGTTCTTCCCGTGCGACTCGCGGTACCACTCGTCGAAGTCGATCACGCCCGACTTGTGGGCGAGCTTCCCGTCCTGGTCGTACACCCAGTGCCGCGGAAACGGGCTCGCCCCGGCGAGCTCGTACTGCGAGGCGCCGTCGGCCTTGATCGTGAGGGCCAGCGTCGTCCAGGCGATCGCGGAGTTGATCTGGAAGTACGGCTTTCCGCGAACGCGGCGCGGCGCAGGCATTCCGGTCCGGCCGCCCGCGGTCTGCTCGAAGCGGACCCAGCCGTCGCCGACTTCCGGCGGGCTCTGGATCGTCGGCAACGCCACCGCGGCGACGCTGACCTCTCTGGGCCCGAGCTTGAGCCGAGTCACCCCGATGTGGCCACGGCCGAGGTGGCCGTAGTCGACGATCCGGCCGTCGTCGCCGACCTCGACGAACGCGCGCAACTCGTTCGCCTCGCGGAACGCGTCGGCGTCCCGCAGCGCGTCGAGGTCCTCGATCACGTCGGGGGGCGGATCGTCGTAGTGAGCAACGCCCATCGTGAACGGGAGCTTGGGCAATCCCTCGACTGCCTCGGACGGGATCCACGAGATTGCGGTGACGGACGACTCGATGCGCACGGGACTCCTTTCGCGGGTTTGTGGGAAATTACTCCCGCATGAGCGCGGATGAAAGCAAGGAGGAACGGCTCAATCGGGAGCTGATCGAGTTCCTGAACGAGCTCCGCGTCGCGCTCCCGGGAGTGCAGGTCCTCTTCGCGTTCCTCCTGATCGTCCCGTTCTCGAACGGCTACGCGAACATGACCGAGCTCCAGAAGGACGTCTACTTCGTCACGTTCCTCTGCACGGCGGCGGCTTCGGCCTTCCTGATCGCGCCGACTGCGCAGCATCGCCTTCGCTGGCGGCAGTACGACAAGGAGCGGCTGCTCGTCGTCGCGAACCGCCAGGCGATCGCCGGCACCGTGCTGCTCGCCTTCGCGATGTCCGGAGCCACATTCCTCGTCACGGACGTCCTGTTCGACGTGACGAGCGCGGCCATCGTCACAGGCATCGTGGCCGCGCTCTTCACCTGGCTTTGGTTCGGTTGGCCCCTGTCGCGCGAAGCTCGCGACCAGGACTGAGCTACTTCGCCGGGGCTGCTGTGCCCGGCGTGTGGAGCAGGTTCTCGACCTCGGTCACGCCCTGGACCTTCTTCGTCTTCTGCTCGAGGTCCTTGATCAGCTCCGGCTTCTCGACCTCGCCGCGGAGGACGATTTTGCCGTTCTCGGCGTTGACGTTGATCTGGCCCTTTGGGACCTCTGCGTCGCGGAAGATCTCCGTCTCGACCTTGCGCGCGAGCGTCACGTCGTCGGGCTGAGCCTTCTCCTCCTCCTTCAGGTGCGTCGCCTTCTGCTTCACGCCTTCGGCCTTGGCCGCAACGGCTCCGCCCTTGCGTTCCGCGCTGGCGCTCATGCGGCGGAAGAAGGCCGGAACCCTGTCACGCGCCATCGCGCGGCGGCGGCGTCCGTTGTCGGGATCGAAGAAGTAGGCGAGCAGGGCCCCCAGGCCCAGGTTTCTGATCGTACGAAGCATGCGGCTCCTCTGATTTCGCTGGCAGGTTGCGAACTGCCTACCCTAAACGGCCAGGGCGAAACAGGCTAAGCAGTCGCTTGCGATGCCGACCTAGACGTCATACCGGCTTTGCCGGCGTTTCCCGCTTCGAAGAGGTTCAGTCGCCCCAGTCGAAGTCGCGCGAGCGGCCCCAGAGGGTGTCTTCGTCCGGGGTCTGCTCCGGCGGAGCGAGGGCTACGAGCTTCTCTTCCGGGATGGACTCTGCTCCGTCCATCGTCTCCTCGATCCGGGCCTGCTCTTCGGTCTTGAACAGCGGGTGATTCTCGAAGGGGTCCTTCGATTCGTAGTGCTTGAGCGGCATATCGCCCTCGAGCTCCGAGTTGCGGCGCTTCAGCTCGAGATGTTCCTGGATTACGTGGGCAAAGACGGAAGGCGTCTCTACCGGCATGAAACCTCCCTGGTCGGTAGGTCGCTGTTGACGGGTCGGCGGGGGATTGTAACGCAGAGTCGCTCAACCGCCCAGGCTAGCCGCCCTGACGGACGGTTCCGGCGTCGAGCTTGTGGCAGTCGCGACACGGTCCTTGCCGGCGTGTTTCGCCCGGTACAAGGCGGCGTCCGCGGTCCCGAGGAGGTCGAGCAGGCCGCCGCGGCCGTCGAACTCGGCGACGCCGAAGGTCGCGGTCACGTGGAACCGCTCGCCGCTACGAGCCTCGATCGTCCGCTCGGCGAACGCGGCGCGAACCCGCTCGGCGAGGTGGGCGCCGCCGGCGAGATCCGTCCCTGGCAGCCCGACGACGAACTCCTCGCCGCCCCAGCGGCCTGCAAGGTCGATGTCGCGCACCGTCTCCTGGAGCGTGCGGGCGAACTCCTTCAGCACCTCGTCGCCCGTCTGGTGGCCGTAGCGGTCGTTGACGCGCTTGAAGTCGTCGATGTCCCCGACGATGAGCGAGAACGGCTCACCGAAGCGGTCGGCACGGCCGATCTCCTTCTCCAGCGCCGCCTCGCAGAGCCGGCGGTTCGCGAGCCCGGTGAGGGTGTCGACGAGCGCCTGCCGCTGGACCGTGCTGTGGTGGCGGGCGTTCGCGAGGGCCGTCCTCGCTTGGTTGACGAACCACTCCGCAGTCTCGGTCTGCTCCTTTGAGAAGCCGTCGGCGGTGAGGACGAGCCTGCCGAAGCTCTCGTCGCCGGCGGACAGGTGGAACTCGAGCCGGCGGACGCCCGCATCCGGGTCGCCTTTCCGGAACAGCTCGTGATTGTTCCGGAGCAGGGCGCCCCCCCGAGCGCCTGTCGCCTCGACCGCCGTCTCGACGACGACGCGGAGGAGCTCGTCGATGTCGTGAGTCGCAGCGAGGGCCTCGCCGAAGCGAACGGTCACGTCACGCAAGCGGCGCCGTTCGTCGTCGAGCTCGCTGATGCGCGCCTCGAGCTGGTCGGCCATCTCGTTGAACGCCCGGCTGAGCCGCGCGAACTCGTCGGGCCCGCGGACGTCGACGCGTCGATCGAGCCGGCCGTGGGCAAGGTCGTTCGCAGCAGCGACGAGACGCCCCAATGTGCGCACGATCGAGCGCCCCTCGAAGTACGCGATCAGGACCAGGAACACCAGGATGCCGAACATCGTCAGCACGAGCCTCTTGCCGATCGACGCCGCCGCATGGTCGATCGCGCTCTGCGAGGCAAGAACGACGAGGGCTCGCGCCTGCGGGTCGCGCAGCCCATCGGAGGCGATCGCTCGAAACTCGACGCCGTCGACCTCCAGCATCGTCGCCTTTCCCGGCCCGACCGTGGACTGCGGCAGGAAGGCGACCCGCTGGTCGGACCCCAACCCGGCGCGCCGCCGGATGCGGTTGGCAGTCCCCTCGTCGAGCGGAAGGACCGCGGTCACCTTCCCGAGAGGGCGCCTTGGGCCGACGATCGAGACGACTTGCGAGACGCCGTTCGCGGGCACGCGGCCGACGCGAAGCCCACCCGGCCCCTCGACGACGACGTTGGGGACGCGGGCGACGATCCGCACAACCTGTTGTCGGCTGCCCTTCGCCAGGGCCCGCTGGAGCGAGCGACGGCGCGCGAGGCCGGCCGCCGTGCGCCGCGTGGCGCGGAGCTCCTCGCCGTAGGCGACGATCGCCGAGCGGAGCCCAGACTCGAGCACCGCGTCCGCGCGTCTCGTCTCGCTCTTCTCGGCCAGCGAGTGGAATCCCTGAAAGGCGGCCACGAACGGGACCAGCGCGATCAGGGCGAAGTAGCCGGCAAGACGAACCTTGAAGCTGCCCACCCGGTTCCCCTAAAGCGACGTGCCGTGCGGCCGATACGTCATACGAACCCTGTCGGCGGCGGCGGGGGAGAACATGAGGCCGACGGTCATTCGTCTCATAGCTGGTGGGGCCCTGGGGATTGCGTTCTCCATCTCGTTGACGCTCCCCGGAAGCGTCGTCTTTCCGGACGAGCCGCCGATTCGGCAGTTGGCCGCGCCCGAGCGCCCCAGCGCCACGGTTCTTCGCGCGGCGCCTCTCGTCCAGCGCCCGCGGCAGACGCCCGCACGGATCCGCGTCATCGCGCGGCGGGTCTACGTGCCGGCGGCCGGCACCGTTCCCGCCGGCGGCGTCGTCCGCCGCACGCCGCTTCGGTCGAAGCCGGCGCGGAAGCCCATCGAGCGGGCACCGTCCCGCGTCGAGCAGCCGGTGACGCCACTCACAGCTCCTCCAGCGGCGCCCGTGACCGAGCCGGCCGACGAGCCGCAGGACGCCGGCGGGCCGGACGAGGCCGACGAGCCGAAGAAAGCTGACAAGCCGAAGAAAGCTGGCAAGCCGAAGAAGGCTGGCAAGCCGGAGAAGGCTGAGAAGCCGAAGCCGCGAACGTCTGCGAAGCCACGGAAACCCGAGCAGCCGCGGAAGTACGAGAAGCCGAAGAAAGCGAAGAAGCCGAACGCTTCCGGCTCCGAGAAGAAGGAGAGGCCCGACGACGCGCGCAAGCAAGGTCGCAACGACCAGGGCGAGGACCGGGGCGGGCGCGGCGATGAGGAACACGGCGGCCGCCGCGGTAACGACAGCTCTCGCGGCTAGGATCCCGGCCGTGGCTGGAGTTCAGCGCATCTTGAGGCGAAAGACGGGCGCAGTCGCGCTCGCCTTCACCGCGTACGACATCTGGCGGCGCATTCCGCCGCAGCACCGCCGAAGGCTCATGCGCGAGGCGCGCAGGCACGGCCCCCGGCTTGCCAGGGCGGCCGTCGACCGCGCACGGCGCCGCCGACCCCCGAGCTAACCGCGCGGGGGCTCGAGTACCTCGCGGACGATCCGATCCTGGGCTCGCGCGTGCGAGGTCGGGTACCCCTCGCTCGGGCTCGCGCGCCAAGGGCGGCCGACGTACTTGAGCGGGAGCCCCGCGACCGCCTCCTCGAGCCGGTGGCGGATCGGCCGCCAGGCGCCCATGTTCTGCGGCTCCTCCTGCGCCCAGATGACTTCTTCGAGCGCCGGATACGAGGCGACGAGCCTCGCCGTCTCCTTGACCGGGAAGGGATAGAGCTGCTCGAGGCGGGCGACGGCAATCTGCCGCGCCTCCGGCCGCAGCTCGTGCCCGACGATGTCGTAGTAGAGCTTGCCGGACACGATCACGAGAGTCTTCACTCGCTCGAAATGGGCTGTCGGGTCGTCGAGCACCGGCTCGAATCGCCCCTGGGCGAGGTCGGCCAGGGTGGACGCCGCCTCCTTCAGGCGCAGGAGCCCCTTCGGCGTCATCACGACGAGCGGCCGCGCGTTCGGATCGAGCGCCTGCCGGCGGAGGAGGTGGAAGTACTGCGCGGAAGTGGTCGCGTTGACGATCCGGATGTTCTCCTGGGCGGCAAGCTGAAGGAACCGCTCGAGACGCGCGCTCGAGTGCTCCGGCCCGTTCCCCTCGTAGCCGTGCGGGAGCAGGAGCGTCAGACGCGAGGTCTGGCCCCACTTCGCGAGACCCGAGACGAGGAACTGGTCGACGACGATCTGTGCTCCGTTGATGAAGTCGCCGAACTGCGCCTCCCAGAGAACGAGCGCCTCGGGAGCGGTCACCGAGTAGCCGTACTCGAAGCCGAGGGCCGCGTACTCGGACAGCGGCGAGTTGTAGACCTCGAATGACGCCGAGGCGTCGGCGAGGTTCTTGATCGGCGCCTGCTGGGCGCCGGTCTCCGCGTCGTGCAGGACGAGGTGGCGGTGCGAGAACGTCCCGCGCTCGGTGTCCTGGCCCGTCAGGCGGATCGGGATGCCCTCGACGAGCAGGCTCGCGAAGGCGAGTGACTCCGCATGGCCCCAGTCGATGCCGCCCGAGTCGAGAGCCTGGACGCGCCGCTCGAGCATCTTCACGAGCTTCGGGTTGACGGTGAAGCCCTCGGGGACGCGTACGAGCTCCTTCGTCAGCTCCCGAAGTCGCTCCTCCGGGACGCCTGTTTCGACGAAGGCCTCAGCAGCCACGGGAGTGCCCTCGCCCGATGTCTGCTGCGGCGACGCGGAGAGCGAGCTCTTCAGCTGGTCGTGCGCCGCGCGCATTCGCTCCTGGACCTCCTTCGCAAAGCGATCGACCTCGTCGGCGGAGACGTCGCCCGCTTCCACGAGCTGGTGCGCGTAGAGCGCGCGCGCGGTCGGATGGCTCGCGATCCGCTCCGCCATCAGCGGCTGCGTGAACGCCGGCTCGTCGCCCTCGTTGTGGCCGTGACGCCTATAGCCGACGAGATCGACGACGACGTCGCTGCCGAAGCGCCGTCGGAAGGCGAGTGCGAGGCGCGTTGCCGAGATCGCGGCTTCGGGGTCGTCCGCGTTCACGTGGATGATCGGCGTGTCGAAGCCCTTCGCGAGGTCGCTCGAGTAGCGGGTCGAGCGCCCGTCCGCCGGCTCGGTCGTGAAGCCGACCTGGTTGTTCGCGATCAGGTGGAGCGTGCCGCCGGTTGAGTAGCCGACGAGTTGTTGGAGGTTCAAGGTTTCGGCGACCACTCCCTGGCCGGGGAAGGACGCGTCGCCGTGAATGAGGATCGGCAGCGCGACGGCCGGATCCTGGACTCCGGCAGGCGCCGAGCGGTCGGTCTGCTGCGCGCGTGTGATGCCCTCGACGACCGGGTCGACCGCCTCGAGGTGGCTCGGGTTCGCGGCGAGGAGGACGGTGGCCTCGCCCGTGCTCGTGCGGCGGCGGCCGACGGCGCCGAGGTGGTACTTCACGTCGCCGCTCGCACCTTCGGGACTGCCGGCGATCGCGTCGATCGTCCGCTCGCCTTCGAACTCGCGAAGGACCTCCTCGTACGGCCGCCCGATGATGTGCGCGAGGACGTTGAGCCGTCCGCGGTGCGCCATGCCGATCACGACCTCGTGGGCGCCCGCCTCGGCGCCGACCTCGATCGCCTCGTCGAGCATCGGCACCATCACGTCGAGGCCTTCGATCGAAAACTGCTTCTGCCCGAGGAACTGGCGCTTGAGGTAATGCTCGAAGCCCTCGACCTCGCTCAGCCGCCCGAGCAAGAGCCGTCGCTCTTCGGTCGAGAGCGGCTTGCGGTACCGGCCGGACTCGATCGCGTGCTGGAGCCAGACGCGTTCCTGATGGTCCGAGATGTGCTCGATCTCGTACGCGATCGTCCCGCAGTAGATCTCGGGGAGCTTTGGCAACACGTCCGCGAGGGTCTCGCCCTCGACGCCGACGCGCAGGACCGAGGCCGGAATCTGCTGCTGGAGCTCGGGGGTGAGCTTGGGGACGAGCAACTCGGGCTCGAGCGCGGGGTCGCCGACTGGCTCGGAGCCCAGCGGGTCGAGATTGGCGGCCAGGTGGCCGTGCGTGCGGTAGGCCTTGATCAGCGCCATCGCGGCCGCGACAGCTGCGAGAAGGGTCTCGTCGGGCTCGGCCCGGGCAGCGGGCTCAGGCGCCGGAGCCAGCGCCGGCTCCGGCTCGGGCACGGGCCCGGGCTCGGGCGCAAGCTCGCGGGGCGCGGCTTCCGTCGGCGGCGCCGGGACCGACGCGGGCTCCGCGACCGCCTCGGAAGCCTCGGACGGCGCCCCGTTCTCCTTCAGTGTCTCGAAGAGACGAGCAAGGCCGGGGAGCGCCTCGACGAGCGCGGAGTCGCCGCTCTCGAAGAGGGTGCGCCACTCTTCAGGAACCGCCTCCGGATTCTCGAGGTACTGCTCGAGCAGCGCCTGGGCATAGCCCGTGTTCAGTCCGTCGACGTCGCGCACCTTCATCACGTTCGTTCTACCACCCCGATGCCCTGCGGGGCCGAAGGACCACTAGTAGATGGGCTTGCTC
Source organism: Gaiellaceae bacterium (assembly GCA_035765175.1). Classification (GTDB taxonomy): domain Bacteria; phylum Actinomycetota; class Thermoleophilia; order Gaiellales; family Gaiellaceae; genus VAXT01. The sequence goes on from DASTYD010000051.1 coordinate 16,990, forward strand.
CAAATGACTGCAATCGCCATGCCGACGAGCCAGGCGATCGACGCGCAGGCCACTGCGAAGGCGGCGAGCTTTCGGTGGTCGTCCTTCGCGAGCGCCGCGGCGATGAACGCGATCAGGAGCGCGAACGGCGCGAGGCGCACGGGCCTGTAGACGAGCGCGATCGCGCTCGCCGTGAGCGAGATTGCCGCCAGAAAGCCGGCCGCTCTCTCGGTCGGGCTCGAGCGTTCGTCCTCGAACGGCGCCGAGCTCAAGCGGGCGGCCTCACACGTGCCGCACGAGCCGTTCTCGGGTCACGCCGGCGCGGCCCGCCATGCGAGCTCGGCCGCCGTGGCCGCCGAAACGACGGGCCCCGCGGATTCGGCCCGGGCCGCGCCGTCACGCGGGCCTCCTCGAGCGGCTTCGGCTCCGCCTTGATCGCCCAGTAGCAGACCCCGGCGAGATAGAGAATCGGGAGCTTGAGGATGAGCATCATGAAGATGAGCTCGACCACCCCTCAAGTGTAAGCGCTTCCCTGACCGGCGGCGGCTCCCGCTCGGCGAAGCCGGGCTCCGCCGCCGCCTCGCGACGCTGACCGCCCTCCTGCGCGAGGGCCGTGTTGCCGACACGGTCCTCCTCGCATTGCAGGCCGGTCAGCGACACGTCGGGAAACAGCTGCAAGTCCGCTCACCCCCAGTACCGGCGCCTGACGCCGCTGTAGTCCGGGTTTCCTCGGTAGGTGCGCGGCCAGGTGCCCGTGCCGCAGGCCTCGCACTTGGCCTCGATGATGCGGTCCTGGTTGTAGGCCGTGTTCTCCCAGTAGATCATCCCGATGTGGTACGTGGCCGCGAACGCGTCCATGTAGATGGTGTACGCCTTGGCCACGGTCATGTTGGGCGCGCCGACCCCGTACTTGAAGTCCGCTGCCGTGTATGGGCCGTGGACGTTCTGCATCAGGTAGTGGTAGCGGAACCACGGATCGCCGGTCTCGGCCCGCTCGTACCACGCTTTGAACGTGAAGCCCGAGCAATCCGGGCCTTCCCCCCGCGTGTACGGGTTCTCCGGGGGATCGCCGGGGGAGTCGTCGTAGCCGTTCGTGTTCCAGCAGCCGCCGCCCCACTGGTAGCCCTCCCCCGCGGCGCTGTAGGCGTAGTTGCGCGCCTCGCCGCGGTTGATCGGGTTGAGGTTCATCCACGAGTCGTTGCAGTAGGCCTGGAAGTTCGTGTGGTACGCGCCCGCGGGCGTGCCGACCGCCAGCAGCACGAAGGTCACGCCTGCGAGCAGTCCCGTTACGAGACCCCTTCTCATCGCTTGCCTCCAATCTCGAACGTCGCGATCTGCGTCCCGGAGGGCGTCGACCGCAGTTGGTAGAGCGTCGAGCCGTGGAGCCGGAAGCGGCTGAGCGAGGCGCTCTCGGCCCACTCGGCCCGGTCGACCGCGAAGCTCTCCGCGAGCCCCGCGCTCGTCAGCCGCAGCACACGGAATTCCGCCTTCTTCTCCGTCCAGACGCGGACGACGACGAGCAGCCCGTCGCCGAAGGGCTCGGCGAGCTGCACCTCCCCGAGGTTCGTAGCGCTCCGAACGGCCCACGCCTGAGCGACGCGATCGCCGCGGACGAGCGCGAGCTTCGCCTCCTCGTCGGTGGCGCTCACGACGACGGAGTCGTCCCCAACGCGACGAGCCGGTTCTGCGGTCACGAGCTGCCGGGCAGGAGCGAGCGGCGGCGCAGCGGCCCCGGTCGGGAGCCACATCTCGGAGGGATAGGCGTGTACGAGCGGGCCGTTCGGGCCGATTCGCACCATGTCCGCGGTCGGCTCAGCGAGCCGCGTCGACGCGATCGGATAGCCGCCGGCCGTGAACGACCGCAGCATCGGGATGCCGGACGCGTCGAGCACGTAGATCGTCCCGTCGGGCGCGACGGCGAGATCGCCCTCGCCGCCTTCGAAGGCGATCGGCACGTGCGCGGGCCTCGAGCCCGGACGAACGATCGCGAGCCGGCGGTTCACCTGGTCGAGCACGACGACCGAGCCGTCAGGGGCGACGTCGAAGGCCGATGGCCCGATCCGGGCCTGCTCAGGGCCGCTGTCGAGCCCGGCCGCGCGGTCACCTTTCCCCCACGGGAAGCTTGCGACGACGGACTCGGGCGCGCGCGTCCGCTTGAAGCGAGCGGCGCCGAGATCAACCGTCGACCACGACTCGATCGGCCAGACGTGATGCGGCGCATCGGGAGCACCACCCGGGAGCTCGGCGCTCTGCCCGCGGCCGTTGGCGATCCTCGCGTAGTAGTCGAACCCTCCGGCGGCCTCTCGCGCGCCGATCGTCGCGGCCAGCAATCCCTCGCGGTCGCGCCGGAGCGGCCGCTCGGTGAACTCCGATCGGCCCACCGTGCGCACGAACACGGAACCGCTCGGCGAGCAGCCGCCGGCCGGCTCGAACCGGGGCACTCCGCAGACGAAGTCGTACCGCAGCCGAACGGGCTCCCCCGCGCGCGCGAGGAGCACGGGCGTGTGCAGGACCTCCCCGAAGGAGCCCGTCGCCGCCGGCGGGCGCACGGGGCTGCTCGCCCCGACGACGTTCACGGTGAGGATCGTCGCCCCCACCAGCGCTCCCACGACGAAGCCCGCGAACGGCCAACGCCATGCTCTCTTCATCGCTGCCTCCTCTAGTTGTCTCTATGGACAACGTAGCGGGCGAGGAATCACCGATGTGTGACGCCTTCGTGACGAATGTGAGCTAGCGGGGCGCCCGAACCTCGAGCCGCAGCACGTCGGGGCGGTGGTAGTGCCCCGCGGGGTCGAACCGCTGCCGCTCGGCGCGAAGCACGGCCGGATCGAGCTCCGCGTAGAGCACACCTTCCTCGTCGTAGAGCGGCCCCGCGAGGTACGAGCCGTCCGGCGCAAGCACGGCGCTCCCTCCCCGGCCGATCACGTCGAGACCCTCGAGCTCGGCCCGCAGCGGAAAGTCGTCCGGGTAGGACGCCGCCCGCTGGAAGTGCGACGGCGCGACGACGAACGCGCGTGACTCGCGCGCGATGTGCACGATCGTCGACTGCCACATCTCGCCGTCGTCCGCAGTCGAGGCGATGTAGATCTCGACGCCCGACTCGTACAGCGCGAACCGCGCGAGCGGCATGTAGTTCTCCCAGCAGATGAGCCCGCCGATCCGCCCCAGCTCGGTCGGGATCGCGCGCAGTCCGCCCCCGTCGCCTTGGCCCCAGACGAGGCGCTCGTGGTTCGTCGGCACGAGCTTGCGATGCTTGGACGCGAGCGCTCCGGCCGGATCGTGGTAGAGGAGGGTGTTGTAGAGCGTCCCCGGACGCTCGGAGTCGACCTCGGTCACGCCGGTGACGATCCAGACGCCGTTCTCCTCGGCGGCCTTCGCGATCGTGCGCTCCGCATCGCCGCCCACGGTCACCGCCTGCTCGGCCATGAGCGCGAACGCCTCCTTCGCGCTGCCGTCGTCCCAGCCCGCGAGCGCCTTCGCCCAGGCGGACGACGGGTAGACCGGGATGAATGCCTCCGGGAAGACGACGAGCGACGCACCCTCGCCGGCAGCCTCGGCCGTCAGGCGCTCGAGCTTCCGAACCGTCGCGTCGCGGTCGAGGATCACCGGCTCGGCCTGGACACAGGCCACCTTGACGGGCGTCTCCACGCCCTGAAGTCTAGGCCGGTCTAGGAGACGCGCATCGAGAGCGACCCGGCGGCGTACCCCGCCTTGGTCGCGCTGTAGAGCAGCCGGCCCTTCTTCCGCGGGCGAAGCCGGAACGAGACCTGGCCCCTCCGGTTCGTCTTGGCCTTCCGGGCCTTGATACCTGCCCCCGAGACACGCACCATCGCCCCCGCGACCCGCCTGTTCGAAGGATTCGAGACCGTCACGACGACCCGGGTCCAGCGCCTGCGCAGCACCGGCCTGTTCACGGCGACCTTGAGCCGCTCCGCGATGTCGATCCGCCCGGCCTGCGACCAGTCGCCGAGGTTGAAGGCCTTGTCGCGAGCGGCAACGCGCCAGTACAGGGTGCCGCCGTTGGCATAGAAGGGGTGCGTCATGACGGGCGCGTAGCTCGTGTTGTCGGTCGTGATGTCCTCGAGGTTCGCCGCGAAGTCGGGGCGCTGCGAGATCTGGACGCGGTAGTCCGTCGCCCCGAGCTTCCAGTTCCACAGAGCGAGGACATGGTGGCCGGAGACACTCGTCCGGGCGCCGCTGGGCTCGCTCAGCGTCCTCGTGAACGGCACGTACGAGGACCACGGTCCGGTGACGGAACCCGACGGCAGCTTCGGAAACTCGGCGCGCACGCGCCAGCGCCAGATGCCGGGACCGAAGAGGTAGACGAACGTCGCGGCCGGGTTGCGAAGGCCCGCGAAGTCCTGGTGGGACCCGTCGGGCCCGTCGATCGAGAACGTGTAGCCGGACGCGCCCGTGACGTTCGACCAGCTCCAGGCAGGGGTGAAGTCGCTGATCGTCACGTTGTTCGGGTTCGGGACCGGGGTGGCGAGCCTGCGCTGGAAGGTGCGCGTCGCCGACCAGGTGAGCCCGATCAGGTTCTCGTCGTCGGCGCGCACGCGCCAGTAGAGAGTCGTGTCGGCCGGATGCGTGGTGAAGGGGGTGTACGACGTCGAGGCCGTGGTGACGTCCTCGATCGGAGCGGCAAAGGTCGGCTCCTGAGCCACCTGGAAGCGATAGCGCCGGGCTCCCTCGACGGACGTCCAGCGGAAGACCGGCTGCTCGGTGAGCAGCGCTCCGTCCGCCGGCGACATGGCCGTCGGTGGAGTCGACTGCTTCTGGAAGGTGGATGCGGCGGCTGATAGCGGGTCGCCCACAGCGCCGCCGCCGTTGAGGCCCGTCGCCGGCAGCACTGCCCAGTAGTAGAGGGTCGTCTCGTCGGAATATGTCCTCGTCCCGGTCGAGCTGCGCGGCGAGTACGCGGGTATCTGCGTGAACGCGTAGTCGACGATGTTGCTGAAGTTCGCGTCCTTCGAGACAAGCACGAAGTAACTCTGACGGCCGCTGAGCGGCTTCCACGTGACGAGTGGCGTGAGGCGCGTCAGGGTCCCGCGCGCCGGGAGCACGTAATCGTCGGCGCCCAGATACCCCGGATTGCAGGTCGGCGTGCAGGCACCCCCGGTGGGATACCCCGTCCACTGGAACGCGGCGCCGGTGCCGTCATTGAGGTAGGTGAAGTCTCCGTAGACATCCTGCTGCTGGACGTCGCGCTCGCCTCTCGCGCGCACACGGACGCAGTATTGGGCGTTCAGTTGGAGCGCGGTGCCATCGACGGCGACCGGCATCGCGTCCGGGTACGGCTTGACGTTGTTCCAGCCATAGCCCAGCGGAGACCAGGACGGGACCGCGGTCGACACGCGCCAGCTGTAAGCGCCGCCCCACTCGCAAACGCTTGCGGTGTACCGCGCGACGTCCACGAGGTAGGCGGAGGCACCAGGGACGGAGTCCCACTTGAGGATCGGGACCTGCGTCTGGTAGCCGGGCGAGCCGGAATCAACGTCGGTGCCGGGGTCAGCGAGGTTGTCCCGCATGTGCAGGTTCTTGATGCTGGGCGGGTCGACCGGCGGCACCTTGTCGAAGGTCTTCACGAAGTCAGGCCCGCGGTTCCAGAGGCCTGCGTTGCCCGCCGCGTCGAGCGCTCGGACGCGCCAGTAGTAGGTGTTGTCGCGGAAGACGACCGTCGGCGCCAGCGACGTCGAGATCGTCAGCTGCGAGCAGCAGACCTTGGAGCCGGGTGCGAAGTCGACCGACGAGTTGACCTCGACCTCGTACTTGGTCGCGCCCGGCACCGCGTTCCAAGAGAACTGCGGGTCGAACATCTCGGGGGCCGCCATCAGGTCGGTGACGTAGGTCGTCGTCGTCGACGGCCACGACCAGTAGAAGGAGCTCACCGGCGAGGGCGTCCCCTTGTTCCCCTCGGAGTCGACCGGGGTGACGCTCCAGTAATAGGTGCCCGCCGGAAGGAGGGCGAAGGTCGGCACATAGTTCGTGGCCCAGGTCTCGAGCGGCTGGCCGTTGTTGATGACGACGTTCGCGAGAGCCGGGTCGCTGGCGACGGTGATGAAGTAGCTGGCCGCGTACGGGACGGGCGCCCAGCTGAGTGAGATCGGCGCGAGCGGGAACGTGAACGGGTATCCGGGCGCCGGGTTCTGCGAGGACGGCACCTGGGTCCATGCCTTGACAAGCGAACGCGGAGTCGACCACGGGGAAGCGTCACCGGACTTCGTCGTCGCGCGGACCCGCCACCAGTAGCGACCGTTCGGGAGGGTTTTCTTCAGTGTCGCGCGCGTGTTCAGCGTCGTGAAGCTGCCCTCGCCGCGCCCGAGGACGGGGGAGTTGAAGTTCTGGTCGGCGGCGACCTGGAACTCGTACGAGTCGGCGCCGGGCACCGGGCTCCAGGCGAAGGCGGGGAGCGTCTCGACGGACGCCCCGTTGCCAGGATCGAGCAGGACGGGCGCCGTCAGGGCACCGTGGGCCGGCGCAGCGAACGCAAGCGCTGCGACCGCGGTGGCGGCGAGGAGGAGACGGAGATTTCGGCGGTTTCCGACCATCGGGTGTCGTGTGAGCTGGCCGCAGGGCTCGAGTACCTCATCGCACGTGTGCCGATTTCTCTAATCACCCGAATGAGGGGCTTTGACTTCGGGCGGCGGTCCAAGCTTCGGCTCGTCCGCCTTTTCGCGGAGCAACCGTTTCTTGAGCTCGTCCAGGAAGCGAGCCGTCTGGGTGCGGTGATCCTCGGAGACGAAGTGCCCGGGCGGCGAGGGCTCGGGCTCCTCCTGCTTGTCCTCGTTCGACATGTCTGCACTGAGAGATGCCGGGCCAGGGTGCGGCTTGCGGGGACGAGCGACGCTTTCCTGGCTGTGTGCGAGTTACCGACGGCCCGGCGACTCGCTGCCCGGGCGTGCCGATCGATCGAAGCCAGGCGCTACCCACGGCGATGCGGCGTGAGCGACGCCGATCACCACGAGCACGACGGGCGCGCTGTGTGCACGAGGCGCGGCACTAGCCCCGCCGAACGCGCTCGCAGTCCCGAGAGACCTTGTCCTTTCGGTCCGCGAACACGAGATCGCGCCCTGCGCCGCACGAGATTACGTCGCCGAACCGGTCCCCCGAGTTGATCACGTCACGACCGTCGCCCGCGTACACATAGTCCTTCCGACCCAAGGGATCGATGTAGTCAGGTCCGCGGCGACCGCAGATCCGATCGGCAAAGCGTGTTCCCTCGATGGAGCCGCGCCCGGGATCTCGAGTCGTGCAGCGTGCCGGCGTGAAGAGCACGTATCCGGTCTCACGCATCGTTGCCAGCAACGGCCCGTCCGCGGTCACCTTGAGCTGCGCACTGAGCGCGACGCTCCTACTGCTCTGGTTGCGCCCAACCCGCCTGGCTCTGCCGTAGACAGCCACTTGCCGAGACTCGCCTCGGCCGATCCGATCGATGCGGCATACGAAGGCGACGCCGGAGCGCGTGCACTCATACCCCTCGAGTGCTTCCAAGCTGAAGTCGCTCCGTGACGGCGAGATCGTGACCAGCACGTTCGTGAGCGGCTCCGTTCCTTCGTTCGAGACCGTGCCGCCCACGACGATCGCCGACCGGTTCCCGTCGGGAGGCTGCGTCGCTTGGATCGCGACGGCGCGGCACGTCTTCGGGCCGAGGCTCGGCCCTCCCGGAACGGCTTGCCACGAGGGTGACTCGAGGAAGCTCGGCGAGCCGCGGGGATCCGCGCTGATCGCGCTCTCACACATCCCGTCCGGGTTCATCGTCGTCAAGCCCCCGGTGGGAGATTGGCGCTTGAACAGGATCTGATCTCCGTCAGGTGACCAGGTCGGCGCGGAGTCGTAGGCGAACAGGGGGGCCAGCTCGGTGAGCCTTCGTTCGCCCGATCCGTCGGCGTTCACGAGAAAGATCTCTACGCCTGGGGCGCTTGCGCGTGCATACCGCCCGTTGACGTTGTTCGTGTAGGCGATCCTGGAGCCGTCCGGCGACCAGACGGGCTCGCCGGCTGTGTCACTTCCGGAGAACTCGACCACCCGGTGGAGCTCGGTCCCATCTGGATGAACGACGTAGATCGCGCGTCTCGAGTTGACTGTGCGAACGAAAGCGATCGAGGACCCGTTCGGCGACCAGCTCGGCTGCCTGTTCTGGAAGCCTCCGCTCGTGATCTGCACCGGCGCAGAGCCGTCGTCGCGCACGGAGAAGAGCTCCCAGGAAACGGGAGGGCCGGGAACGATCGAGGCGTACGCGAGTTGCATCCCGCTGGGCGACCACACGGGTGGCTCCTTCTGGCGCCCGTCCGTGGTGATACGTCTGACATCTCCGCCGGCTGCGCTGGCCGTAGAGATATCGCCGTCGCTGAAAGGACCCCACGCGAGCCGACTGCTGTCCGCAGACCACGGCTGCCTGCTCAGCGAGATGACCGTTGCATCGGTCGCGACGATGTGATCGTCGGTTCCGTCGCCGTCCATCACGTGGAGCTCGTACCGGCCGCTGTACCCGACGTAGGCAATCCGCGAGCCGTCCGGTGACCACCGGGCCTGACGGAGAAGGCCCGACTTCAGCATGACCGGCGCACTGCCGTCAGGGGCCACGGTGTAGATGCCCTCGCCTTCCCTCGCATAGGCGATCCGGCCGCTGCCGACCTGGGCCGCCGATGGGACGGCCGTCACGAGTGCGGCAAGTGCGGCGAGTGCGGCGATCGAGCGCGGCACTCCTTGGACATTAGGACCTGGTTGTTAAGACCGGGTGCGGATTCGGAAAGACTTTCTTGGCCAGCGCTGCGGGATGCGGGGTTCGGAGGGCCTCGAGACCCGCGGCAGGCACAGGTACGGGAAGATGCATCGGTGACACGCGTCGGGCTTCTCTTCCCGGGCGAGATGGGCGCCTTCGTCGGCTCCGCCGTGCAAGGCGAGGTGCTGTGGGCCAGCGAAGGACGAAGCGAGGCAACCCGGGCGCGCGCGGCCGGCTTCACGGACGTGGGCACCGTGCGCGAGCTCGTCGCGGCGAGCGACATCGTGCTCAGCCTCTGCCCGCCTGCGATCGCCGAGGACGTCGCGGGCGAGGTCGCCGCCGAGGGGCTGAACGGAATCTACGTCGAAGCGAACGCCATCGCGCCCGAACGCATGGAACGGATCGCCGGCCTGCTGCGCTGCGTCGACGGCTCCGTGATCGGCCGGACCGGCGTCCACCTCTATCTCTCGGGAGATCCGGACGACGTGGTACAGGTCGCGGCCCTGTTCGGCGGCGGCGACGTGAGCGCGATCCCGCTCGAAGGCGGCATCGGCGCGGCTTCCGCGCTGAAGATGGCCTTCGGCGGGTGGAACAAGATCGGCGTCGCGCTGGCTGCCCAGGCGCACGCGATCGCCCGTGCGTACGGGGTCGAGGAGGCGCTGGCGGGCGAGGGCGTCGAGAGCGACCGCGTCCTGAACGCCGGTCCCAAGGCCTGGCGCTGGGCGCCCGAGATGGAGGAGGTCGCAGCGACATGCGCCGCGCTCGGGCTTCCCGACGGGATCCCGCGCGGCGCCTCCGAGCTCTACTCGAGGTGGGATGCGCATCGCGACCGGCCCGCCGAGCTCGACCGCCTGCTCGACGACCTCGCGCCCGAGCGCTAGCCCCTCATGTCGAGCACCGGGACTTCGACGCGCTCGACGAGCGGCGCTGAGCCTTTGCGCTCGATCGTCCGCACATCGCGAACGAGGAGGACGGCGAGCGTCGCGGTGAGGCTGATCGCGGTGGCGCCGATGATCGTCGCGCGTGTCCCGATCAGCTCCGAGACAGGGCCGACGATCGCAACCCCGAGCGGGATCAGCACGAACGAGCCCAGCGCGTCGTAGGAATAGACGCGGGAAAGCTTCTCCTGTGGGATCTCCTGCTGCATCGTCGTGTCCCACATGATCCCGAAGATCTCGATGCCGATCCCGGCGACCGCCGCCAGGAGGATCAGCGCAGCAACCGGCAGCGGGCCGGCCAGGCCGAGAGGGAACGGGATCGTCAGCAGGAAGCCGAGCGTCCCTGCCAGCAGAAGCTTTCGCGGCCGGACGCGAAGCAAGAGCAGCCCGCCGAGGATCAGGCCAACCGACTGGGACGTCAGGATCAGTCCCCACGCGGCGGCGCCGCCGAGATCCTCATTCGCCACGGCCGGTCCCAGGACTCCCTCGACCCCGAGGATCATCGCGTTCACGAAGCCGAACTGGAGCACGATCACCCAGAGCCACGTCCGCGAGCTGAACTCCCGCCAGCCCTCGGCGAGCTCCGCGAAGAAGCTCGACGCCTCCATCCGGAGAGTTGCCGGCAATCGGATCATCGCGAGGAGGACGGCGGCGACCAGGAACGAGGCGGCATCGACGGCGAGCCCGACACCAGGGCTCGTGGCCGCGACTACGAGGCCTCCGAACGCGGCTCCTCCGATCCAGCTGGCGTTCTGGCCGAGGCGGAGGATCGCGTTCGCAGGCTGGAGCATCGCGTGCGGGACGGTCTGCGGGACGATTCCGGTCGCTGCCGGGAAGAAGAACGCCGTGCTGAGCCCGTTGACGGCGGCGAGTGCCAGCAGGTGCCAGACCTCGGCTTGACCGGTCAGCAGGAGCGCGGCGATCGCCCCCTGGCTGAGCCCGCTGACGACGTTCGAGAAGACCATCACCCGGTGCCGTGGGAGCCGGTCGGCCCAGATGCCGCCGACGAGCAGGAACAGCACCTGCGGGAGAGAGCGGGCCGCGAGGACGAGGCCGAGGTCGGACTTCGAGCCCGTCAGTTCGAGGACGGCGAACGCGAGGGCGACGCTCGCGAACGCGTTGCCGATGAACGAGGTCGTCCGGCCGAGGAAGAGGTACCGGAAGCTCCGCTCGTGAAGCGGGCCGACGTCGATGCGCTGAAGGGAGTTCATCGGCGAGATCGTCGCCGATTGGTCAAACGCGGTTCAGAAGATGGAGCCGACGGGACTCGAACCCGTGCCCTACGCGCTGCCAGCGCGTCGCTCTCCCAACTGAGCTACGGCCCCTTGCTGCGGTCGAAGTGTAGCTTCGAAGTCGAAGTCGTCAGCCCAATTGATGCCTTGACGCTGGTTGTTGCGAGATGGCTCGACCCGCAAGCCAATGCTTGGACGATTCGCGACGAGCGCAATAGGAATCAGAAAGCAACGATCGAGCTCCAGACAGTAGGCACCGATTGCATCAACCTCCTTCGCCGAGTAGGTCCGCCGGCGAAAGCCTTCAGGTGCCCGTCTGGAGCTAGTGCAGAAGACGGTCAGTGCGCCGTTGCGGAGATTCACCCATTTGCACTGGACGCGAAGGAGCTTCGGCCGGAGGTCGAAGATCAAGTCATACCGCTCGTCACCAAGGGGGCGAAACACTCCGACTCCGAGCTTGATCGCTTCCGCAGCGATGCACGCCTCAGCGATTGCTCCCTTCTGATCCGTTGTCATGCAAGACAACTTACCGATCGCTCCGGCTAGGCCGTGTCCGTTTGAGACACCCGCGGACCGGGCTACAATTTCCCGAGAGCAACAAAGGACGAACAAGCTTCTGACTTCACTCGAACAAGCACGCCGAATCGCCGGCCTCGCCGAGGAGAAGCTGGCGCAGGACATCCTCATCCTCGACATGCGGCCGGTGTGCGCGTACACCGACTTCTTCGTCGTCTGCTCGGGCCAGAACCCCCGCCAGACGAAGGCGATCGTCGACGAGGTGCGCTACGGCCTCAAGCACGGCGACGAGCGGCTCCTCCCCCACACCGTCGAGGGCGAGCGCGAGGGCAACTGGATCGTCGCGGACTACCTCGACGTCGTGCTCCACGTCTTCACCCCCGAGACGCGCTCGTACTACGGGCTCGAGGATCTGTGGGACGACGTGCCGTCGATCGAGCACGCGACCGCAAGCTGAGCGGCGACCTCCCGGAAGTCGGCGAGTACGTCTGGCATCCCTCGCTTCTCCATCTCACACATGGAGTCGACGACTTCCAGGGCGGCGTCTGCAAGGTCTCCGCAGTCGTCGAGAAGGCGGACGGGATCTACGTGCGACTGGAGGAGCTCGGCGACTGGGAAGTGAGCTGGAAGTACCTGCTCGAGGGCCAGGACGAGTGGCGCGAACGGTACGGAAAGCAGCCCGGCCGTCCCGATCCCGACTACCGGCGCGAGTTCAACGAGTGACAACCGAACGCGTCACTTCCTCGTAGACCGGGTAGGGAGAGGACACGAGAGGAAAGGAGCATGTGATGAAACGCACTCACCTGCTCGTGGCGCTCGCGGGTCTCGCCCTAGCTCTCCCGCTAGCTGCCACGAGCGCAAAACGCCCCGGGCACATCAACCTGCCGAACGGCTGGCAGCCCGAGGGGATCGCGATCAAGGCCAACAGCTTCTACGTCGGCTCGATCCCGACCGGGCGTGTCTGGAAAGGCAACCTCCGCACCGGCCAGGGTGCCGAGCTCGTCCCCAATCGCGGGCGGCGGGCGATCGGCGTCGAGGTCGACCACCGCAACCGCCTCTGGGTGGCCGGCGGGCCGACCGGTGACGGATACGTCTACAACGCGAGCACCGGCGCCGACATTGCCCAGTTCAACTTCACCGACGAGTCGGCGACATTCGTGAACGACGTCGTCGTCACGAAGCGGGCCGCGTGGTTCACCGATTCGATGCGCGCGTTCCTCTACAAGGTGCCGATCGGCCAGAACGGCCAGATCGGGACGCCGGTGGCCGTCCCGCTGACCGGCGACATCGTCTACCAGTCCGGCTTCAACGTGAACGGCATCGACGCGACGCCGAACGGCAAGAAGCTGATCATCGTCCAGTCGAACACAGGCAAGCTGTTCAAGGTCAACCGCCAGGGCGTGACGCGCCTGATCAACCTCGGCGGCGCGACCGTGCCTGGTGACGGCCTCCTGCTCCAGGGGAAGCGACTCTCTGCCGTCGTTCGCAACCCGCAGGACGGCGTCCTCGTGATCAGGCTGCGGCCGAACCTCCTGTCCGGCACCGTGGTGCGCACGATCACGAGCAGCGATCTCGACGACCCGACGACGGTCGACGCGCACGGCTCGAGGCTCTACGCA
>DASTYD010000052.1:0-16876 GCA_035765175.1 Gaiellaceae bacterium
GCGCGAGCCCTCGTCCAGGACAACTTCGCCGGCCTGTCCAGCTCCGCCCTGATGGTCGTCGTCCACTCGTCCACCGATCAGGCGACGAGCCCCGCATTCCGCCAGACGGTCTCGCGCGTCGAGCGCATCCTTCGCGCCGACTCGCGCGTGGCCTCCGTGCAGGCTCCGAAGCCGCAGTCGAGCATCTCCGCAGACGGCCACACGGCAGTCGTCACTGCCGGAGCCAAGGCCAATCCGACCGACATGGTCGCCGCAGCCGACGAGCTCAAGGACGAGCTGCGGGCGGCCGGCACCGACGACGTCACCGTCTCGCTGACAGGCGCTTCCGGCATGTGGAGCGACTTCAACAGCGCGAACCGCAGCGCGATGCTGAAGTCGGAGCTCTACTCATGGCCGGTGACCCTGGCGATTCTCGTGCTCGCGTTCGGCTCGCTCGTCGCCGCTGGGTTGCCGTTGCTCTTGACCATCGTCGGCCTCATCGCATCCGCCGGGCTGCTGGCGCTGCTCACGAACGGCTTCGAGATCTCGATCTGGGCGATGAACTTCGCGCTGATGTTCGCGCTCGCGCTCGGAATCGACTACGCGCTTTTCGTCGTCCACCGTTTCCGCGGCGCCTACTTCGGGTCGGGACTGCCCACGCGGGAGGCCGTGGCGGTGACGATGGACACCGCGGGCAAGGCCGTCCTCTTCTCGGGCCTGACGGTACTCGTCTCGCTCTCGGCCGTGATGCTCGTGCCGAGCCCCGCGTTTCGGTCGATGGCGCTCGGGATCATGCTCAGCGTCGTCTTCGTGCTCGCGGCGACGCTGACGCTCTTGCCGGCGGTGCTGGTCAAGCTCGGACCGAAGGTCGATGCCCTCGCGCTGCGCTGGGTGCACTCGGGCGAGCACCGCTCGACTCGTTTCGCCCGCTGGGGTGAGCGCCTCTGGCGTCACCCACATGTGTTCGGGCCCGCTGCGACGCTGATTCTCGTCCTCCTCACCCTGCCAGTGCTCGGCCTGAAGACGGGGATGCCGTCGATCAAGGTCGTTCCCGCCGACGACGGCTCGCGCGTGGGCTACGCACAGGTCCAGCAGGCGTTCGGAGACGGCGCGCCCGGAGCGCTTCAGATCGTCTCGCCACGCCCTGTTGCGGACGCAGTGACAGCCGTCGCCGGACGTGATTCCGGCATCAGCCGCGTCGCGCCTCCGCAGCCGGGCGAGAACGAGCTCACGCTGATCCAGGCGATCCCGACCACCGATCCCTCGAGCAAGGAGACGGGCCGGACGATCGACCGCCTGCGGAGCGCGCTGCCGACGACCGCGCTCGTCGGCGGGTCGGCTGCCGAGAACCATGACCTCGAGGCGGCGCTCGCGCGGAAGACGCCGCTCGTCATCGGCGTCGTGCTCGCGCTCGGCTTCCTGCTCTTGCTGGTCGCGCTCCAGGCGCCGCTGATCGCCGCGCTCGGCGTGGCCACGAACCTCCTCGCGACCGGAGCGGCGTTCGGCATCGGACGGCTGATCTTCCAGAACGGCCACGGTTCCGGGCTGCTCGGCTTCGAATCGCAGGGATTCATGGATGCCTGGGCCCCGGTCTTCTTCTTCGCGATGATCTTTGCGATCTCGATGGACTACACCGTGTTCCTGCTTTCCTCGGCGAAGGAGCACTGGGACCGGTCGCATGACCCCCACGAGGCCGCGGTCGGCGGGATCGCCCATTCGGGCCGTGTCATCTTCGCGGCGGCCGCGGTGATGGTCGCGGTCTTCTTCACGTTCGCTCTCTCGGGGCCGCTGCCGCCGAAGGAGATGGGTGTGATCCTCGGCATCGCCGTCCTGCTCGACGCGATGCTCGTCCGGCTGGTTCTCATCCCCACTCTCCTGCGCGTCTTCGGGCGCTACGCGTGGGCGCTCCCGCGCTGGCTCAACCGTGTCTTGCCCGACGTGCGCTTCGGACACGCCTGATGGCAGACCGAGTGGTGCCCGGCTGCACGACGGATCCGCGGGCGAAAGCACACCGACTGAAGGCGGCCAGATCGCGCCGCCGCTACCTGGAGGAGGAATGCGAATGCTTGCAACCAGCTACACATTGAGTGCGACCACAGAGCACGACTTCGCTGTCACAGTCGAGCGTGTCCGCGCCGAGCTCGCGAGCGAAGGCTTCGGCGTTCTCTGCGAGATCGACGTCCAAGCCACGCTGAAGGAGAAGCTCGGCGTCGACCGCGAGCCGTACGTAATCCTCGGCGCCTGCAATCCCCCGCTCGCACACCAGGCGCTCGAAGCCGAGGCGGAACTGGGCGCCCTTCTGCCCTGCAACGTGGTCGTCTACACCCGCGACGGGGAGACTCAGATCGCGGCGATCGATCCCGAGCGGATGCTCTCGATCGTCGACAACCCGGCCCTGGCACCCATCGCGGGAGAGGTTCGACAGCGGCTCGCTCGCGTGGTCAGCAGCGCGGCAGCCTGACCGCGATCGTCGGCCTGATCCGGGAGCGCGTCGAGGCCCCTCGCACCCAAACGGTCGAGGAACGTCTTGCCGCTGCCGATACCTGTCAGATGGCCGCTGACCGTGGTTCCATTGCAGGCGGGGCACGCTCCGGCGTCGTCGGTGCCGTCGTGGGCGCTTTCGCGTTCTTCGACGGGGTCTTCATCGGGGCGCCGATCGCGCTCCTCGCTGCCTCGTTCAGGCCGCTGGTCGTCTACGCCGGCGCGACCGTCGCCGTCGTCCTGCTCGTGATCGCCTGCTGCAGCTGGGTCGACCGGCGCTGGGACGAATGGTTCTCCGGCAACGGCAAGCGAATCGAGACGAGGCTGGAGGGGATGCGGAAGAGCCGCCTGATGCAGCATCCGGTGGCGTGGATCCAGCGCGGCTCCGACCGCTGGTACGCATTCGCCGCGGCAGTCGCCAACCCGATTCTCGTCGGCGCCCTCGCCCGGTTCATCAGCGGCAAGCCGATCGGCGAACGCCGGATCATCCTCGGCGCCGTCGCCTACGCGCTCCCGTACGTGGCGATGTGGACGGTCGTCGGCTTCGCACTCGGCGACACCGTCCGCAGCGTGTAACGGGGGCCGCCTGGGCCCTAGCGAACCCGCACGCGGGCCGAGGCCGCCCGGCCGCGGTTCCCCGCGCGGTCGGTCGCCAGCACCGCGACTCGATGCGCGCCGCGCGGTGCCCGAATCGTCACCTGCCAGCGGTTGAGAGCCGGCGCAGCGTCGACGATCTGGACCGCGTTGCCGTCCAGGCGGAGCTCGTAACCCGCGACCCCGCTGCCGCGCTCGCGCGCCGAGTCCCAAGTCAACCGAACGCGGCCCTTTCGGATGGCGCGGGCGCGAAGGCGTGGGCGAAGGGGAGCGACCTTGTCGAGCCAGTGGAACCGAAGCAGCGCTCGGTCAGCGGTGTGCGCTTCGACGCTCACCGCGAAGACGCCGCGCCGGACGAACGACTCGCCGGCCTGATACGCGTAGCGAGCTCCGCCGGATGGGTTCTGCAGGAGCAGGTTCGGCCTCGGATACACCCAGCCGCCACCCGGGCCCGGGCCGGCGAGGGCGACGACGCCGGGCGGCTGCACGGTCTCGCCGTAGAACGACGGCGTCGGGCTCCCGCGCGACTCGAGCCAGAACTCGCTGCTCGCCGTCGTGACGACGAGCGCCTGCGGGAGCGTGGTCGGCCCCTCGATCGGGCCGATCTCATGCGGGCCGTCCCCTGCCGGACGGACAAGCCCCGTCAGCCACTCGAGCGAGGACTTCTCGTACGCGTTGAAGTCACCGTCGCCGCTGCCCATCACGCTGAACGGGTTGCCGTATTCGTCGACCGTGCAGCGCGTGGCGCCGCAGGCCCACCGGCTCGCGTGGTCGAGGGGGAGCGTGTGGCCGAGCTCGTGCGCCGCCAGGCTTCTCGTCAGGCGCCCGTTCAGGAAGACCTCGGTCGGGTTGGCCTCGCCGTGGAACTGACACGCGTCCAGCTGGGGAGTGATGATCACCGCTCGATCGAAGCCTTCGAACAGCGACGGCGGCGCCGCGTTCCTCACCACCGTCGCGTCACAGCTGTTGAAGACAGACCTCGGCAGCTGGATCGGGCCCGCGACCGACGGCGGCATCGCGAAGCGGCCGCTCGACGAGGCGCGGAAGAACGCGTCCGTCTCGGCCGCGACGCGCTCGGTCTCGGCAGTGGTGAACGGGGACTGCTGGTTCCAGGTCGTCAGCACGTAGACGGTCCGCATCTGGCCCGATACGCCGAGCGCAGGCGAGACGAACAAAGCCGCTGCGACGACGGCGACCGCGACGCCAAGGACGTTCCGCACACACCGAATGTACCGCCGGCCCGCGTCCCGGCAAAGCGCACCCGATCACCCGGGTGAAAATGCTCCCTACGGCGCGCGCTCACCCGAGCGCGCGATACGTTCACCTCGACGGAATGACGGAACATGGCCAAGCGCCCACCTGGCAGCCCGAGCGGGTCCGGCTTCGGCCCCTGCGGCTCGTCGTCTCCTGGCTGATCACGGCGGCTTCGCTGACGGTCGCCGCCGGGATCCTCCCGGGCGTCGACATCGCCCACTTCGGCGGCGCGCTCCTCGTCGCGCTCGTCATCGGCGCGCTGAACGCGGTCCTGCCGCCCCTGCTGGCGGCGCTGCGCCTGCCGCTCACACTCGTCTTCGGGTTCCTGATCGCGCTCGTGCTCAGCGCGCTTCTGCTCCAGTTCGCCGCCGACGTCCTGAAGAGCTTCACCGTCGACAACTTCTGGTGGGCGCTGCTCGCGGCCCTTCTCATGTCGGCGGTCGGAGTCGTGCTCGAGGTGATCTTCTCCGCGAACGACGACGACAGCTACACGCTCAAGGTCGTCCAGCGCATCGCGAAGCGCCAGGGGGGCGCGACACAAACCGATGCCCCGGGAGTCATCTTCCTCGAAATCGACGGCCTTGCTCTCCCGGTCCTCCGCCGTGCGATGCGCGACGGCAGCGCGCCGAACATGGCGCGGTGGCTCCACGACGGCACGCACACCCTGATCGAGTGGGAGCCCGACCTCTCGTCCCAGACGGGCGCGAGCCAGGCGGGGATCCTGCTCGGCTCGAACCACGACATCCCCGCGTTCCGCTGGGTCGAGAAGGAGACCGGGACGATGATGACCTGCTCGGCGCCCGACGACTGCACCCGGATCGAGCGGGAGCGGGCCACGGGCATCGGCCTGCTCGTCGACGGCGGGGCGAGTCGCGGCAACCTCCTCTCAGGCGAGGCCGAGGCTGTGATCCTGACCGTGAGCCGGATGGAGGAGGAGAAGCGCTCGAACCCGGGCTACCGCGCGTTCTTCGCGAACGCGTTCAACACGTCGCGGGCGCTCGTGCTGTTCGTCTGGGAAGTGATCCTGGAGTGGACGGCGGCGAATCGCGCGAAGCGGCGCGACGTCCGGCCGCGCGGGCACCGCGGCGGCATCTATCCGTTCATGCGCGGAGCGATGTGCGTGATCGTGCGCGACCTGATCGTGTACGGCGTCCTGACCGACATGATGCGAGGGCGGCCCGCGATCTACGCGACCTTCTCGAGCTACGACGAGGTGGCGCACCATTCCGGGCTCGAGCGGGCGGACACGCTGGAGGCGTTGCGCAAGCTCGACCAGCAGTTCGGGCGGATCGAGCGCGCGCGGCCCTACGCGCCGCGGCCATACGAGATCGTCGTCCTCTCCGACCACGGCCAGACCCAGGGAGCGACCTTCAAGCAACGGAACGGCTACGGGCTCGACGAGCTCGTCGAGCGGTCGGTCGAGGCGGGGAACGTCGAAGGCGTCGCCGGGGGCGACGAACAGCACCAGATGGTCGGGCTCGCGATCGGCGAGGCGACCGGTCGCGCCGGCAAGCCGAAGAAGAAGTCCAAGAAGGACGTGTCCGATCGGCAGGTGGTCGTGCTCGGCTCCGGCAACCTCGGCCTGATCTACCTGATGGAGGAACAGCGTCGGCTCACGCTCGAGGAGATCGAGGAGCGCCACCCGCGCCTGATCCCGGCCCTGACGTCACATCCGCACGTCGGCTGGATCCTCGTCCGCTCGTCGGAAACCGGCGCGGTTGCGCTCGGTCCTCGTGGAGCGCACTACCTCGACCACAACCGCGTCGACGGCGAGGACCCGCTCGCGCCGTTCTCCCCCACCGCGCCGCAGCACCTGCTCCGCACAGACGGGTTCCCCCACGTCGCGGACATCATGGTCGGCAGCTTCTACGACCCTGAGCTCGACGAGGGCTGCGCGTTCGAGGAGCTGATCTCCTTCCACGGCGGAATCGGGGGACCGCAGACGCAACCGTTCATCCTCGCGCCGATCACCCTGCCCGCGCCCGAGAAGCCGATCATCGGCGCAGCGAAGGTGCACGAGGTGCTGTCCGGTTGGCGGCAGCTCCTGAACGGCAAACACCCGGCGGCCGAGTCGGTCGCGTCCAGCACATCCGGCTGACAGCGCGACTCCCGGCGATGTCGAGAATGGACGGCGGGCTCCGTCTACATCGGTGACAGTGTCAATAGCGAGAACGGAGGAGTGAGATGCCGAGATATCTACTTGCCGTCAACTTCGAGAGTGGCGTCATCGACACGCCCATGGAGGAGTGGGAGCCGGAGGAGGTCGCGGCCCACCTCGACTACTACAAGGCGCTGGGCAAGGAGCTCGTCGAGAGCGGCGAGCGCATCCAGTCGGAGGTGCTCGCCGGCCCGGACCTGGCCAAGATCATTACCTCGGACGGGACGGAGACCCTCGTCACCGACGGGCCGTTCCAGGAGTTCAAGGAGTGGCTCGCCGGCTTTCAGGTCGTCGACGTGGAGTCGGAGGAGCGCGCGATCGAGATCGCCGCGAGGCTCTCGGCAGTGCCCGGGCCCGGCGGGATTGCCACGCAGCAGCCGATTCAGGTGCGCCGGGTGATGGACGATTCCCCGTCCAACGTAGCCGAGATGGAGGGCTACCTCGAAACGGCGCGTGGCGCGCGCTGAGCCGCAGTTCGGAGTCGAGGACCTGCTGCGCGAGGAGGCGCCGCAGGTCCTCGGCGCGCTCGTCCGGAGGTACGGGGACTTCTCCGCAGCCGAGGATGCCGTCCAGGAGGCGCTGCTCGCGGCGTCGATCAACTGGCCCGACGAAGGAGTCCCGGACAACCCGCGAGCGTGGCTCGTGCAGGCGGCGAGCCGGCGGCTCATCGACCAGTGGCGAAGCGAGCGGTCGCGGCGGGACCGGGAGAGCCTTGCCGCCGACGAGACGCCTGTCGAGGCTTCCGACCAGGACGACTCGCTGCTCGTGCTGTTCATGTGCTGTCACCCGGCGCTCACGCCGGCCTCGGCGATCGCGCTGACGTTGCGCGCTGTCGGCGGCCTGACCACCGCCGAGATCGCGAGCGCCTTCCTCGTGAGCGAGGCGACGATGGGTCAGCGCATCGCGAGAGCGAAGCAAAGCATCCAGGCCTCCGGCGTTCCGTTCCGGATGCCGACGCCCGAGGAGCAGCCGGCCAGGGTTCGCTCGGTGCTGCGGGTTCTGTACCTGATCTTCAACGAGGGATACGCGAGGAGCACGGGCCCGGAGCTCCAGGGCGCCGAGCTCTCGCGAGAGGCGATCCGCCTGGCACGGATGCTGCACCGCCTGCTTCCCGACGACGGCGAGGCCGCCGGCCTGCTCGCGCTGATGCTGCTCGTCGATGCCAGAAGCCCGGCGCGAACCGACCGAGACGGAGAGCTGATCCCGCTGGCAGACCAGGACCGGACGCTCTGGGACGAGAAGCTGATCGCCGAAGGGATCGCCGTCCTGGACGCGTCGATCGGCAAGGGCAAGCCGGGGGAGTACCAGCTCCAGGCGGCAATCGCGGCCGTTCACGACCGGGCTCGACAGGCGGACGAGACCGACTGGTCGCAGATCCTCGCCCTCTACGGCTTGCTCGAGCAGCTGACCGGCAACCCGGTCGTCAGGCTGAACCGGGCCGTCGCGGCCGCGATGGCCGAGAGCCCGTCAGCAGGCCTCGAGCTGCTCCAAGGAGTCGACGAGCAGCTGAACGGCCACTATCGCCTCGACGCGGTGCGCGCTCACCTACTGGAGATGGACGGCGACCTGGCGGCTGCTCGGGAGCACTACCGCACTGCCGCCGAGCGCGCGACGAACCTCGTCGAGCGGCGCTACCTGACCACGCGCGCAGCGCTTCTGGGTCGCAGCGCTCGCTAAGGGGCTAGGTAGCGCTCGACCGACTTGACGCGGTCGCGGTACAGGTCGTAGCTGCCCTGGTCCCACCCCGGACCACCGAACAGATAGTCGCGCTTCGCGTCCCTCGTGCTGAACAAGTCGTTGCCCGCTCCTCCGAACAGCCGGTCGTGGCCGGACCCGCCGAAGAGGACATCCTTCCCGTCGGCGCCGTAGAGCCTGTCGTTTCCGGCGCCGCCGAAGAGCACGTCGCCGCGCTCCCTGCCGCGGAGCACGTCCGCTCCCGGCGTCCCGGTGACCACACAGGCGCGCCGGTGCGTCGGCAGGGGCGCCGATCGTCGCCAAGCCGGGAACGACAGGCTGGCTCCAGGGAGGGCTGTGTCGACGATGCGCTCGTTCGTGCCGTCAGGGTTGACGACGGCGATACGCAAGGGCTCTGCCTCCCTCCCATAGGCAATTGCATCGCCGTCGGGCGACCACACCGGCCCTGGGAACGACACGGCTCTTCCCGCAACCCTCCGCTCGCCTGTGCCGTCGGGCTTGATCACGTCGATTTCGTGGGAGGTTCCGAGATCCCGCGTGAACGCGATCATGCTGCCGTCCGGCGACCACGCAGGCGACAGCACTTTGCCCTCCGTCAGGCGCTGTCGGCCGCTTCCGTCTGCTCGGGCAACCGCGAGGCCCACGCTCTGCCCTCCTACGCCGAGCACGACATGCGCCAGGCTCTGTCCATCTGGAGACCAGACTGGCTGGTCGGCGGAGTCGAGGATCTCCCGCAGGTTGCGTCCGTCCGGTTCGACGACGTATGTCTTACCGGTCGTCCAATCCGCGAAGGCGATCCGGCTCCCATCAGGCGACCACGACGGCCGGCCGATAAGCCCGCCGGAATACAACGTTCGAGTCGCGCCCTGGCTCACCCAAAGCTGCGAGTGGATACCGCCGTAGCGAACACCCGTGGTGAGGACGCCCGCAAGCGCGCGGCTGTCCGGAGACCAGGCGAATCCGGAAACGCTTGTCGAATAGTTTTCTCCGTCTCCGCTCGGCCAGCTCAGGACGCCCCTGTTGTGCCCGTCGGCGTCGACGAAGGACACCCTGCTTTGGCCCGACCTGAACACGAGCTGGCTGCCGTCCGGCGACCAGGACGGATACACACCCGACTGCCGCGGATCTGCAAGCCGAAAGGTGTGGCCCTCCAGATCAGTCGCGCAGAGCCCCAGAAAGCCTGGCGGGCCCAGGGCGAAGGTCAGCAGGGGGACGCCCGTGCGCGGCGTCGCTCCTGCACCGACCGAGCCTGCTACGGCCACCGCGACGAGCGTGGCGGCCGCGAGTCGCATTCTGCTCATGGCTTACTAGAAGCTAGACCGAACGTGTCAGGAAGGTGTGATGGCCCCGTTAGTTCTTGAGGATCCCGATACGTTGTGGCCTGGTGAGCCGCCCACCCGTCATGTCCGAGATGTCCTCGCGGCTCTCGGTGCCGCCCGAGGGGCTGCGGGCCGGCGACCTCATCCTTCGCTTCCCCACTCTCGCCGACGTCGACTCGGTCCTGCCGGCGTTCACCGATCCTGAGCTCCGCGAGGCCGGGAACCTGCCCGCATTCGGTCGCGAAGAGCTCATCGCCTCGATCGAAGACCTGCCGGCGATGGCCGAGCAGGGCCGGCTGCTCGCGCTCGCCGCGGTCCACGCCGACACCGGCGAGATCGTCGGCGGTGGCACGATCCACCACCTCGACGCGGAGCGGAGGATCGTCGAGATCGGCTACTTCGTGCTTCCGGCAGCGCGCCGGCGTGGCTACGCGACGACGATCGCGCGGCTGCTCGCCGAGCATGCATTCTCGCTCGGCATCGCACGTGTCGCCGCCTATGTCAACGTCGGCAACCTCGCCTCCGACCGCGTGCTCGAGAAGGCCGGGTTCACTCGTGAAGGCGTCGTCCGCTCGATGCCGAAACCGGATGGCCGTCGCATCGACAAGACGCTCTTCTCACTCCTCCCCGGGGAGTGAGGTCGCCTCACCTGCCCTGTTTGGCCGGTAGCGAGCGGGCGTAGGCCGTCCCGACCTCGGCCCATTTCGCGAGCTCGCTCCTGCTGCGGACGTCCTCCGCGTCGACGCGCAGCCATCCCCGCATGTTCCTGCCGCGCATCTCCATCAGGCGCGCCTTCGTCGTCACCACCAGCGTGTCCGACTCGTCGGGGTCGGCGCGAACGAGGAGGCCGCCCTGGCCGCTCGCTGCGATCGCCATGTTGCCTCCGATGAGAAAGGCGAGCCCGCCGAACATCTTCTGCTCGCTGAGGCCGGGCTCTCCGGCGACCAGCTGCCGTATGCGATCAGCGAGCACCTCGTCGTAGGCCATCGGGCCGATCGTACGCAATGCCCACGCCTAATCGACGCCGTCGAGGCAATTAGTCTGATATAAGACTATTATGGATCGAGACGACCTGGGCTTCCTGCTCGCCAAGGCGACGCAACGCTGGAACGAGCTGCTCCACGAGCGGTTCAGCGACGCCGGCTGGGGAGCGGTCCGGCCGAGCTACGGCTCGATCCTGGTGCCGCTGTTCGAAGAAGACGGCCTGCGCATGGGCGAGCTCGCACGACGCTCTCGCTCGAGCAAGCAGACGATGACGACGATGGTGCGCCTGCTCGAACGGGACGGGCTCGTCCGACGGGAGCGCGACCCCGAGGACGGACGCGCTACCCGCATCCTCTTGACCGAGAAGGCGAGACGGTTCGAGCCGGTCGCGGAGCAAACGCTGGACGAGCTCGGCGTCCTCGCGCGGGAGCGGCTTGGCGGGCGGCGGCTGGCAACTGTCAAACGTGCTTTGAAGGAGTGGATCGACACATGAACCACCACACCCTGACCGCGACATTCCATGCATCTCGCGACGAGGTGTTCGCCTACCTCGCCGACATCGAGAAGCTTCCAGAGTGGGCAACCGAGTTCGCCCGCGAGCTCAAGCTGGTCGACGGGCGCTACAAGGTGGTGAACGGGCTCGGCGAGCTCTTCTTCGAGATCCGCGCCGACCGGGACTCGGGCGTGATCGACATGCTCGCCGGCCCGAGCGAGGACTCCCTCGCCCTCTTCCCCACCCGGGTCGTCCCGCTGGCCGACGGCGGGAGCGCCTTCACGTTCACCATGTTCCGGGCGCCGGGGCAGCCTGAGGAGCAGTTCGAGGGCCAGTTCGCCTCGCTCCGCCGGGAAGTCGCCAACCTCGAGCGTCGCTTCGGCCGGCGCCCCTGAGCTCCGTGGGCCGCCTCAGCACTCCTAGAGGAAGCGCGAGAGCCGGTCCCAGAGCCAACCCTCGAGCCGCTCGCGGGTCTCCGTGAGCGGCTCGCCGCGCTTCGAGCGTGCGATGTCCGGCTCGAAGAGACGCTCCTCGAGCAGCGCCGCCGCCTCCGGGCTCCGAGCGATGATCATGATCTCCGAGTTCCGGTAGAGGGCCCAGGCGTCGAGGTTGACGGTGCCGAAGCTGACGACGTCGTCCGCGACCACGACCTTCGCGTGGACGACCGTTCCGGGCAGCTCCCAGACCTCGACGCCCGCCTCCCGCAGGTCGTGGTAGTGGTGCTTCAGGACGGCCGTCGCCTGCGCGTTGTTCGACACCTCGGAGACGACGACGCGAACCTTCACGCCGCGCCGGGCCGCCGCGACGATCCGCTCGATCATGTCGCGATCCGTGAGGTAGGGGTTCATCACGTCGAGGCGCTCACGCGCACCTCCGATCTGCTCGCGAATCGCCTGCGAGGCCGCGACGAAGCCGCCTGGGATCACCTGGGCGAGCGCGACCGGAATCTCGCCGCGGTCGGCCGGCTCCGGGAAGTAGCGCGAGAGATCGCCCGGCAGCGGCCCGCCGTGGCCCTTGAAACTCGTCAGGAACGCGGCCTGGGCCTGCCGGACCACGTCGCCGGTCACGCGCACCATCACGTCGTGGAAGCCGCCGTTCTCGAAGTGGTCCTCGATGCCGGCTCCCCCGGTCCACACGGTGGCCCCGTCGATGACGTAGAGCTTGCGATGGTCGGCCCGGCCCACCTCGTCCTGGCGCCAGTCGATGCGCTGGCCGTCCGGAAAGAGGCCGTCCCGGTCGGGCGGGAACAGGTCGTTGACGACGATCTGCGCTCCGGCCGCGGCGAGACCCGTGAACATCTCGCGCGCCTCCTTGTAGGGCCTCGAGCCGAACGCGTCGACGATCGCCCGCACCTCGACGCCGTCTGCGAGCTTGCGCTCGAGCAGCGCGGCCATCTTCTTCCCGACCTCGCCCTCGCGCCAGCCGAACATGAGGATGTGCACCGAAGACTCGGCGGCCTCGACGTCCGCGAAGATGCGGGGGAAGAACTCGACGCCTTCGACCCAGGGCTCGATCGTCGCCGCCGTCGACCAGGCGAAGTCGAGCGCCGCATCCTTCGTGCCGATCCCCTTCCGTGCTGCGAACGCCTCGGTCGCAGCCTGCGCCCCCGCTGGCGTCACGGCGTCATGAGGCGGCGGCCAGCTCGGCCGCCTCGGGCTTCCGAGCACCTTCCGGTACGCGCCGACGACCGCGCCGGCCGCGGCCAGCCCCCCGATCCCGAGAACACGGCGCCCGCTCATGCTGGAGGCGGGGGCGGCGGCCGTAGAAGGCCCTGGAGCTGCTCGACCTGCTGACGGATGAGCGCCGTCGAGTACGCGGTCTGCTCGCCGGTCGGCGGTGGCGTGCTGAGACGGAGAGTCCGGTCCGCTTCGAGGGCCTCCGCGAGCTCGTCCAGGTGGACCCGGAGGCGTGCAGACTCGGCACCCGACGAATCGTCGGGTGCACTGCGATCGAGCGCGTACGCCTCGGCGGCCAGGGCCTGGACCTGGCCGGTGACGACGGAGCCTCGAGCGAGCACGTCGTCGAGTGTGACAAGTGTCCGTCTGGACAGATCGTCGAGCTGAGATGACCAGTCCGCGGCTCGGGCACTGCGCCTCCGCCAGAACAGGAGCCCGGCCAGGGCTGCCGCGCCGATCGCGGCGGACGCGAGGATCCAGCCCCACGGTGTGTCGCTGGTCTCCCCCTCATCCCCGGTCGTCGTCACCGAGGTCGTGGTCGGAGGAGCGACCGTGATCGTCGTCTGCGTCTGGGTAACGGTGACTCTCGGCGGAGGCGGAGGCAGAGGTGGCGGTGGAGGAGGCGGCAGAGAGGGCGGTGGTTGCAGCGGAGGGGGCGGGGGCGGTTCGCCTGGCGGCGGAAGCGGAGGCGGCGGAGGCGGCGCGGGCAACTCGGATGTCCTCGCGGGCGGAGGAGGTGGCGGCTGAGCGGGCACGGTCGGCTGCTCCCTGGTCCGCGTCGGCACCGAAGGCCGCGTCGCGGTCACGCCCGGCCGGGTCACTGCGCCCGACTCGGTGCCCACCGCGCCACCGTTCCCGCCACCGCAGGCGCCGAGCAGGAAGCCGACGACTCCGAGGACGACCATCCCCGAGGCAAGACGAAGCTCCCCCCGACGATCGGCCATGGCGCGCGGCACCTGAGCCATGTCTACTGCCCCACGGACGGATTCAGCTCCGGCGCCGGTCGCGAGCGCTTCCAGACGAAGTCGAGCAACACCGCGAGGAGCGTCATCGCGACGATTGCAGCGAATGTCTCGGGTGCGTTGCGGAGCGTGTCGACGGTGAAGAATCCGAGCACGACCACGGTCACTGCCATCCCGAGCAGGACGACCGCGGTCGAGGCGCCCGTCTCCGACCGTAACCGGTAGCCCGCGAGCCCGACGAGCAGAAAGACGACCAGTGAGCACGCGCTCCCGACGGACGCGATCGCGGAGAGGTCGACCAAGTTCGCCAGCACGAGGGCGAGGGCTCCCGTGACGAGCAGGCCGCCGTGCTTGCCGAGCCTCGAGCGCGGCCCGAGGAGCGGGGGAAACTGGCCGAGCTCCGCAAGCGCGGCCGTCAGCCCAGCCGAGCCGAAGAGCGTCCCGTTCGTCGCGCCCGCCGTAGCGATGAGCGCAGCGACCGCCATCAGCGTGAAGCCGGCATCGCCCAGGGCCGGCCGCGCGGCCTCGGCAATCGCCGTCTCGCCGTAGCCGATCGCCTGATTCACGGTGAGCGTGCCGAAGACGCCGATCGCGATCAGCACGTAGGTGGCCGTCGTCAACCCGAGCGCCAGTAGCACCGCTCGAGGCAGCTCGCGCTCTGGATCTCGAAGTTCGGCGACGGTGAACGTCATGACGCCGAAACCGAGGAACGCGAAAAAGGTCAGCGCGATGCTTGAGATGATCTTCGAAAGCGACGGGTAGTCGCCGACCGCGAGCAGGCTCCAGTCGACGTCGCTGATCGTCACCCAGATGAAGACCCCGAACACGGCCAGGAGGACGGCGACCATCACGCCTGCGACCCGGGAGACGAAGGTCGCCCCGACCATGTTGATCAACGTCATCGCCACGATGAGCAGCGAGGCGAACAGGTTGTCCCAGCCACTCCAGGCGTCGTCGCCGAAGAACAGCGCGACCGCATAGCTCCCGAACGACACCGCGAGCATCGCCGCCACGACCACGAAGGCGGCGGCATACCCGAGCCACGAGGCGATCCCGAGCAGCCGTCCGTTCCCGAAGCCCTGGCGTAGGTACTCGATCAGCCCGCCGGAGGAGGGGTAGCGGATCCCGAGCTTGACGATGTTGTACGCGAGCAGCAGCGTGACGACGCCGGCGAGCAAGAACGAGAGCCAGACGGCGGACCCTGCGATGACCGCCGCCTCGCCAAGCAGGGCGAAGATCCCGGCTCCGACCATCGAGCCGATGCCGATGAACGCGGCGCCGCGGACGCTCATGCGGTCACGGCCTACGCCTCGGCGGGTGCCACGGCGGGCTGCTCTTGGTCGGAGCGCCGCTCGAAGAGCTTGCCGAGCTCGACGAGGGCGAGGAAGACGAGCGCCGCGAGCAGGCAGATTCCCCACTGCGAGCTCGTCAGCGCCACGGTGTCGAAGATCCGCTGCAGCGGCGAGAGCGCGGTCACGAGGAACGTGAGCGCCAGCGCCGCGCCGACCAGTTGCACGAGCCGCCGGTTCTCGATCGTGAACCGCTTGAAGATCGTCCCGGTCAGCTCGCGCGCCTCGAGAGCGGCGACGATGTGCATGAGCGAGAGCGCGGTCAGTCCCATCGTCGTTGCGACGCGGAGCTCGTAGCGGTCCTCGCCCCAGGCGACCACGCCAAGCGTGAGAGCGGCCATCACCACGCTCACGACGGCCAGCTGAGTCCCGACCGCGCGATCCACGATCGGTGCGCTCGCGTCCCGCGGCTTGCGTTTCATCAGCCCAGGTACCGCGGCGTCGAAACCGAGCCCGATCGCGAGCAGCACGTCGACGGCGAAGTTGACCCACAGGATTTGGAGCGGCGTGAGCGGCTGTCCGGCCGCGATGTCGAAGATTCCGGCGCCGAGGAACGTGAGAATGAAGCCGCCCAGCATCACGAGCTGGACGCGGACGTACTTCATCAGGTTGTCGTAGAGGCCGCGGCCGCCCTCGACCGCGGCGACGATCGTCGCGAAGTTGTCGTCGGTGAGGATCATGTCGCCCGCTTCCTTCGTCACCTCCGTCCCGGTGATCCCCATCGCGACGCCGATATCGGCACGCTTGAGGGCGGGAGCGTCATTGACGCCGTCGCCGGTCATCGAGACGACGTGGCCCTGCTTCTTGAGCGTCTCGACGAGGCGCACCTTGTCCTCCGGTGCGACACGGGCGACGACACCGATCTCGTCGACCTGCTGGTCGAGCTCTTGATCGCTCAGCGCTTTGAACTCCGTCCCCGAGATCGCCCGGCCCTCGATCCCCAGCTGGTTGGCGATCGCCCCGGCAGTCGTCACATGGTCACCTGTGATCATGCGGGCGCGGATCCCTGCCTCCTTGCACTTCGCGATCGCGTCAGCGGCCTCCTTGCGAGGCGGATCGACGATGGCGACGAGCGCCAGCAGCGTCAGTCCCTGGACGTCGTCCAGGTGCTCGCCGTCGCGGTTGAACGTGGCCGGGTCGAAGTCCTTCGAGGCGACCGCGAGCACCCGCAGGCCCTCGCCCGCCATGCGGTCGTTCTCCTCCATGACCCGGTCGCGGTAGTCGTCGATCGCGATCGTCGACCCGTGGACGTCCCGGGCCTCGGCCGAGCGCGCGAGCAGGACGTCCGGCGCTCCCTTGACGTAGCAGCGGACGACCTTGCGCCCGTCCTCCTCGAGCTCGTGGAAGGTGGCCATGAACTTGTACTCCGAGTCGAACGGCACCTCGGCGATCCGCGGATAGAAGCGCCTGGTCTCGTCGGGGTCGAGCCCGCCCTTGGCGGCGAGCACGACGAGCGCCGCCTCGGTCGGGTCGCCGACGATCTCGCCGTCGTGCACCGCCGCGTCGTTCGCGAGCGCCATCGGCATCAGGAACGGCTGGAGCGACGTGTCCGAGTCGCCCCACGTGCGACGAATCTGACCGGTCGTCGAGTAACCCTCGCCGTCGATCGAGTAGCGGCGCCCGGCGACGACGAGCTGGCGCGCAGTCATCTGGTTCAGGGTAAGGGTGCCCGTCTTGTCCGAACAGATCGCCGACGTCGAGCCGAGGGTCTCCACCGACCGCAGCCGCTTGACGATCGCGCCCTTCGCCGCGAGCGCCTGCGTCCCCAAGGAGAGCACCGTCGTCACGACCGCGGGGAGGCCGGTCGGGATGGCTGCGATCGCGAGGCTGATCCCGACCAGGAAGAGATCGTCGAACGACTCGCCGCGGAGCAGCCCGATGATGATGACGAGCACCAGCGCAGCGGCCGCCATGATCGTCAGCAGGACGGTC
>DASTYD010000053.1:0-4716 GCA_035765175.1 Gaiellaceae bacterium
CTCGGGAACATGGCCGGGGCCGTGGAAGCGATCAAGGCTGCGATCGCGGGCGGCAAACGGATCTGCGTGCACGGCGACTACGACGCGGACGGGATCTGCGCGACCGCGCTCGCCGTCCTGATCCTGCGCGAGCTCGGCGCCGACGTCACCTGGCATCTGCCGAGCCGCTTCGAGGAGGGGTACGGCCTGCAGCGAGAGACCCTGGCGCGGCTCGCCGAGGAAGGCTGCGGGCTCGTGCTCACGGTCGACTGCGGCGTGACCGCGGTCGAAGAGATCGCCGAGGCGCGTGCTCGCGGGCTCGAAGTCGTGGTCACCGACCACCACCGCCCCGGCGAGACGCTTCCGGACTGTCCCGTCGTCGCAACGCGCCCCTCCGACTACCCCTTCCCGGAGCTCTGCGGCACCGGCGTCGTCTACAAGCTCGGCGAGGCGCTCCTCGGCCTGGGGCACGAGGCGCTCACTCGGCACCTCGACCTGGTCGCGCTGGCGACGATCTCCGATGTCGTCCCGCTCGTGGACGAGAACCGCGCGCTCGCGCTCGCCGGCCTGCGCGCCCTGGCCCGGACGCAGAAGCCGGGGCTGCGTGCGTTGATGAAGTCGGCCCGCGTCGATCCGGCGCGCGTCGACGAGGGCGCCGTCGGCTTCCGGCTGGCGCCGCGGATCAACGCGTCCGGGCGCCTGTGTCGTCCCGGTGCGGCGCTCGAGCTGCTGCTCACGGAGGACTCGGACGAGGCGGGCCGGCTGGCGCACCAGCTGGAAGAGCTGAACCGCGAGCGCCAAGGGGTCGAGGACCGGATCCTGCGCGACGCGCTCGCCAAGGTCGAGGAGTGGCCGGAGGAGAAGCAGCGCCATCGTGGGTACGTCCTGGCCGACGAGGGCTGGCACGAGGGCGTGATCGGGATCGTCGCCTCGCGGCTCGTCGAGCGTTTCCACCGGCCCGTCGTCCTCATCGCCGGCGGGGGCGACGGCTGGAAGGGCTCGGGGCGCTCGACTGGCGCCTTCGACCTGCACGGTGGCCTCGCGGCCTGTGCCCGCCACCTGGAACGCTTCGGCGGCCACCGGGCCGCGGCCGGGCTGTCGATCCTGCCCGAGAACGTCGACGCTTTCGCCGACGCATTCGCGGCCCACGCCGACTCGGTGCTGACGGACGACGATCTGCGCGCGCGAACCGTGGTCGACGCCGTCGTCTCAGGCGGCGAGCTCACGCTCGCGCTCTGTGGAGAGGTGCGCCGACTGGCGCCGTTCGGCCTCGGCAACCCGGGCGTGACGCTCCTGCTTCCGTCCTGCGAGCTCGCTGACCTCGCAACTGTCGGCGACGGCAAGCACCTCCGCTTCCGCGTTCACGATCGCGACCGCTCAGGAAGCGCGATCGCCTTCGGCCTCGGCTCGCAGCTCGACCGCTTCCGGCGGCAGGGCCGCTACGACGTCGCCTTCCGGCTCGAGGAGAACCATTGGAACGGCACGGTTGCGCCGCAGCTCGTCGTCAGGCGTGTCTTCGACGCGCACGAGGGCTACGAGGAGTTACGTGACTGGCTCGCCACTCAATGGAGCCTCCCCGAGGCAGAGCGCGCTGCCGACGCGGCCGCGGTGTTCAGTGAGCTGGGGCTCTCCGGCGACACGCGGGGCAGAAGGCCGCTCCTCGAGTCGGGGACCTTTAGGGCAATGCTCGATGAGCCTGCCCTTGCCAGGGCCGCCTAGCAGGATCGCCGCCTACGGCTCGTAGCGGCTTCGTCCCAACACCTCGCCTCGGTCACCGAGCCAGACGCAGTCCCAGCTCGGTGGAAACAAGTTCAGCTCGGTCGTCGTGGAATACGACGTCGGCTTGCCGGGGCCGCGGGTCGAGCACTCCGTCAGCACTCGTTCCCCCTGTACAGCAACCAGTCCAATCCAAACCACGGCGAGCGCAAGCAGGAAGCCGACGAAGAGGGTGATGACACCGCGAGGACCGATCAGCGGCTTCGGCTCTACCAACTCCACCATCTTAGGAGTCCTCTACCCGAGCGCCAGGCCCGGGATCTGGTCGAGCAGGTCGACGAGCTCGTCGACCGGGATGCTCCGGACGAGCCCGCGCAGGATGTCGGCGAACGTGGGATTCAGCGCGTCGGCCTGCTCGGCGTCGTCGATCGCCCTCATGAGCCCGTCACGCACGAGCCGCTCGAGCCGCTGGTCGGAGATTCCGTGCTCCCGCGCGAACTGCTCGCGAGTGTCGCTGTTCGCCAGGGCAAGCACCATCTCCTCGCGCGAGACGCCGAGCTCGCAGGCCGCTCCGTCGAGGCCCGAGAGGACGATCTGCTCGCCGACCTCCGCGAGGCCCTGCGGGTTGCGCCAGTCCCGCGTCGCGCACGGATCGGCCACCTTCGCGGGCGCATAGGACGCTCCGCCTAGCGCGAGGTACGCGACGACGAGCGCGAGCGCTGCGGCGAGGGACCACGCGATCGCACGCATCAGACGCTCACGTCCCGTCGGCCGACGAGGATCGGAATCAGGGCGAGCAGTCCGAGCAGCGCCGCGGCGAGGAAGGAGCGCGAGAAGGCGTTCGTGACCGCGCGGTCGAGCTGATCCTGCAGATCGGAGCCGAGCTCGACGTACTCCGGCTCGTCCTCGTGGTCGACGACGGCCTTCACGTCGGGGATCCGCGCCTCGTCCTTCGCCTCGTCGACCGCGACCAGCACGTCGCGCGCGACCGTGAGCTTGCGCAGCGGCGAGATCCGGCTGTCGAGCACGACCGAGGTGCCCGCCGCGAGCGCGTCGTCCTCGTTGCGCTCGAGGTCGGCCGTGAAGATCGGCGTCAGGAGCAAGAGCCCGAGGACGACGCCCGCGTGCCTGGCGGCAATCGTCCAGCCCCCGTGAACAGCCTGCGCCGAGCGGCCGGCCAGAGCACGCTCGGTGAGGGCCGACAGTGCAAGCCCGAGCCCTGCTCCCACTGCGATCTGCGGCGGCACGGTCCAGATCGCTCCCGCATGGGGCAGCCACCCGAGCGCCGCCAGGCCTCCGGAGATCAGGATCGTCCCCGACGCGGCCCGCGCCCAGAGCGGCGTGATCGA
This sequence comes from Gaiellaceae bacterium, assembly GCA_035765175.1. GTDB lineage: Bacteria > Actinomycetota > Thermoleophilia > Gaiellales > Gaiellaceae > VAXT01. The sequence continues at coordinate 3,045 of DASTYD010000053.1, forward strand.
GCCCAGGAACCGGGCTGCCGTGATCGCCGACAGCGGCATGACGGTCACGATCAGGCCGGCGGCGAGCGGCTCGATCCGCCAGCCGTTGATGAGGAGGATCACGAGGAGGAAGAGCGCCGCCACGAGCGCACCCGACACGAGGAGCAGCGCGGCGTTCGCGGCGACGTGAGGTCGGCCGGCCGGCTCCGGCGCCGGGGCAACCCGGACCCCGCGGAGGGCGAGCAGTCCGACGAGGATCACGGGCACCTGCACGATGAAGATCCACTCCCACCCGAGCGCTTGGGTGAGGATCCCGCCCGCCGCAGGCCCGAGTGAGGCGCCCAGCACGCCGGCGAGCGCCCAGATGCGCGCCGCTCGAGCTTCCGACTCGGTCACGCCCGAGAGCAGGTCGAGGGCCGCACAGACGACGGCGGCGCCCGCCACGCCCTGGACGGTTCGCCCGGCGACTAGACCTTCGAACGAGGACGCGAAGGCGCACACGAGCGAGGCGGCGGCGAAGACGACGGCCCCGGCCGCGAACACGAGGGCCGGCTTCCGCCGAGCGATGTAAGCCGCAGGCAGGGCTGAGAGCGCGAGCGCAAGGTTGAACGAGGTCAGGGCCCAGGCCAACGTCGCAATCTCGACGTTGAACTCGCCCAGGATGTCCGGCAAGGCCAGAGTGACCACCGACGAGTCGGCGAGCACGAGGCCGACCGACAGGCCGAGGAGCACGGTGCGGCCGCGCTGTCCCATCGGCCGATGCTACGCGGGCCGAGCTAGCGCGTCGTAGTGCCTAGCGGCCTGTGCGGGGCGGAAAGGACGATCAGCAGCCGCAGAAGGCCGATCATCGTCCGGCGTCGTTTGAGGTGTCGTTTGAGCACAGGCGGCATCTCTTCTGTCTTGCATCGCCGACTCCTTTCCCAAACATGAGGCGAACGGCGTCGGGGGAGGTCCGATCTACAATTTGAGCATGGCCACGATCGAAGCTCCGGAACGACACGAAGACCTCTTCGAGGAGCTGATCGCCGAGGTCTCGACCTACAACGCGGACGTCGACCGCGACCTGCTCGCCCGCGCGTTCGACTTCGCGGGCCGCGCCCACGCGGGCCAGGAGCGGCGGTCCGGCGAGGCCTTCATCAACCACCCCTTTGGGGCCGCGAAGATCTGCGCGGAGCTGCGCCTGGACGACGAGACGATCGCCGCGGCGCTCCTCCACGACGTCGTCGAGGACACCGAAGTCGGCGCCGAGGCCGTGCGGGCCGAGTTCGGCGACGAGATCGCGAGCCTCGTCGAGGGCGTCACCAAGCTGACGCGGATCCAGTTCCAGAGCCGCGAGCACGCCGAGGCCGAGAACTACCGCAAGATGATCGTCGCGATGGCCCACGACGTGCGGGTCATCCTCATCAAGCTCGCAGACCGCCTGCACAACATGCGCACGCTCGAGTACCTGGGGCGCCAGAAGCAGGTCCAGAAGTCCCGGGAGACCCTCGAGGTCTACGCGCCGCTTGCGCACCGGCTCGGCATCCACAAGATCAAGTGGGAGCTCGAGGACCTCGCGTTCCAGGCGCTCCATCCGCGCAAGTACGCGGAGATCGAGGCGATGGTCGCCGAGCGCCGCGCCGACCGCGAGGAGCACGTGAACGAGGCTGCGATCGTGCTCACGAAGGAGCTCGACAAGGTCGCGATCCCCGCG
>DASTYD010000054.1:0-4208 GCA_035765175.1 Gaiellaceae bacterium
GGCGAACACGGCGCCCGCCGTCCCGAGCGCCCAGAAATCCGGGCGCACACGCCGGATCGGCCCGAGCAGGAGCCCTGCGACCGCGAGCCCGGTCGCGAGCGGCGCGGCCAGCTCGGCGGTTGCACCAGTGAGCGTCGCGAACTCGCCGGCCAGGATGACGAGCACGAAGCCGACCGGAAGCAGAAGCGGCCCCGGAAGAGGCTCGCCGGCGGCCAACTCGAGCAGTCGCCCGCAGCCGAGCGCCAGCACGGCCATCACGAGCGGGAAGGCGACCCAGGCGACGAGCAGCGCGAGGACCTAGCCGACCGGGGCGACGCGGCCCGAGGTCACGAGGCGCAGTGCCCGCTTGGCCGACGGGTCGAACACCTCGATCTGCACGTCCGATCCCGGATACGCGACGTAGACGTTGTTCGGCGACTCGGTGCTGTAGACGGCGAGCCCGCCGCCGGGCGCGGGAGCGCTCTTCTCGCCCGTTCGCCTCGACAGCTTCCTCAGCACTTCGAGCGCGTCGGGAACCGGGTACGTGCCGACGATCGTGTACTGCGCGGTCTTGTTGCCGACGGATGCACCGGGCGGGAGGTACCGGACGAAGATTCGCCCGTCGGACGTGCGCGTCAGCTCGTAGGTCCTCCCTGGACGAGGGCCGACCCAGTAGACCGGGTGCCCGACCTCGTTCGAGAGGGCGCGCAGCGCGGCCGGCGTCGCCGCGACGGGGCCGACCTCGGCTGTCGTGGTCTGCGTCGTCGTGGAAGCGCTGGACGACTCGTCGTCTCCGCGAACGATGAGCCAGACGGCGAAGGCGGCCGCCAGGGCGAGCGCGATCACCGCGCCGATGCGAACGCCCGACAGGCGAGCCCAGCCGGTAACACGCTCTACGCTCACTCCCGGCAAGGATAGGTCGTGGTTCGGCTGGGCTCCGCCCGCCCTCGAGCCGCCCGGGATCCAGCGAAAGCGCCCCGAACCGACCAAACTTCTGACGTGTCCCCGATGGGAGGACTTGTCGGCGAGTTCGGCTCGGGGAAGTCGATCCGAAAGCTCCGGCGCGAGATGCAGATCGTCTTCCAGGACCCCTACTCGTCGCTCGACCCGGATGACCTCCGGCACATCGTGGCCGAGCCCCTGATCGTCCACAGCGTCGGCGCCCACGACCTCGCGGTCGTCCGCTCGATGAGCGACCGGATCGCAGTCATGCAGAGAGGCAAGATCGTGGAAGCAGGGCCTGCCGAGGACGTCTACACGAGCCCCTCCCACGACTATACGAAGACGCTGCTCACGTCCGTGCCCGTGCCGGACCCGCGAGCGATGAGAGCGCGGAAGGCCGAGCGGCGACGCCGCGTCGCCACGCCTGCCGGGGCCTAGGAGGGTTTGGCGGAAAAAGGGCTGGAGTGGGTCACTGGCGGCGAGGCATTCCCGCACGGCTCGTCGTGGCAGCCGCCACTACTCCTCATCACGGCCATGACGAGGATTACGACGGCGATAAGCAAGCCGAAGAAGATGGCCAACTTCTCGTCCGTCTCCATGCTCTGAAATTGTAGGACGGCGCTACGCCCGCGAGCGGAACAGCCCGCGCTCCGGCAAGAGCATGCGGAGGCGAGTGCGCAGCACGAGGTCGGCATGAAGGCTGACGCGCTCCCCTCCAGCCGAACGGAGGCATCGTCGCGGCCGGCATGTCCGCGGTCGGCTTTCGGCGAGACGATCCGCGAATCGCCGTCCTGCGGCTCACCAAGAGCGGTCGGCTCGACCGCCGGTTCGGAAAGCGGTTGCTCAGGCCCGGCTCCCACGGCGGCTACGCGCAGGCGATCCTGGTCGACCGTGAAGGAGCGGTCCTCGTCGGAGGGCTCGCCTACGACGATTCGGCGTTGGACGCGGCCGCCTGGGCTCTCGCCCGCTTTCTCCCGAGCGGCGCGCTCGACCGCGGGTTCGGCAGGAGCGGGATCGTCCTCAGCGACTTCGGCACCGGCGCCGACTGGATCGGAGCGCTGGCGGAACAGCGGGACGGGAAGATCGTGGCCGGAGGCGAGGTGTACGGCGACCAGGCGCTCGCGCGTTACCTCCCGCGCTGAGAGCCGTCAGCCCCTCTGAACGGGGACGCGGCGTAGCGAGATGCCCCACGCGCGGCCGCTCTCGAAGAGCTCGTCGGCGTCGACCTCGTCCGCCCAGCCGAGGAAGCCCACCGGCGTGTCCGCCTCCGTCGAGCCGAATACGGCCGTGCGCGTCGAAGCTGTTCGTGAGGCGTCGGGCGTCTGGCCGCGCTCGATCGCGTCCTGGCGCCTCTGGGCTTCTTCGGCGACCGGGCCCTCTTCATAACCACGCGGCATGAGACCGAGTGTAGTGGCCTCAGGAGGATGACTTGTCCGGGTTTGAGGGAGGTGATGCCGGAAACCACTGAAGAAACCCCGAAAGGAGCAAAATGGGAACCAAAGTTGCAGATGTCATGACCGAGAGACCGCGCGCCCTGACGCCTCAGACGCCGTTGACCGAGGTCGCCGAGGTGATGGAAGCCGAAGACGTGGGAGCGATCCCGCTCGTCGAAGGAGATCGCCTCGTGGGGATCGTCACAGATCGCGACATCGTGGTACGGGCGGTCGCCAAGGGCAAAGATCTGCGCGGGATGCCGGCGTCCGAGGTCTCCTCGCGCGAGCTTCTCACCGTGAGCCCTGACGACGATCTCTCGGACGCGCTCAAGCTCATGGCGCAGCACCAGGTGAGGCGTCTGGCCGTGACCGATGAGGAGGAGCGCCTGGTCGGCGTGGTCTCGCAGGCCGACGTCGCCCTGCAAGGCAAGGACAAGGACACCGGCCAGGTCGTCGAGGGCATTTCGCGACAGCCGCAAGGCCCGCGCACCTGACCTACGCGCGCAAGTACCCGTCATCAGCGAGGCGCCGGAAGGCGCCTCGCTGGCGTGTGGGGCGGGTTAGGCGTGCGCCTCGACCAGGGAGGGGGCTTCGCGCGCCTCGGCCGGCTCCAGCTCGCGCATGAGGATGATCGCCTGCGGCGGCGCGATGAAGAGCTGCTTCTTCGTCGTCACGCCGACCACCTGCCAGCCCCCCGCACCTAGAGCGTTCAGCTGCTGCTCGAGGTCCTTCCCGGTGTCGAGGACCTTGTACTCGTAGCGCTTCATGACCCACCTCCTATGGGTTCACTTGCCTCGGCACGCTGCCCGTGAGCGTGAAGACGAACCGCATCGCCTTATGGCCCGGATCGGCAGTCGGGCCGAACATGCACGGGCACCCGCCGTCGATCACCGCGATGCCGTGCTCACGGCCGTAGGCGGTGGCCGTCTCGGAGACGCTGCCGCCGCCGGGCCCTCGGTGCATCCAGACATGCTTGATGCCGAGGTCGGCGCACTCGCGCATCGTCTCGTCGGCGATCTCGGGCCTCGTTCCGATCACGACTGCCTCGACGCCTCCAGGGATCGAGCGCAGGTCGTGGTACGAGCGATCACCTTCGACCTCGTCGGCGTTCGGGTTGACGGCGAAGACCTCGTAGCCCCGGTCTCGCAGGCGGTTGTACACCGTGTTGCTCGCATGGGTATCCGGTGTGCGCGAGACCCCCGTGACGGCGATTCGCTTGTGGGTGAGGAACTCGCACGCTGCGTCTTTGATCGGTGTCATCGGAGCCTCCTTGGGAAACCGCGAGAAGCGTCACACGGCGACCGCGCGGGCGCATCGGGGACGATGCTGATCGCGTCTGTGGTTACTAGGCAGGAAGACCGACGGCATGACCTGCGGCCGTCTCGGGTGAGCGTTGAGAAACGCGAGCGGCCGCCGATACACCTAGACATGGCCCGACGGGCTGCTGCTTTCCTGCTTGCGACGGGCATCGTCGCTGCGAGTTGTTTCGCAGCTCTGGTCGGCCTGCTCTGGGGGTTCGAACTCAAGTGCGACGACTCGTGCAGCATCGGGCCCCACTGGCGCGAGAGCCCTGAATCGTGGCAGTGGGAGGCATTCGGTCTAGTGGGTCTGGCCGGGCTCGGTTGCGCCCTCTTGTTCGTGTTCGCGGTCGTGCTCCGCTGGAGATGGCCGGCGGCCTGCGTGCTGATTGCCTGGGCAGGTCTCGCGTGGGCGTTCATGACCCTGTTCCGGGACTCCGGACTGACGTCGAACGCCCAGCGCGGCTGGCTGGCGATCGTTGTCCTGCTGCTAGTCGGCGCTGCGGCTATCGCACTGACGCCCCCTCGGACGGCACGAACCCAGCACCGCTAGCGC
>DASTYD010000055.1:0-2365 GCA_035765175.1 Gaiellaceae bacterium
GACCCCGAACGCGACGAAGTGCGCCCACTCGGCCGTGATCGCCGAGCCCCACGCGAGCTCCGCGCGGCGGATCTCGGGGTTCCGGACGGAGACGGCGGGAGCCGCAACCAGTTGGCTGGGCCGGCCCATATCCAGATTGAATCCCACTCGCGCCGGTCGAGACAAGACTTTCGAAGCCCGCGGCTCGTCGTCGGTCCTCGCTGCCTGTCGCCGCTAGAGTCGTTGGATGGGGCTCGCTACGTGATCACCCAGATCCGGCTGCCCCAGGGCGGCTGAGCGGCGACGTGGGCGAGCTCTCGTGGTGGTTCTCGCCGCACCCCGACTGGGAGCCGGGCGAGGACTGGCCCGAAGAGGTGCCGGTCGTCCGCTACGAGACGGAGGACGATGTGGTCCTGATCGATCCGTTCCTGCCCCCGGACGGTGAGTTCGACCCGCACGGGAAGCTGGTCCGCGTGCTGCTCACGCAAGGTGCGCACTACCGCGGCACGCCCGACTTCGTCGAGCGTTACGGCGCGTCCGTGTGGACGCCGCCGCGCGCGGTCTGGCGGAAGATTCCGAACCCCGCAACGACGGACGAGTTGCCGCGCGGTGTCGAGGCGATCGAGCTCGAGGGCGAGCCGCAGCAGGTCGTCTTCTTCATCCGCGAGCACGCGACGCTCGTCAGCGGCGATGTCCTCAGCGGAACCGGCGGCCGCCTCCACGTCTTCGTCGACGAAGCCGACCCCGAGCTCCTGCTGCCGGCGCTCGATGCGCTTGCCGACCTCCCGATCGAGCGCGTGATCATCCCGCACGGCGACCTGATCCTCTCGGACGGTGCCGCGCGCATCCGGGCGGCGGTTGCCGAGGCACGAGGCTAGGATCGCGCCGTGCGGGAGGTTCAGACAGGCGTGTGGCATTGGGAGGCGCCGCACCCCGAGTGGAGGCACGAGGACTGGGACTACAAAGACGTCTCGTCCTACGCGATCGACGACGGAGAGCGGCTGTTGCTCTTCGACCCGCTGGCTGTACCGGACGAGATCCTCGAGCTCGCTGCAGAGCGCGAGACCACGATCGTGCTGACTTCGCCATGGCACCGGCGCGACGCTGTCGAGCTGGCCGAGCAGCTCGGTGCGCAGATCTACGTGCCACCGCCGGATCCGCCCGACCCGGATCCGGTCACGGGGCAGGTCTACAGGGCCGGTGACCGGCTGCCGATCGGCGTCGAGGCCTTCGCGGGACGGGAGGACCCGAACGACCTCGTGCTCTGGATCGAGAACAGGCGGGCGCTCGTGACGGGAGACACGCTCGTCGACCGCGGCCAGGGGCTCGAGTTCCTGGCCGAGTGGGCACCCGAGGGCGTGAAACCGGAGGAGATCCTCGAGCGGCTACAAGCGCTTCGCGAGTTGCCGGTTGAGCTCGTCCTCCCGACGCACGGGCCGCCGACCGACCGAGCCGCGCTGGAGCGTGCGCTCGATGCCTGAGGCGAAGCTCGAAGACGGCGGCTCGGGCCTCGCGCCCGTGGGCGAGGGCTGGTTCGTCGTGAACGTGCGGGACGCCGAGTGGTGGACGACGAAGACCTTCGGCTCGGGATGCGGCTTCGAGAGCGTGGCGTCCGAGTTCCCGCAGTTCGGCATCAACGTCGCCGTGCTGGAGCCCGGCGAGCCGAACTGCCTCTATCACTCCGAGAATCAGCAGGAGGCATTCCTCGTCCTGTCGGGGGAGTGCAGGTTGCTCGTCGACGGTGAGGAGCGGCTTCTTGGGCCGTGGGATTTCTTCCACTGCCCCGCCGGCACCGAGCACGTCTTCGTGGGGGCCGGCGACGGGCCGAGCGCGGTCCTGATGGTTGGTGCGCGATCGCAGGACGAGCAGCTGCTCTATCCGGTCTCTGAGCTCGCTGCCCGCTACGGGGCGAGCGCGGAGGAAACGACGCCCGATCCGAAGCAGGCCTACGCGCCGTTCGAGCGGTCGCAGCGGGGAAGGCCCTCGTACTGGGACAAGCTTCCCTGGGCGTAGCAAAGCGGCTCTAGCGTGGCCGAGCGCGTCCTCACGCTGCGCGAGCTGAATCGCGCGACGCTCGCGCGGCAGCTCCTCTTGGAGCGCAAGCGGCTCTCGCCGAAGGCCGTGATCGAACGCCTCGTCGGGATGCAGGCGCAGTGGTCGCCGGCGCCATATGTCGGCATCTGGACGCGGACGACGAGCTTCCGGCGCGAGACGCTCGAGCGCGAGCTCGCCCGGGGCACGATCGTCAAGGCGAATCTGATCCGCATGACGCTGCACCTTGTGACGCTGCGCGACTACGGGCTCATGCGCGCGGCGATCAGCGAGTCGGGCCACGCAGACCAGTGGCCCGACTCGAAGCTCGTCGCATCGTCGGTCCGCGCGCTCG